>JAFAEX010000152.1 GCA_023423795.1 Chloroflexota bacterium | reverse complement strand
CCAGATCCCTCGACAGGCTCGGGATGACGACGGCGGCGGGAGCGGGATGGACGGCGGCAGTGGGATGGGCAGCGCTGGCGGGATTCCGAATCTGGGCCAGCGCCCTATTCCGATGCCACCGGCGGCGCCAGCAGCATCGCTTCCACCCGCTCACCGGCCGAGAAGGCCGTTTCCCGCGGCGGGATCACCAGCAGCGCATTCGCGCCGACGAACGACGCCAGCCGCGACGACGCCTGGCTCCCGGTCGGCCGCGCCAGCAACCGCCCTTCGCCGTCCACGCGCACCCGCGCGCGCTGCATCTCGATCCGGTCCGTCGGCGGCGTTTCGGCCTCCAGCGTCACCGGAACGCGCGGCCGGTCGATCTCGGCGCACCCCATCATCGTCCGCAGCGCCGGCCGGATGAACGTTTCGAACGAGACCAGCGCGGATACCGGGTTGCCCGGCAGCCCGAACACGATGCACGACTGCGCCACCGCGAAGGTGAACGGCTTGCCCGGCTTCATGAAGATCCGGCGGATGCGCACGTCGGCCAGTTCGGCCAGCAGCGGCTTCACGAGGTCGAGTTCGCCCATCGACACGCCGCCGCTGGTGACCAGCACGTCGGAGGTCGCCATCGCCTGCTCCAGCCGCTCCCGCAGCGTCGCCCGGTCGTCGCGCGCCGACCCGTGCCAGACGACGTCCGCGCCCGCGCCCGCGAGCGCCGCCAGCAAGCCGAAGCGGTTGGAATCCCGGATCTGCCCGGGGCCGACCGGCTGGCCCGGCTCGACCAGTTCGTCGCCGGTCGAAAGCACGCTCACCCGCGGCCGGCGGCGCACCGCGACCGGGTTCAGCCCCAGCCCCGCCACGAGCGCGAGTTCCGCCGGTCCGAGCACGGTGCCCGCCGGCAGCACCTCCTCGCCATTTCGGAGGTCCGAGCCGACCTTCCGCACGTTTTCGCCCGGATGCACGTCCTCCTGCCCGATCACCACGTGGTCGTCGGCCAGTTCCGTGCGCTCCACCGGCACCACCGCGTCGGCCCCGCGCGGCAACGGCGATCCGGTCGTGATGCGGACCGCGTAGCCCTCGCTCACCTCCGCGTCGAGCACGAACCCCGCCGTCTGCTCCCCCACGATCTCCCGCCACGGCGAGGCGTCGGCGGCCAGCACGGCGTACCCGTCCATCGTCGCCGCCGGGAAAGGCGGAAAATCCTCGTCGGCCACGGCCGGATGGGCGAGCACCCGCGACACGGCGGCGGCGAGCGGCACGTCCTCCACCGGCAGGACGCGGGTCGCGGCGAGGACGATGGCGCGCGCCTCGTCCGGGTGCATCATGCGGTTGGGATCGGCGGCGGCGTGCCCGGTTTCGGCGGCATTCACGGGGATCGAACCTCCGTCGCATTGCGCGGTATCCACAAGTTACGTAGTATGAAGGACGCTGCGTTCGCGAACGCCCTCTGGATCATCCCCGAACCCATGACCCCTCAAGCCAGCGTCACGTCGCCGCAAGCCAACGCGGATTCTTCGGCCGATGCCGGAGACAGGTCCGTACGCGCGTCCGAGGCGCTCGATCCGCTCGTACGCCAGCTTCTCGACGACCTGACCGAGCAGGTGCGCGGCTACCTCCCGGCGGCCAACGTCGAACTGGTCGAGCGCGCCGGGGTCTTCGCCGCCACGGCGCACGGCGACTGCCGCCGCAAGTCGGGCGAACCCTACGCGATCCACCCGATCGCGGTGGCCTCGATCCTCGCCCGGATGCAACTCGACGCGGAAACCCTCGCCGGGGCCTTGCTCCACGACGTGGTCGAGGATACCGACGTCGGCAGCGACGTCATCGAGCGCGAGTTCGGGCCGCGCGTCGCCAAACTCGTCGATGGCGTGACCAAGCTCGGTCGGCTGCCTTGGACCGGCGACGACGGCGCGGCCTCCCGCGAAAAGGCGCACCAGGCCGAGAGCCTGCGCAAGATGTTCCTCGCGATGGTAGACGACATCGGCGTCGTCCTCATCAAGCTGGCCGACCGCCTCCACAACATGCGGACGCTCGACGCGCTGCCGCCCGAAAAGCAGAAGCGCATCGCCCAGCAGACGATGGAGATCTACGCGCCGCTCGCCAACCGGCTCGGCATCTGGCCGTTCAAGTCCGAGCTGGAAGACCTCGCGTTCAAGTACATCAATCCGGAGCCGTACACCGCCCTCGCCGCGGAGTTCTTCAAGCGCGGGCAGGACGCGGCGCCCTACATCGAACAGGTGAAGGCCGAACTCCGGGCCGCGTTGCAGGCCGGCGGCATCGAAGCCGAGATCACGGGGCGGCAGAAGCACATCTACTCCATCTACCGCAAGATGAAGCAGAAGCACCGCGCGCTGGACGAGATCTACGACGTCATCGGCCTGCGCGTTCTCGTCGCCGACCGCAAGGATTGTTACGGCGCGCTCGGCATCATCCACGAGAACTGGCACCCGATTCCAGGGGAGTTCGACGACTACATCGCGACCCCCAAGGAGAGCATGTACCAGTCGCTCCACACCGCCGTCATCGGGCCGGCCGGGCGGGCGATCGAAATCCAGATCCGCACCTGGGAGATGCACCGCATCGCCGAGAACGGCGTCGCCGCCCACTGGCGCTACAAGGAGCAGGGCAAGGGCGACGCGCGCGTCGAGGCCAAGGTCGCCTGGCTGCGCCAACTGATGGATTGGCGCGACCAGGTCGCAGACGCCGAGGAATTCGTCGAATCCCTCAAGTCCGACGTCTTCCAGGAGATGATCTACGTCTTCACCCCCGCCGGCGACATCATCGAATTGCCGGCCGGGGCGACCCCGGTCGATTTCGCCTACCGCATCCACACCGATGTCGGCCACCGCTGCGTCGGCGCGAAGGTCAACGACCAGCTCGTGCCGCTCGACTACAAGCTCCAGAACGGCCAGGTCGTCCGCGTCCTCACCTCCAAGACCAAGACCGGCCCGTCCCGCGACTGGCTGCTGGCCTCGTCCGAGTACGTCACGACGGCCTCAGCGCGCGAGAAGATCCGTCGCTGGTTCCGCAGCCAGGAGCGCGACGAGAACATCGTCCAGGGGCGAGAAATCCTCGAACGGGAGCTTCGCCGCCTCAGCCTCGACGTCAAGGCCGACGACATCCTGAAGGCGTTCCCGCAGTACCTGAAGATGGACGACTTCCTGGCTGCCATCGGCTACGGCGCGGTGTCGCCGCACGCGATCGCGTCCCGCCTCGACGTCCAGAAGGACCGGTCGTCGCTCTTCCCGGCCCAGCATATCGATGTGCCGCGCACCCCTGCCCGGCTTTCGGTCATGGGCGCTGGCGACCTGCTGACCAACCTCGCCACCTGCTGCAAGCCGGTCAACGGCGACCCGATCGTCGGGTACGTCACCCGAGGCCGCGGCATCACCGTGCACCGGCAGGACTGCCCGAACATCGCCAACCTGCCGGACCCGGAGCGCCTGGTGCCGGTCACGTGGGGCGACCGCGGCGAGGACACCTTTCCGGTCACCATCCGCGTCCGGGCGTGGGACCGCGTCGGCTTCCTCAAGGACGTGAGCACCTTGCTGGCCGACGAGCGCGTCAACATCCTCTCCGTGCTCACCACGACGCACGACGACCGCACGGTCACCCTGCTGGTCACCGTCGAGGTCGAAGGCATCGGCCAGCTCGGCAAGATCCTCCGCAAGCTCGAAGGCATCCGCGACGTCTACGAGGTCCGGCGCGATTCGGCGGCCTCGCCCGTCCGGGCCTCCGCCGGATAATGTCTTCCTGAACCCGAATCGCCGACCGTCGCCGAGCAGGAGCCCGCGCGCATGACCGATCGCGTCTTCCCGGATGGCCAGTTCCTAGCGGCCGGCGAACTGCTGCTCGACCTGATCGTGACCGACGGCGCGCCGGACCTCGGCAGCGCCGACACCTTCGCCGCCCGCGCCGGCGGCGCTCCGGCGAACGGCGCGGTCGCGATGGCCCGCCTCGGCCTGCCGGCGGCGTTCGCCGGCGTCGTCGGCGCGGACCCGATCGGGGAGCGCCTCGCCACGGCCCTGGCCGCCGAAGGCGTCGATCTTTCCCGGCTGCGGCGCACGCACGACGCCCCGACGACACTCGCCTTCGCTTGGAAGGACGCCGCCGGCGACGGCCACTTCTGGCTGCTGCGCGCGGCCGACCTGCGGCTCTCCCCGGACGACATGGACGCCGCCGGCATCGACCGCCTCGGCGCGCTGGTCGTCTGCTCCATCGCGCTTTCCGACGAACCATCCCGCGCCGCCATGTGGCGAGCCGCCGAACTAGCCGGCGCGGCCGGCGTGCCGCTCTGCTTCGACGTGAACTTGCGGCCCTCGCTCTGGCGCGACCTCGGCGAGGCCCGCGCGGCATGCCTGCCGGTCCTGCGGCACGCCACCCTCGTCAAACTCAGCCTCGACGACGCGCGCGGCATCTTCGAGCCCGGCATCACCCCCGAAGAGGTCTTTGCCCGCGTCGCCGAGCACGCCCCGAACGCGGCGACCGTCCTGACCGACGGCGAACGCGGCTCGTGGTTCCGCGTTGCCGAGTCGGGTCGGGTCGTCCACGTCCCGGCGTGGACCGTCGATGCCGTCGAACCGACCGGCGCCGGCGACGCCTTCACCGCCGCCTTGCTGAAGCGGCTCTCCTCGCGCGGCTGGGGCGCCCCGACCGCGGACGACCTGCGCTACGCATCGGCGGCGGGCGCGCTCGCCACCACGAAGCGCGGCGCGTGGGACGCCCTGCCCACCCCGGCCGAGCTCGACGCCTTCATCGCCCGCGCCGGCCGCGCCTGACCGTCGCCGCGGTTTCGCCTGCTTCGCCCTCGGGAGTCACTGGATGCCGTCGCCCGCCGATCCGTTCGCATTCCACGTCGCGGGCATCGGCATCCGCTGGTACGCCATCTTCATCCTCGGCGGCATCGTCGCCGCCGTCGCCCTCATCCGCTGGCTGGCCGAACGGCGCGGAATGGACCCCGAGTTCCCGCTCGACATCGCCCCGTGGATGGTCGCCGCCGGCATCGTCGGCGCGCGCCTCACCTACGTCCTGCTGCGGATCGACTACTTCGCCGCCCACCCCGCCGAAGCGCTGAACATCCGGCTCGGCGGCCTCTCAATCCACGGGGCGCTCGCCGGCGGCGCGCTGGTGCTCTGGTGGTTCTCCCGTCGGCGCGGCCAGTCGATGCTCGCCTGGGCGGATCTCATCGTCGCCGGCGTCGCTCTCGGGCAGGCGATCGGCCGCTGGGGCAACTGGGCCAACCAGGAAGCGTTCGGCCGCCCGACCGGCGTGCCGTGGGGCCTCGCGATCGCGCCGGAGCACCGCCCACCCGCATACGCGGACGTGGGCACGTTCCACCCGACGTTTCTCTATGAATCGTTGTTCAACCTCGCCAATGCCGCCCTGCTCTCGTGGATCGCGCTCGCGATCGGGCGCGGCAGGCTGCGCCCGGGCGACGGCCTCTGGACGTACTGCATCACCTACGGCGTCGGCCGGCTGCTGATCGAGAACCTGCGGCTCGACAGCCTCTACGTCGGGCCGCTGCCGGGCGCGTACTGGGTCAGTTTCGCCCTGATCGTCGTCGGGACCGGCATGCTGCTGGCCAGGCGGTTGCGGGGCGCCGGGACCAACGGGTCCGCCACCGGCGATTGACGCCGGTTCGGACGATTGCTACTGTTCGCGCCACCTTTTCCGGGAACCTCGTACGGCGAGTACCGCGCAACGTGGCGCGCCACCGGCCGGTCCGCCAACCGCGACACGAAGGGCGTTGCCGCATGGCGAACCGTGGTCTGATGCTCGTGGCCGTCCTCGGCGCGGCGGTCGGTTTGGCCGCCTGCGGCCGCGCCACCGACGACCAGATCAACCAGATCCTGGGCATCACCCCGACGCCGACGCCCAGCGCCGAGCAGATCGTGCAGGCAACCGCCGAAGCATCGGCGACCGCCGCCGCCCGCGCCGCCGCGCTCGCCAGCCCGACGGCGGGAGCCGAGGCTGGCGCTGCCGTCGCGATGGGCGACGTGGTGTCCGGCGAGCGCCAGTTCACCACCTGGTGCGCCGGGTGCCACGGCCCCGGCGGCATGGGCCCGGACATCCTGTCCGCCGGCAGCCTCGGCGCGAACGTCACCACCGACCGCCTGCTCGCGATCGTCCACGAGGGCGAGGGCCACACCCCGCCCGGCAAATACTCCACAACCGAAATCAGCGCGAAGCAGGTCGGCGACCTCGCGGCCTACATCCGCCAGCAGTCCGGCGCGGGACCGGAAACGGCCGAAGCAGCCGCAACGACCCCCGTCGCCGTGAGCGCCGCCCCGCTCGGCGATGCCGTCTCCGGCGAGCGCCAGTTCACGACGTGGTGCGCCGGCTGCCACGGTCCCGGCGGCAGCGGACCGGACATCCTCTCTCCCGGCAGCCTCGGCGCGAGCGTGACCCTCGAAGGCATGCACGCCCTCGTACGCGATGGGGAAGGCCACACCCCACCCGGACCCTACAAATCCACCGAGATCAGCGACAAGCAGATCGACGACCTCGCGACCTACATCCTGCAGGAATCCGGCGGGCAGTAGCGGGCAGTCCGTTCGCGGGGTTAACTTTCTGGCGTGCTGGACCGACCAGATCGCGGTGTCCGACGCCGCCCTCGATTGTGAGCTACCGGCAATAGGCGACTGGCCTTGTCCAGCCGTCGTGTCGAAGGCAACCGAAGCCGGCCGAATATGGCCGCGATTTCCGGTCGGCCGACCGCCGGGCGATCTTCGGGAGCGCCCAATTGCCGGGCGCCCTAAAGCGTGAAGCGGAGAATCGGCGCCGAGGTTGCTACGGCGTTCGTAGGGGAGGGACCAGTGCCCTCCCTCGTCGGCCGGAGATCACGAAGGAGGGCACTGGTCCCTCCCCTACGAACGGTAGGGCACGATGCGCGGCACTGGCGGCGCGATGCCTCACAGATTTCGCGCCAACGGGTAGCCGCAGGCCGAAGCACGTGTCGTTTACCCACACGCCCAATGGTCGCCGCACGACGGCCATGCCGGCGGCAATGGCGCCACGTTCCACCCCGGGTGCGGAGCCTGTGCGGCTGGCACGTACGTCGGGCCGAGGCCCGGTTCTGCGTCAGGCACCGACTCAACCCGCCGAAGCGAACAATGCCTCCCGGATCGCCATCAACTGCGCCCGCAATCCGGTGTCCGTCGCCAGCGCCTTTTCGACCTGCCGGATGCCATGCATCACCGTCGTGTGGTCGCGCCCACCGAGCGTCTGCCCGATCTCCAGCAGCGTCGCGCCGGTTTCTTCCCGCAGCAGGTACATCGCCACCTGCCGCGGCAGCACGATCTTGCGCGCCCGGCCCTGCCCGGCGAGGTCGGTCATCGAGACGCCGAAGTGCTTGCCGACCGCCTCCACGACTCCGGCGGTCGAGAGTTTGGCCCGCCGCGCACCGATCGCCGCGTCGGTCAGCGCCTCCATCGCCAGCGAGAGGCCGATGGGCTCCGCCGAAAGTTGCGCGCGCGCGATGACCTTGTTCAGCGCGCCTTCCAGTTCCCGGATATTGCTCTGGTCCTTCTGCGCGATGTACTCCACCACCTCGCCGGGCAGCGGCACGCCCAGTTCCTCGCCCTTGGTCCGGAGGATCGCCATCCGCATTTCGTAGTCGGGCAACTGGACGTCGGCGATCAACCCGCCCTCGAAGCGGGAACGGAGCCGGTCCTCCAGCGCGGAGATCGCCTTCGGCGGCCGGTCGCTGGTGATGACCACCTGCTTGCCGCTCTGGTACAGCTCGTTGAAGGTGTGGAAGAACTCTTCCTGCGTGGCGTCCTTGCCGGCGATGAACTGGATGTCGTCGATCATCAGGATGTCGATTTCGCGGTACCGCGCCCGGAACTCTTCCCGCCGCTGCTTCTGGATCGCGGCGATCAGTTCGTTCGTGAACCGCTCCGACGTGACGTACGACACCTGCAAACCCGGCCGCAGTTCCAGCGCGCGGTGCCCAATCGCGTGCATCAGGTGCGTCTTGCCGAGCCCCACCCCGCCGTGCACGAAGAACGGGTTGTACTTGCCCCCGGGATGCTCGGCCACCGCGATGGACGCCGCGTGGGCAAACCGATTCGACGACCCGACCACGTAGGTTCCGTATACGTAACGCGGGTTCAGGTTGCTGGTCGGCGCGGCGGTCAGTTCGATCTGGCGCGGCGACGGGACGCGGTTGTCCTCACGCTGGGCCCCCCGGTCGCGCGCGCCGCGATTGCTTGCCGCCGGTCGTTCGGGCGCCGGTTCATCGCCGCCTTCGTCGCCGCGCAGCATCGCCGCCGTTTCGCGGTTGAGCCGATCCGCCACTGGGTCGGCCTCGCCAAGCACGGTGAACGCGACCTGCACCTGCCGCCCGACCACGCGAGACAGGGCGTCCGCGATCCGTTGGGCGAAGCGCGACTCGAGCGTGGTGACCACGATCGAACTGCGTGCGCCAACGGTGGCGACGTCGTCCTCGAACCCGACCAGTTTCGTATCCCGCACCCAATTGTCGAACGACGTTCGGGACATGCGCTCACGCAAGTCGGCCTGCACGGCGTGCCACAATTGCTTGGCGTCGAGTTGGACGTGCGCCGTCGCCGGCGTCCGCTCCGCCATCATCGATCCCATCGTCCGGGTGTACGGACACTCCCCGCTCGGACTCTAGCACCGTCCAGATATCGGCGCAACCGCGCCGGAATTACGAAGTATGCGGCATTCCGCACGGCTCGATATGCCGTACAGTCGCGCAATCGAGTACGACCGCCCACCGATGTTCCTCGGCGGGCCGGCACGAGGAGGCTTGTGGTGGACATCCTTTGCGAATCCGGCGCGCCCGCGTCTGTCTCCTGCGACGCGCTGATCGTTCCCGTCGCGGCCGGCGCACTCGGCAACGGTCCGGGTGCTCTGGCCGACGCGATGCCGGCAGCCATTGCCGACGAGGTGGCCGCGCTCGCGGCGGAGTCCCGCTTCGACGGCAAGGTGGCGGCAACGCTGGTCGTCCCGACGCTCGGGCAGGCGCAGGCCCGGCGGATCATCCTCGCCGGCGTCGGCACGAGCGACGGAGCCGGCGAAGACGCCGTCGCACGCGCCTACGGCGCAGCCGCACAGGCGGCACGATCTTCCGGTGCGCGCCGGCTTGCCGCCCTGCTTCCCGGCGCGCCGTCCGCCTTGTCCACGTCCGACGCGGCCGCGGCCGCCGTTACCGGGGCTGTCCTCGGGCTTTACCGCTACACCGAGCACCACGGCGCGGGCCGCGCGGGCGGCTCCCCGCCCGATGTGCAGGAACTGGTCTTCGTCGGCGATAGCGCGGCAGCGGATGAGATCAGCGCCGGCATCGAGCGCGGCAAGGCCATCGCCGACGCCGTCGCGCTGGCGCGCGACCTCGTCAACGCCCCGGCGGCCGACCTGACGCCGGAGCAGTTCGCCAACCGCGCCATAGAGGTCGCAGAACGGACCGGGCTCGACATCGAGGTGCTGGGGCCGGAGGACCTCGAAGCCCTCGGCGCAGGCGCGATCCTCGCGGTCGGCAAGGGCAGCGTCAACCCGCCCCGCCTGATCCGCGTGCGATACCGGCCCGAGGGTGAGAACGCCGCCCCGGATCGCGTCGTCGGCCTCGTCGGCAAGTGCATCACCTTCGACTCCGGCGGCTACTCGATCAAGACCTACGAGGGAATGCTGGAGATGAAGGGGGACATGGCCGGCGGCGCGGCCGTCCTCGCCGCGATGTCGGCCCTCCCGGCACTCCGCTGCCCCATCGCCGTCGATGCGACCATCTGCTGTGCGGAGAACATGATTTCCGGTGCGGCGTTCCGGCCGGGCGACATCCTGCGCCCGATGAATGGCGTCACCATCGAGGTGCTCTCCACCGACGCCGAGGGCCGGCTGGTGCTGGCCGATGGCCTCGTCGATGCCGCCCGCCGTGGGGCGACCGAACTGATCGACCTCGCGACGCTGACGGGCGCCATCGTCGTGGCCCTCGGCAACGGCGCGACCGGGCTCTTCGCCTCCGACGACCGGCTGGCCGACGGCATCCTCGACGCCGCCGCCGAGTCCGGCGAGCGCGCGTGGCGGATGCCCCTGTTCGACGAACTGGAAGAGAAGATCAAGGGCGATGTCGGCGACATCAAGAACTCCGGCGGCCGCGCCGGTGGTTCGATCACCGCCGCCCTTTTCCTGCGCCACTTCAGCGAAGGGCTCCCGTGGGCGCACCTGGACATCGCCGGTTCGTCGCGGTTCGAGAAGGCGAATCCGCTCGGCCCGAAGGGCGCGAGCGGCGTCGGCGTGCGAACCCTGCTCGCGTATCTCGCAGCGACCGCGAATCGAGGCTGACGCGGCGACGGCGCCGTCCGCGGCGCTGAACCATCCGGCAATACGTGAAGAACGACGGGGCGGCTCCATCGAGCCGCCCCGTCAATCCCTCGTCGCTTGTCCGGCGCGGCTACCAGCCGAAGTGGTGCGCCAGGATGATCCACCCGCTCGGCAGCGTCAGCAGAACCGTCAGCGCGAGGACGCCGTAGAACAGCACCCGCTCCTTGCGGTAGCCCCACGAGGTGAAATCGATCGCGATGACCCGCAGCCCGTTCAGCGTGTGGTAGATCACCGCGCCGACGAGGGCGATCTCCATCGGGATCAGTTCCAGACGGCCGTAGAACTCGACCGAGTGGTTGTAGACGTCCCGCCCGAGCCCGACGAGCATGATCGACAGGATGTGCACCAGCAGGAACGCCAGCACGCCGATGCCGGACGCCCGGTGCAACACCCACGCGTACTGGCCCGGATCGCCGCTGTAGATCGGCGGCCCGCCGCGCATCAGCGAGCGCACCACCCACACGACCAGCGCAATCCCGCCGATGTAGGTGCCGGCCGCGATCAGGTAGAGCGACCAGCCGATGAGGTCGGAGATCCACATCGCGCCGGAAAGCGGGCCGGTGTTGGTGCCGGCGGCCTCGGCGTTGAAGGTGAAGATCGTGATGGTGCCGATCGTCATGAAGACGAACCCGATCACCCACATCAGCGCCATGCCGGCGACGCGCAGCCCCGGCGCCCGCAGGTAGTCGGTGATCGAGTAGCGCAGCCCGAGCACCCCGTGCCAGAGCGCCGACATCAGCAGCAGCCAGTCGAACGCGAGCCAGAGCGGGTTCGCCCAGCGGCCGGCCACGAAATTGAACGTCGTCTCCGAGGGGACGTTCGCGTAGTGGGTGATGTACATGTGGAGCCCGGCCAGCACCACCAGCATCAGGCCGGAGATCCGCAGGAAATACCAGACGATCCGGTCGGCGCCGGGGATCGTCACCCCGACCGCTCGCGTTGCCTGTCCCCCCGAAATGGCCGACATCGACGGTCTCCCTCGCTGTCCCCGATCCCCGCGGGGACGTTCGCGTCGTGTTCCGCGTGACGCGATTGTACGACCCTCCCCCGCGGCGCGGGAGGGTTATCACGCACGGACGCCCGCCTCAGCCCTCGCGCCGCCAGTCGCCGGAGGCGCCGCCGCGCTTCTCGTCCACCCGGATCGCTTCGATCGTCATTCCGCGATCGACCGCCTTGACCATGTCGTAGACGGTCAGCGCCGCGGCCGAAACCGCCGTCAACGCCTCCATCTCAACCCCGGTCTGGCCGCGGGTTTCGACCCGCGCCGCGATCTCGACCGTCTCCTCGCCGAGTTCGAAGGCGACCTCGATCTTGGTCAGCAGCAGCGGGTGGCACATCGGCACGATCTCGTGCGTCCGCTTGGCGGCCATGATTGCCGCCACCTGCGCGACCGCCAGTACGTCGCCCTTGGCGGCCTTGCCGGACCGGATCAGGTCGATCGTCTCCCGTTTCGCGCGCAGCCGCCCCGTCGCGACCGCTACCCGGTGCGTCGTCGCCTTGTCGCCGACATCGACCATCCGCGCCCGGCCGGCCTCGTCGAAGTGGGTCAGGTTCGTTCCCGTTTTCTCGTCCGCCATCGGCGGTCTCCTTCGCGTTGCGCGCCGGTCCTGTTCCCGGCGCCCATCCCGTTTGCGAAGATAGTCCATCGGCACGGAATCGACGGCGAATCCCGGGAGGGCTGGTGATGGGCGACGTGGACAACGCGGTTCTGGAGCGGGTGAACGCGGCCATCGACCGGCGGGCGGACGAGATCGTCGCCTTCGCCGGCGAACTGATCCGCCAGCGGTCGGTCAACCCCGACCTGGAACCGAACGCCGACGCCGAGCGGCCGGCGCAGGAATGGCTGCGCGACCGGTTCGCCGAGCACGGCGGGTACGACGCGATCGATATCTGGGAAGTCGCCGAATCGCGGCCGAACGTCGTCGCGGTGCGGAAGGGCGTGGGCGGAGGGCGCTCCCTCACCTGGTCGGCGCATACCGATGTCGTGCCGGTGACGCCGGAGCAGGCCGAGGCATGGTCGGTCGGCGGCCCGTTCTCCGGCGAGGTGCACGACGGCAAGTTGTGGGGCCGCGGCGCGTCGGACATGAAGGGCGCGATCGCCGCCTACGCCATGGCCGCCCGTATTCTCCACGACGAGGATGTTCGGCTGAAAGGCGACCTCCTGCTCGCGCAGGCCAGCGGCGAGGAAGCCGGCCGCCGCGACATCGGCTGCAACACGATCCTCGAACGCGGGTACCGTTCCGATCTCGCGATCTTCCCGGAACCGTCAAACTTCGCGGTCTACCCGACGATCAAGGGCGAGCTGTATTTCAAGCTGACCGTGTTCGGGAAATCGACCCACATCTGCAACCGGCACCTCGTCGCCCAGGCCCTGCCCCACGGCGTCGAGCGGCCCGGCGTTTCGGCCATCGACAACATGCTCAAGTACCAGCTCGCCATCCTGGACCTCGAGCGCAACTGGATGCTCTGGCGCACCAACCCGAACGTGCCCTCCGGCGGGATGTTCATCAACATCAACACCATCCAGGGCGGCACCTCCCTCACCTCGATCCCGGATTCCTGCGAGGTCACCGGGTCTCTGCTCTTCTACCCCGACCTTTCGGCCGAGGAAGTGATGGCCGACATCCGCGGCGCCATCGACCGGGTGACGGAAAGCGACCCGTGGCTGCGCGAGCACCCGCCCATCCTCGACCTGCCGCTGGACGCTGAATCCGCCGCGCCGTGGGTCAAGGAGCCGGTGAACATGCCGTTCGACCACCCGGCCGTGCTCACCATCGTCGAGGCCAGCGAGCGCGTCTCCGGCCGCACGCCCGAGGTGCGGACGTCGCCGTTCGTCTGCGACGCCAACTTCTGGTACCCGCTCGGCCAGCCGTCGCTCGTCTTCGGCGTCGGCGACCCGAGCTGGGGCATCCACGGCACCGACGAGTTTCTCCCGGTGGCGGATTTGATCGAAGCGACGAAGTTGTTCGCCGCGACGACCATGCTCTGGTGCGGCGTCGCCGACTGACGGCATCACCGCGCCTTTCATCCCGGGCACCGCGCCGGTCATCCCGGGCTCCGCGCCGGTCATCCCGAGCCTGTCGAGGGATCT
>JAFAEX010000132.1 GCA_023423795.1 Chloroflexota bacterium | reverse complement strand
CCCCCCCCCCGCCGGGGGGGGGGGGGGCGGGGGGGGCCCCCCGGCGGCCCCGCCCGCCGGCTAGTACGCGGTAACGGTGTTGATGAGCCGAATCCGCATCGCGACGCCGCTCGTCGGGTCGCGCATGATCCGCGTGTCCCACGTCCGGGTCAGCACCGAATCGGAGTCCTCTTTCGCGCTCACGCCCCGGAACGCCAGGCACATGTCGAAGCGCAGCAGGTACTTGATCGACGCCTCGATCGTGTTGCCCTCGAACTGCACCCGCACGAACTTGAAGGTCCCGGCCCGGATCGCATCGAAGTTCGCCCGCTCCACCGGATCGACCCCGAACTGCAGGCTGACCGTGTGCTCCTGGTCGCTGGTCTCCACGATCCCGTCGGAGGTCCGCAGCGCGTTGATCGGCCGCGTCCGCGCCACCCGCTCCCCGATGTCGATCCCCATGTCGTAGACCTGCAACAGCCGGGTCGTCCCGACCGCCGCCATGGTGTTGTCCATGAAGATGCTGCCGTGCAGCGGGAACACCGGCACCGGCGGCACGACCGTGGCGTTGTCCACCGCCGGGTCCTCGCCGGCCGCCGGCACGTACCCACCCAGCTCCTCGCCCTTGCTCATCGCCTTGCCGAGGATCGCGCTGGTCAGGTCGAAGCCGCCCCGGCCGCCGGAGATCCCGAAGCCGTTGAAGATCAGCCCCGGGATCGAATCCGCCGCGCCGACGATGCCGTGCGACCCGGTGTAGGACACCGGCACCAGCGGCGTCCGCCCGTCCCACTCCCAATCGTGCTGCCGCGCGGTCGTCGCCCCGCCGGGCGTGGTCGTCTCCGGCGCGCCGAACTGGCTCTGCAGCATGTAGCCGGCGCTGTTGTAGCCGACCTTCCCGGCCACCGAACCAACGGTGAAATCGTCGTTGACGACGCTCACGCTCGGCGCGGTGTCGCCGGAAGCCATGAACTCCTCGGTCTCGAAACTCGCCTGCGGGTCGAGCCGGATGTCCTTCAGGATGATCCAGTTCGGCGACCCGCCCAGCGTGCCGTAGCTGGTCTCCTTCGCGATCCGGAACTCCTCGTTCGCGTAGCTCTGCACCATGACGGCCTGCTCCTGCCCGCGCTGCCCGGAGGGCTCCCGCGCCGCTAGCTCACGTCCACACCGGCGCCAGCCGGATCTCGAACCGATGGGTGATCCGCTCCCACGGCTGCGGCCCCGCGTAGTCCCCCGGATCGGGGATCAGGTCCAGGTACTGGCACTCCACGTCCCACGCCTGACCGGTCAGCAGCGAGACGTAGCGCCCGCCCTTCCCGGCGTAGCGCGGCCCGGTCAGCGCCGCGATCGCGGCCGCCATCGGCACGGCCAGCAGCGGCATGTCCGCCGTCTGCCGCCATGCCGTCAGGTCCCACAGCAGCGTCCACATCGTCGGCCCGCCGCTCGGCCGGTCCACCGACGATCCGGCCAGCGCCGAGACGAACGCGACCCGCTTCTCCCGCTCCGGCGGCGGCGACGGGTACACCCGGATCTCGCCGCCGAGGGCCGGCACCTGCGCCCGCACCGTCGCGTCGGCCTTGAGGGTCTGGTAAACCCACTCCGCGGCCAGCGAATACGGCTCGATCGCGGTCATGGCCGCATCGCCTCCGCAACGTCCCGCTCCAGGTGCGCGACCTCCGCCCGCACCGCCGGTTCGACGTGCGGCCGGGCCGCCATCCGCCGCGTGCCGCGCTCCAGGTAAAGCGCGTAGCCCGCCCCGGCCTTCACCGTGGCGTGCAGGTCGTCCTTGCCCGGCTCGTACCCGATGTTGGCCTTGTGGTGGCCGATGTCGATCGGCGCATGGACCTTCGCCGTCGCCACCGCCCGGAACGCCGCCGCCCGCACCGCCTGCCCGATCTGCTGGCGCGCCCGCGTGCCGATCGCCGGCAGCCGGTTCGCCTTCACGGTCATGTCGATCCGGAGCGCCGGCTTCGCCATCCCGCTAGCCCTCGCCGCCGGTCGGCGCGGAGTTGCCGCCGATCGCCTCGGGCGCGTCGGCGTCCTGCGCCGGCGGCGCGGCCGCGGCCGGCTTCGCAGCCGCCTTCTTCGCGGCGGGCTTCTTCGCCGGGGCTTTCTTGGTTGGCGGGGCCTTCTTGGGCTCCTCGACGGCCACCTGCACGGCATTGCCGGCCGCGTCGTGCCCGAACCCGTGCAGCACCGTCCCGTCCGGGTAGTGCTTCGCCGCGTCCGCCAGCGACGCCACCTCGACCTCGCCGCCGTCCTTCAACCCGACTCGATAGGTCTCCGGCTTCGTCATGGCAATCTCCTCAGTCCACGTCCGCGCAGGACGCCACGACCTCCGCCGCGAACGTCCCCAGGTCGGCCACCGCCACGATCTCCAGCACCTGCCCGGTCCCGACCACCTCGACCCGCTGCCGGGGCGAAACGGGCGTCCCGTGGCCGAACGCCACCTCGTAGGAGATCTCCGCCCCGATCCCGCCGACCGTCGTGGCGCGCGGCTCCCGCGTCGGCGGGTCCACCCGGCACGGCAGCGGGCTTCCGGCCGGGACGAAATCGCTCCCGCTGGACCCGCCGCTCACCCCGCGCCCGCCCGGCGGGTTCAGCAGTTGGCAGGTGGACTGGTGCGACCGCGCGACCTTTGCGCGCACCCGCGCCAGCTTCGCGGCGGGAACCAGCGGCGCTACCACCGGGCCGCCCCGTAGGCCGGCTCGGCAAGGAAGTCCAGATCGATCGACACGACGCCGCCGGTTGATCCGCTCGGCACGACGCCGAAGTGGGCGGCAACGTCCTCTTTCGCCTGCTTGAGCAGGTTCTCGACGTGCTTGACGCTCTGCTCGTCGTGCAGCGACAGGCCGCCCGGCAGCGCCATCGCGGTAAAGCTCGTCATGCGCTTGAGGATGGCCCGCAGCGCCTCGTAGGTCGCCAGCGCCAGGAATCCCGGCGCATCGTCCGGTTCGGCCGTGGCGAGCGCGGATTCGGCGTAACCCAACCCGCGCAGCGCCCGGTCGATCGGCTCCTTGAGCGCCCCGGCGGTGTCGGTCGCGGCCATACCGGCATCGGCCAGCGGCACCGCCAGCTCCGCGCCGAGCACCGCCGCGACCTCCTCGCGCGTCATGCCGCGTCGCCCTTCGCCGCGTCGTCGCCCTTGGGCTGCTTCGCGGCCTTGCCGGTCTTCGCGGCGGCGTCCCGCTCGGTCAGCAGCGCGTCCCGCTCGGCCAGCAGCGCGGCAAGGGCCGTTTCGCCCTTCGCGAAGGCGTCCGACTCGGCTTGCTTCAATTCGTCGATCCGCGCGATCGCCGCTTCCAGCACGTCCGCGGTGCGGTCGAGCATCGCGACGGCGTTGGCGTCCGGGTCGCGGCTCGGCTTCGGGTCGCTCCCGACGTCGACGCCGCGCGCCGCCAGCCGGTTGACCGCCGACGCCAGCCGCGCCGCGGCCGCTTCCCGCTTGTAGGAGAGCCCGATCTTGCTCGCCATGGCGCTACCCCCTCACCGGCTCAAGCTCACGCGTAAGCCGAGGGGTTCGCCCACGAACCGGCGTCGAGGAACATCACCGCCGCGCTCAGGCGGTTCGCCACGCCGTAGCCGAAGCGATCGACGTAGGTCCGCTTGAACAGCGGGTAATGCGCCTCGTCGGCTTCGAGCTTGAAGCCTTGCAGCGCCGCCGCCTCCGGCACCCGCCGCAGCAGCGGCGCGGGCACGCCGATGGCCTGCGCGTAGACGTACTTCGCCGGCACGCGGCCGGAGTCGTCCACGTAGACGAACACGCCCGAATCGCCGTCCACGCCCAGGAACGTCCCCGGCACGTTCACCCCGTCGAGCGCCGACGCCGACGCGGTCGTCGCCCCGCCGCCGGGCTGGACCCCAGCGGTCGGCGCATCGACGAAGTTCGGGAGCGCCGTCATGATCTCGGCCCGCTGCTCCGCGTTGACGATGGCGACCACGGCCGTCGCGCTCGTGAAGTGCTCGACGATCTCGGCCTTCAGCGTCGCGAACGGGTTGTTCGTCGCGCTCATCGCGTCGTGCGCGTACCCGCTGACCAGGTAGTGGTTGTCGTCCGACTCGGAGTCCGAGTTGAACGCCGGCGGGTAGGTCGTCCCGTCGGTGTTGGCGAGCCGCCGCACCGTCAGGCTGCCGTGGCGCGGGTCGGTCACGGTGTAGTTGGCGTTGTTGAAGACCGCCCGGAACTGCTCGCGCATGTGGCGCTTGGCGTTGCCGCCCTGCTGCGCCGCGATGTTGCGCTCCAGGTCGGCCACCGTCATGTACGCCTGCGTCTCGTAGTTCCAGCCGAGCGCCCACCCGATCCGCTTCAGCGGAAACGCGACGTCCACTTGCCCGGTGGGCCGCGTCTCAAGCGGGCGTCCGTCCGGCCCGATCTCCTGCCCCTCGTCGATCCCGCCCAGCTTGTAGAGCTGCTTCGGGTTCGTCACTTCCCCGGCCACGAGGAAGTTCTGCCAGGCGTTGCGCTCGGCGACGTAGCGCGCGAGCAGGTCGTTGACCGCGTTCCCGACCTCGTCCGGCGCGATGCCGGCCACGGGCGCGGTGTCTTCGACGCGAAGGATTCCGGCAAGCTGGCCCATGTCGTCCGTCCCCTCCTCAGGGCTAGCCCAGCGCCACCGGCGTGGCGTTCTGCGGGATGTCGAAGAAGATGAAGCGCGTCCCGCCCACGTCGGTCATCGCGTGCACCGTCCCGAGCCCGGCGACCACGTTGCCGGTTCCGGTGACGATCGCCCCGTCGATCTTGCCGGCGGTCGCCGCCGACAGGTACACGGTGCTGCCGGGGTTCACCCCGGACAGGTCGTACCCGACCATCCGCCCGTGGTAGAGCGCCTCGAACGGCTGCCCCGCCGCGGCGTCGCTGGTCGCGATCCCCACCACCTTGGCGGTGGAAACGCCGTTGCCGCGCGCCTTCGCGGCCTTGCCGTTGGTCTTGCGGTAGACCGCGTCCCCCTTGGCGATCGTCTCGTCGGCGATCATCGGGATCAGCCGGGCCTCGATCCCCTCCAGAATCCGGAGGTTCGCGGCCGTGCTCGAAAGGTCGGCCATGTCTGCTGGCTCCTGTCCTCGCCCCGGCCGCGCGTCCCGCTAGCCGAGGAGTTGTCGTCCGCTGACGAGGCTGGTGATCTCCGGCGCCCCGTCGCCGCCCGGCTTCGGTCCCGCCCGGTTGCCGCCGCTGTTCGACCCGGTCAGCTTCTCGGCGAGCTTCTTGCCCTTCGGCAACCACGCCAGCTTCGCGAGCGGGTCGTCGTCGGCCCCGGAATAGGCGTCCCGCACCTCGGCCGGAAGCGCCTTCCACTCGGCGGTCAGGATCGAATCGACGGCGGCGCGGAGCTGGTCGTTCTCGGCCTTGAGCGAGGTCGCCTCGCCCTTCGCCGCGTCCCGCTCCGATTCGAGCGACGACCGGGCCTTGTCGAACTCGCCGCGCTTGATCTCCTCGTCGCGCTCGCGGTCCTTGCGGGCCTGCTCGGCCGCCGCATCGGCGTCGGCCTTCGCCTTGTCGATGGCCTTGCGCTCGGCCTCCTTGCGCTCCTTGGCGACGATCCGGCCTAGCTCGGCCATCTGCTCGTCGCTGAACTCGACCCTGGTCTTGCCCGCATCCCCCTGTTCGCCGGGGTTCGCGTCCTCGGGCTTCGCCGGGTCGGTGCTCTGGTTCCCGCCTCCCCCGCCCTCGCCCTCGGGCGACAGCAGCGGCAGGCGAACGAAGGACGACAGCGGCCGGACGAACATGCTGTGCTCCTGCCCGGATCGCGGCTCCGGTGGGCCTGTTAAGGGCACGCAAAAACGCCCGCTCCCGACCGGGATGGGCGCTCGCGCGGCGACCCCGGACAGAAGCGGGCGGGACCCTCTCGGGTGCGGCCCTCTGGGTTGTGGCTTTAGTCTAGCAAATTCTCACACCGGACGCGGGTCGGCCTCAAACACGAACTCGCCGTCGGGCATCGACGAATCAACGTGGAGCTTGAACCACGTCATCCTCATGCGAATGTACTCGTCGTCGCCGGCTTGCTGGTCCATCCCCCACTTGTCCCGCCAGTCCCAAACCAGGGCTCGCCGCGTCGGTTCGTTCATGTACACGAACTGCGGGAGGAAATTGCGGCTCGCCAGTTCCTCCATCATGCAACGATCAAACTCTCCGAGGATGTCCCGGCGGATCTCCCCGGTACGCGACTCGCTATCGGCCATGTTTACCTCCATCATGCGGCGCGCCGTTCGTCTCGCTCCAACCCGAATTCTGCCTCAATTGCGCCGACGATCATTAGCAACGCCCGCCGCACCACCACCGCCAGCCGCCGTGCCCGCTCCTCGCTCATTCGGCCACCTCCGGCGGCAACGGCATCAGCGGTGCAAGGACCCGTGCGAGCCGTTGCACGCAGACCTCGACTTCCTTGTGGTGCATCGTCTTCGCGAGCTGCGTGGCGGTGTTGTCCTCGAACATCGCTGCAAGCTGCGTCATCACCCGGTCGGGCCGGTCGAGGTGGGCGTGCAGCAGCTCGTGGGTCAGCCACTCGCGGCGGTCCTCGGCCTTGGAGGCGAAGAACTCGTCACCGCAGACGCGGACAGTGGCGAGGTTCTCGGTGTCGGAGATCCAGACGCAGGCGTAGGAACCGTCCTCGGCACGGTCGCGCTGAAGCAGGAGCTCCCAGTCTCGCAGCAGCAGCCGGTCGGCCAGGTCGCGCAGGTAGGCGGAATAGACGGCGTGCTGGGCGTCGTTCATGCCCGAACCTCCATTTCGTGCGGCTCCACGCCGGTCGTCCCGCCGTCATCGAGCGCGACCCGCGTGTAGATCGCCACGCGGTCGTGGCCCCTGCTGATTGCGATGGTCGGGCGGCCGATGACGGTCGCCGTCCGGTTTCCCCACGGGTGCGACGTCTTGACGAACACCCGCGTGCCGACCGGAAACGCCTTCCTCGCCTCTGCCTCAAGTTCTCGGTAGAAGGCAAGATCGTCGGCGTGCATTTCAGCCTCTCCGCTGTGGGTCGCCGCCGTCGAGCGCAGCAAACAGGCGGTCAATCAGCGCCACAGTGTGAGGATCCGTGCGTCCCGCGTGATCGCGTAACAGGGAGGCGGCCGCGTGCGCGTCGTCGCGGTTTACGCAAACGAGTTCGAGGCTGAACGACAGGGTCATAAGCGCCGCGTCGCGGAACGCCTCAAAGTCGTCCGGTCCGCTAACGCGCGGATCGGAGTCGTAGACCGCGTAGGCGTTGGCGATCGGGTCGTCCCCGAATTGCTCGGCACGCAATTTCGCGATCCGCCGGTTTCGCTGTTCCTGCGTCTCGTGCTCGTTCACGCCGCCGCCCTCCACAACCGCGCCCGCCGCCGGCGCCGCTCCCGCCGCCCCGACTCGTCGAACGCGCCCCGGTCCCTGCCGCCCTTGCCGCGCCGCCCGCCGTCCCGGCCCCGATCCGCGTCGATCTCTTCGCCGCCAAACCCGGCGTGCGCCACGGCAGATCCCGATCCCCGCTCCGGCGAACTGCCCATCAGCCGCGCGTCGATCTCCCGCCAGTCGTCAATCCCGGCGACCCGCTGGAACCCCGGATCGCGGGTCGCGTTGCCGGCGAATGCCCACTCGCCGCCGAGGTCATCGGCCGTCGTCACCCAGTTGGTCAGGTAGTGGGTGTTGTTCCGGTAGGCGTTGCTGCCGCCCACGTCCTGCCGGGTGTAGACCGACGTCGCGCAGCGGTAGACGAGGTTGTTCTCGATGACGACGTCCGCGCTGGTCGGGTTGCCGCCGGTCCAGTTCGCCCCGCCGCCCGTCCGGTGGTCGAACGCCGTCTCGATCCCGTCCTGGTACGGCACGGTTCCGTCGAGGCTGATGACCGTGTTGTTCGCCGCCCGCGCGTGCTTCGCGCCCTGGATCATCACCGCCGCGTTCGTCGCCACCCCTGGCACGCCGACGATGACGTTATTTGCCGTGATCGCGTGGCTGCTCTCGTACCCGTCGTCCCGCCACCATTCGGGATCGCTGCCGTCGTGGATGACCGACGCGCCGCCCAGCGTGATCGCGTTCCCTCCGGCAATCGCGGCGATCGTGCAGCGCAGGATGCGCGGGTTGCGGCAGCCGCCCTTGGCCTGCAGCCCCTCGCCGCAGTCCCAGATAACGCACTCCTCGAACGCGCAATCGTCCGCTTCCCCGACGATCCCGCCGGCGATGGTCGCGTCGTGCCCCTCGCAGCCCACGAACCGGATGCGGTGCGCCGCGCTGGCCTTGAAGAGTTCGTACCCCTCCCAGGCGACGATGCCCCGGAACTCCACGTCGCTCGGCCGGCGCTGCCCGTCGTCGCTCACCTGCGCCACGAACATTCGATCCGACGCGCCGCCGCCGCGTTCGTCCTGCGTGCCGCGCAGCCCGGCCACGACGAACCCGACGCCGCTCACGTTGAACTTCCATGCGTCCTGCCGGGAATCGCCCCAGTCGATGAGCGCCGGCCCGCCGTCGGTGCGGATCGCGACCTTGTTGCCCGGCTCGCCGCCGCCCCACCACTCCAGCCCGGCCGTCGCGGGGTAGGTTCCCGGCGAGATCAGCAGCACGTCGCCGGGCTGCCAGATCCGCTGCGCCGCTTTCGCGACGGTTGCCCACGGCCGCAGCGGGGACGCGCCGTCGTTCGCGTCGTTCCCGCCGGCGGCCGGAACCTTCAGGTAGAACACGGCCATCAGGCTGCCCTCCGTTCCTGCCGATCGCCCACGATCTCCCGCTGCGACCGCTCGTAAACGCCCGGCCCCCACGTCGGATCGTTCCGTTCCCCCAGGAAGTCCGAAAACCGGATCTCGCCGTTGCGCCACGCCGCGTGCGCCGTCGTGCCCATCTGCTTGCGCTGCGCCGCTACGGCCTGCGACCTAAACCACTGCTCCCCGGTCGGCCCGATGTCCAGCCGGTGGCCCTTGACCGCCGGAATCGGCGTGCACCGGCAGCACGGGTGCGACGGGAAGAACCCGACCGACAGCGGGTAGAACCGCCCGTGCTGGTTGAGGCAGGCCAAACACGTCCGGTTGCTAAGCGTCGCCAGCCAGCGCCACCCGTCCAGCACGTCGGCGTTCTCGCGGAACGTCCTGAGCGACGCGGCGTTGTGGGCGCGTATCGTCTCGGTCCGCGCCGTCGTCAGCACGTGCCGCGCGACGAACCCGTCCCCCAGCGCGCCCATCCGCCGCGCCAGCTCGCGCGGCCCGATCCCCTCGACCAGCCCCGCCGCCAGTTCGTCCCGTGCCTGCTGGGCGAACGACCCGAACCGCCGTCCGACCGCCTCGGCAACCGGACTCCCGTCGCCGAGTACGCCCACCAGTTCGGCCACCGCCTCGCGCGGCAGCGTCGCGAAGTCGGCCGCCAGCCCCGGCGCCTGCGCCTCGACCAGCCGACGCGCCGACTCGCCGGCCGCTTCCGCGAGTTCCCGCTGCCGCGCCACCGTCTCCGACACCAGCAGCGCCCCGAGGTCCATCAACTCGGCGTCCAGTTGCCGGAGCAATTCCGCGTAGCGCGCCGACGCCATCACCCGCGCCGGCGTCCGCTCCTCGGCGAGCAGCGCCTCCAGCCGCGCGATCCGCGCTTCGAGCCGCCGCCTTCCGGCCAGCCACGCCCGGATCAGGCGCTGTTGCGCCGCGTCGTCGCCGGCGATGAGCGCCTCCCGCTCGCGCCGGATGGCCCGTTCCAGCCGCGACGCCACCGCCTAGGCTCCCAATCCGCGGTTGAACGACCGCGCGAACTGGGTCGCCGCGTCCTCGCCCGCCTCCCGCCGCTCCGCGACGATCCGGTCCACCTCCGACGGCTCCCCGTCCTCGCCCGGCGTTGCGTCGTAGCCCAACTCGCCGAGGGCCTGCCGGTCCGCGCCCGCCTGCATCCGCAACAGCGCCAGTTCCACCCGCTCCTGCGCCGTCTCGGGGATCACCGGCCGGTCGGGGATCGTGAAATCAAGCATCCCCCGCCCGTAGCTCGTCAGGTCGAACGCCCGGAACGCCTCGTACCGCGCCGGCCGCTCGGCCGTCACCCGCTCCGGGTAGTCCCCGTTGGCGAGCCGGAACCCCAGCATCGCCAGCGCCATCTGGTGCAGCTTCACCGTCTGCGGGTCGTGGTTGGCCCGCGCCCGCTTCACCCGGCCCACGATCGGCCCCAGCGCCCGCTCGATGCCGGGCGCCGTCACCTGCGTCATCCCGAGGATCTGCTGCGCGTATCGCGCCTCCGGGGCCTCCGCCAGGATCGCGTCCATGACCAGTTGCAGCATCTGCGTGGTCTGCCCGACGTCGAACTGCACCGTCACGAACTGCCCGCCTTGTTGCAACGACAGCAGGCTCATCGTCTCGGCCGCCGCCCGGGCTTCCCGCGCCGCCGCCTCCGGCCCGCGCTCCGGCGCCGCGCCCGCGCCCCGCCGCTCCAGCGATTGCGTCGCCCCGCCGATCACGCCCACCGGCGCGGAGAACTGCCGCCGCTGGTAGTCGATCGCGTGCGACAGCACGGAGTTCATCTCGAACGCCGCCCGCATCGTCTTTTCCAGCGCCCCGACACCCCGGTTCCCGAACACGGTTTCGTGCCGGATCCAGCACGCCGGCGCAAATCCGAACGGGTTCGGCTCCGTCGCCCGGTCGATGCCGAGATCGGGGAACGCCGCCGGCTGCCCGTCGCGGTAGTAGCGGATGAACGCCCCGTCCACCTCCTTGCGGAACCGGTAGCGCTCGCCCTTCACGCGCTGCCCGTAGGCGCTCGACTCCTCGACCACCACCGGGTACTCGATCGCGTAGCGCCGAACGTCGCCGGCGTCGTTGAGGTCCAGATCGACCACGCTGCCCGGCCACACGAAGCGCGGCATCACCGTCCCGCGCGGCACGTCCTCGACCAGTTCGACGAGCACGTCGCCCAGGATCGCCGCGTACTTCGGCGCGAGCGACATCGACTGACGCCATCGCCACATCGACCACAGTTCGGCGCAGCCGCGCAGGATCGCCTCGTCGGCTTTGTCGTCGCCGGTCTGCGGGTCGATCGGGATCGCGCCCCGCGTGCCGTCCGGAAGCGCCTTGCCGTCGCTGCTGAGGTCGCCCGCGTAGACGAACTGCTCGTACAGCGACACGATCGCGTCCGCGTGCCGCCAAAGCTGCCTGGTGTTCTTGTAGAGCGCCGGAGAGGCGGACCGGAGCGACCGCACCGCCGGATCGACCCGCCACGATCCGGCCCAGAAGGCCCACAACTCGCCGTACTGCGTCGAAGCGTCGAGGGTGGGCTCCGGCGACGCCACCAGCGACGGGTCCCGAAACGCGCTCATGGCCGCCATAAATCGCCCCCTCACGCTCACGTCGGCAGCCCCTCGAACGCCGCTGCCACCGCCGGATCGATCTCCGCCGGCGCCGCGCCCACCAGGACGTCGGTGAACCCCCACACCAGCGCGTCCATGCGGTCGGGACTCGCGCCTGACCCGTCGTAGGTCGTCATCTGGTCTTCCAGCGCCGGGAATGCCCCGACGTGGTGGACGCGCCCCTGTTCGTACAGCGCGCTCACCGGCTCGGCGCGCGTCAGCTTGCCCCGACTCGCGTGGACCAGCGTCACCGGCGCCGCATCCCAAATCGCTTGGATCGTCGCCGCCACCATCGCCCCGCCCTGGTTCGCTTCGGCAACGATCGCGTCCGCCCGCCACCGGTCGTAGGCCGCCACCACCGCCCGCCCCCACTCGAACGGGCTGCCGCGCAGGGACGCGTCTTCGAGCACGTACCCGTCGCCCCGCCAGTCGCGCCCGACCACGACGATGCCGGTCTCGGCCGATTCCTCACCCGCCGAGGCCGCCGGGTCCACCCCGATCACGATCCGGGTGAGGGTGTCGAGCGCCGGGGCCTCGGCGACGCGGTGGGCGTCGATCGTCGCCAGCGTCCACAACGCGCCCGGCACGTCGTCGAGGATCTCGCCTAGTAGCTCCTGCCGGCCCAGCCGGGTGCCCTCGTAACGCGCCACGATCTGCGCCAGGAATGCCGGGGCGAGGTTGCCCCGGTTGTCGTAGGTCGAACCCCGGGTGACGGCCGTCGTCGGGTCGGCCAGCAGCCGCTTGAGCAGCGGCACCGGCCGGGGCGTCGTCGTCACGATCTGCCGCGGGTCGCTGCCCAGGCGCAACCCGAACTGGAGCATGTCGAACGCTTCCGGGCGTCTCCACGCCGCGACCTCGTCGCACACGGCCAGGTCGTGCTGTGGCCCGCGCAGGCGATCCGGTTCGTCCGCGCTGTAGGTCGTCGCGATCGCGCCGTTCGGGAACGTCAACCGGCGCTTGGACGGCTCGTAGAGCGGCCGGAATCCGTAGCGTTCGCAGACGGCCAGCAGCCCCGATTCGCCCTCGACCAGCACGTCCCGGACGTCCGCTGCGGTCGGGGCCACCAGCGCCACCCGCCGCGCCCGCCCCGCCATGACCTCCTCGCGCGCCCATTCGGCGGCCGTCCGGGTCTTGCCGAACCCGCGCCCGGCCAGCACCAGCCACGTCCGCCAATCGCCGTCCGGCGGCGTCTGGTTCGGGCGGCGCTGGGCCGCCCACGGGTCGGCATCCCGCCGCCCGCGCAACCGGACCACGGCTGCCGCGACGGCGGCCACTGCCTCTGGCGACACAGGGAGCGGTGCCGCGATCATCAGGGCCGCCCGCCCAGGATCGATTCGGCCTCGGCGATCACCGCGTCGGGATCGAGCCCGGCCTCCTTCGCCATCCGCTCCGCCAGTTCCCGGATTTCGACCGAGACGTTGACGTTGACCGTCGATCCTCCCTTCGGCGCCGGCTTGCGGACGGACTCGCGCACCTTGACCAGCACGTCGAGCATGATCGGGTTGGTCATGTCCAGCCGTTCCGCCAGCATCTCGGACGTGCGGAGGAACGACCGGGCGTCGATCTCGGCGGCCCGTTCGAGCGCTGCCTGCGCTTCAGCGGTGACGGCCGCGGCGATCCGGTCCTGCCAGCGATGGGCGGTGGACCAAGTGGCGAGTTGGTTGAAGGCCGTCGTTTCGGTTTTGTATCGGTTCCTTCGGACGTATTCGGCCGCCAGCTCGCGCAGGCTGCGCTTGTCGCCCAGCGCGAGATAGTCGGCGAACGCCTGCGCCGCCAACGGGGTCTCGGTTTGGTTGTCGCCCCGCTTGCCCATCTCGCCCCACGAACAACGAAACGGCCGCCGGCCCGGGATTTCTCCCGGTTGCCGGCGGCCGTTGCCTCCGCCATCTCGATTACGCACAGTCTAGCAGGCGTCAGGCTGCCTTCGGCTTGCGCGGCGGCACGACCACCGGCCCGTCCGGCCAATCGTTCGCCCCGCCGCAGGCCGGGCAGTAGGCCGTGCACCGCCGCGCGCTCGGCACGAAGCAGACCCGAACGCCGACCCCGACCGTCAGCACGCCGTCGCGCACCCAGCCGAGCACGCCCGGGCAGCCCTTGGTCCTGCACGCCAGCGGCCGCGCGCTCATGCCGCCTCCTCCCGCGCCTCGTCCTGCCACCGTTCGATCAGGGCGACGTGCACGCGCAGGATGCCCCGGCGGCGCGGCGGCCCCGGCAGCGAGCGGGTCGGGAAGCCGAACAGCGCCTGGAGCAGCGCCAGTTCGGACGGGGCCATCCCGAGCCGTTTCGCGGCCTCGTGGCGGTCGATCCAGTCCTCGGGCCGGTCCATCAGGCGTCGTCCTCCCGCCCCGGCGGCGGCACCGGGAAATCCTCGGTCTGCCAGACCAGCCGGAACTCCTCGGGCGACAGCGGCCGGATGCCCATAGCGAGGCAGGACCGGACGTGGCTTGCGTACTCGGCGGCCAGATCGTCGGCGTCCGGCTCGCGCGGCGTCGGCGGGTCTTCCCTCGTCATGCGAACGCCACCTCCACGCCCTGCCCGCGCAACCAGTCCACGAGCGCCCGCTGGTTGGCGTACAGGGCGATCGCTAGCGTCGGGCCGTCGCCCAGCGGCCCCGCGTAATCGGCGTCGTCGGACGGGCGGCAGACCGAACACGCGGCCTGATTGCCGTCGATGGCGAACCCGAGGGCGAACAGGTCCAGGGGGTCGACGCCGTCGGGGATCTTGAGCGTCAACGTGCGGCCGTCGCGGTTGCCGGCAAGCCGCACGAAGATCGTCGTGCGCGGCGTCGGCGGCGGGTCGGCGGTCATCGGGCGGCCTCGGAGTCGATGATCTCCGGCATCGTCGTCAGCGCCGCCATCGCCGTGAAGTCGCCCCGGTTGGCGGCGTCGGCGAGCAGGCGACCGTAGGCGGTCAGCACGCAGCGGCCGTCCTCGGCGATTCGGGCGAGTGCGGGTTCTTCGACGCCGTCCGTCAGCCACTCGCGGTCCCGCTCGTTCGGTTGCCGCCCGGCGTCCAGTTGCAGCAGGCAGGCGTAAGCGCGCGGCCCCAGTCCTTCCTCGTACCTCGTCATCAGGTCGTAGACCGTCCGTTGGTTCTGGGTCATCTCGACGCCCCGTGCCGAGAACCAACTCTCGTCGCTCACGCCGCCCCCCCGTCCGCCCGCCGCAGCGGGTCGGCTTCGTCGTCGTCCAGTCCGATCCAGTCTTCTTGCACAACCGCCTTGCGGAGTCGTTCGGCCGTTTCCGCAAGGTCGTCAGCGATCCGCAGCACATCGACCGCTGGGCCGGAGCGGTACTGGACGTTGGTGATGCGCTCGTGGGTGGTAAATCGCGCCCCGCACGCCCGGCACTGCCTCCGGCGCTTCACCCCGTTGTCCAACGTCGGGCGAGAGTCCGTGACCCCCATGCCGGCATCGCTGAGGCAAGCGGGGCACACGATGGCCGCTTCCCGCCGTCGATTGATGCTCATCCCGTCCTCCGCAGCGGGTCGCCGCCGTCGATCGCGCGGGCTTCGAGCGCGGCGAGTCGCATC
Source organism: Chloroflexota bacterium (assembly GCA_023423795.1). Taxonomy (GTDB): domain Bacteria; phylum Chloroflexota; class Chloroflexia; order Thermomicrobiales; family UBA6265; genus CADCWF01. The sequence continues at coordinate 8,393 of JAFAEX010000132.1, read as the reverse complement.
TCCGCGCCCTTGTTCCAGTAGCCCTGGTGGCGTTCGTTGCGCTCGATCTCCCGTTCCAGCTTGCCCAGCCGCTCGATGATCTCGCCGTCCCGCCCCTCGCAGCGGGCGAGCCGGTCGCCAACGCGTCCGTGGATGGCGTTCACCCGGTCCTCGATGTGCGGCACGATGGCCCCGACGTTGGCGACCACCTCGGTGACGGCGGCCTCGCAGCGAGACAGCCGGTTGCCGACCTCCTCCCCGGCGTACAGGTCCGCGTCCCGGTCCCGCCGCATCGCCGCGACCTCGGCGGTCAGGGCGTCGAGGCGGTCGCGCAACTCGATTTCGGCGGTCACGTCGTCTCGAATTCCGAGTTCGCACGCGACCATCGCCCGTCCGCTGCCGGCAAACGCGGGGTCGCCCCAGTCGGGGCGGGACACGCCCGACCCGCTCGCCCGACGCCACGCCTGATAGAGCCGCGTTCCGGCGAACGCCAACGATTGCTCGGTCATGCCTGCCTCCGGCTCGCCGTCGTACTCCCGCTCCGCCATCTCGTAGGCAAGGCGCTTGGCGCGGGTGAGGTCGCCCCAATCGTCCCGCTCGATCCCGTGGGCCAGCAGCGCCGCGTGCAGCCGCCGGCCCGGCGTGGTGGTGGTCATCGCCTCGCCTCCTGCGCATCCTTCGCAAGCCAGATCGTCCGCGCCGCCGTTTCGGTGATCGCGTACTCGCCGCACCACGGGCAGTCGTCCGTCTCGCAGTCGTCGCCCGGCCAGCAGTCCGGCAGCATCTCCGCGAGGAACGCCGCCGCGTCCCCCTCCCACGTTGCGCGCTGCTCATCGGTCAATTCGGGCCAAATGTCGCCGAACATGATTCGCGCCAGCACCTGCCCCGGCGTCTCGCTCATGCCGTCTCGGCCTCCTCGATCCGCAGCGTCGCCTCGATCCACCCCAGCCCGTCCGGGTCCTGCGACTGCGTCACGCGGCCCGTCCGCATCCGCCGGTCGTTGACCGCGATCTCGTCGGCGATCTGGTCCCGCGCGGCCTTGACCATCAGCGGGATCGCGTCGTCGTCCTTGCGCCGCCGGTCCCGGGGCCACGCCACGTGCCAGTCGATCGCCATCGCCGCCCACCCGCGGGCCACCGCGGCGCAACCGAGGAAGAAGTTCGGGTCCGCGCCGCCCGATCCGATCGCCTGCCGGACCGCGACCGCCGTCGCCTCCCGCAACGCCGCCACGGCCTTGCTCCGGTTCCAGCGGGACGTGCCGGACCGGGCGTTCGGGGACAGGCAGGCGTCCGGCACGACCGGGATGCGGACCGTCAGCGTGGATCCGACGTGGGCATTCATCCCCTCCGGCGCGGCCATCAGTTCAGCCTCCCGGACTTCTCGCGGGAGATGAACTCCGCGGCGAAGACGGACGGCTCGAAGCGCAGCCGCGCGCCCCGCACCCGGGCGTCGCAGCGGCGCCGCTCGTCGGCCAGCGTCCGTTGGTGGATCTCGTGCCGGATGCCGAGCGATTCGGCGCACCACCGCCGGGCCGCGTCCCGCGCCGCCCGGAAGCCGCGGCCGTAGGCGATGAGCAGCGCGATCCACTGGGCGGCCACGAAGGCGACGAACGCCACGAAGAACCAGCCGTTCACCGGGCCGCCTCCTTCGCCTGCCGGTACGCTTCGGCCAGTTCGCGGAACGCCTCCGCACTGCCGCCGGCGTCAGGATGAGCCGCCTTCGCCAGCCGCCGGTACGCGGCCTCGACCTCGTCGCGGGTGGCGTCCGGCCGCACGCCGAGCACCGACCACCAGCCCTCGCCGGCCGGTTCCGGCAGCGCCGCGAACCCCCGGAACGCCGCGCTCACCATCTCCCCCGCCCCCCAGCGGCCGATGCCGCGCAGCGCGGCCACCGTCAGCCGGATCGCCTGGAGGTTGTCCTCGACGGCGCTCCAGCGGTCGCAGGGGATGCAGGTCTCGTTGCCGTCGAGCGTGAAGTAGACGGCGACGCCCGGATCGTCGATGCGGGGCTGCCGGGCGGAGATCGAACCGTTCTGGTTCAGGCGGGCGTTGCTGGAGACCACAACGCCGGTGGCGCCCAGCAAGTCCAGTTCGCGGAGCAGCCCGTCGCGGGCGTCGGCGATGCCGGTGCGGAAGACGGCGTCGGCCGGGCGCTGGGTGCGCGGCCATGCGGCCGGCCAGGACAACGGGTAGGCGTCGATGCTCACCGCACCCTCTCCTTCGCCGACACGATCCGCACCAGCCGGTTCGCGACCCCGACGACTCGCCACTTGCCCTTCGCCCGCCGGACCATCCGGTCGAACGGCTCACGCTCGGCGACGAACGCCGCTCCGTAGCGGTTCGGCCGCTCCCGCAGTTCGGCGCAGATCGCCCGCGCTGCCGCCTTCTGGGCCTCCGTCATCCGCCCGCTCACCGCCCCGCCCTCCGCGCCCGGTTGTCCTTCGCCGCCTCGATGGTCCGGCGCAGCAGCTCGACGTCGTCGCGGTGGATCGTCCGCTGGCGCCGGTCGCGGTCCGACTCGCGCAGCTCGATCCCGAGCACGTCCGCCGCGTCCCGCAGCCCGTTGGCGCTCACCCGAAGCCGCTTCGCCGCGTCGCCGGTCCAGATCCACGGTCCCGAATCGCTCATGCCCCGATCTCCATCGCGAGCTGCGCGTCGCGGATCGTCGCCCACGGCCGCAGCCGTTCGATCGCTTCCTCGATGCTCGCCGGCCTCGGCCGCAGCGCCTGGCACTTCAGGTGGCAGGACTGGCAGCACGCCAGCAGGTTCTCCGGCGCGCAGTTGCTCGGCTCGTGGTCCAGGTGATGAACCGTCAGCACCCGTCCCGGCGTCCCGTGCGGCGCGTCGCAGACGACGCAGCGCCAGCCGGCGGCGTCCTTGGCCGCCTTCGCGATCTCCGCCCAGTCCGGCGGGTACAAGTGCCGGTTCCGGTCGAACCACGCCATGCCAGTCACCCTTCGCTCTCCGCGAACGCCGCGTCCACGGCCCGTTTCGCCGCCGCCAGCGCCGCCCGCACCTCGTCGTCCGTCAGGAGCGGGGCGATCTTGCCGACCCGCCCGAGGTCCACCGCCGCCGCCAGCAGGGCGCGCCGCGCCGCGGCGATGGCCGCCGCCGGCGGCGGGTGGTTCACGACGCCCGTTCCTTCGCCGCGACCGCCCGCTCGGCCGTCGTCGCCCACCGGTTCGCCACCGCCAGCGCCTCGGTCGTCGCCGGGGCCAGCGCCGCCAGCACCGCCGCGTAGGCGTCGTAGGGGTGGCCGGGCCACGGCGCGACCACCAGCGGCGCGGAGCGCAGCCCGTGCTGCGACCACACCAGCCGCCAGCCCTCCCCGGACGCCGTCGCCCGGCACCGCAGCGCCCGCCGGCTCCGCGCGCTCACGCCGCCCTCCTCTCCCCGGCCGCCGCCAGCCGCGCCGACACTTCGTCGCGCTCCGCCGGCCGCAACCCCGTGTAGCCGAACTCGTAGGACCAATGGCGCCGGAACTCCTCCAGCCAGTCGGAGCGGATCACCCGGTTGCCGTCGCGTTGGCAGCGCAGCCACCCGTGGTCCAGCCAGTTGCCGACCGTGTCCCGCTCCACCCCGCAGATCGCCGCGACCTCGGCGTGCGCCAGGAACCGCAGCCCGCCCCGCGCCTCCAGCGCCAGCCGCCGCAGCCACGGGTGGGCGATCCGCTCCGGCTCGTAGCGGTGCCAGTGGTCCTCGTCGCGGACGAAGGCTTCGAGGTCGCCCCAGGCCACGATCCAGACCCGGTGCGGCCCCTGCCGGTACGCCCGCCGCCCCTTGAGCCAACCGGCCTCGATCCAGCGGACCACGCTCTTCGCGCAGCCCTTGCCCAGCATCTCCGCCACGTCCCGCGCCGACAGCGTCAGCCGGGACCGCGACGGGATGCCGTTGCGGCGCCGGGCCAGGTGGACCGCCTCGGCCGAGCAGCCCAGCCGCGCGCCGATCGCCGCGTCGTCGAGCCCGCGCTCGACCAGCCCGTACAGCACCTCCAGCCGCTCGGCGTCCCAGCAAAAGCGGTGGTGCCGCCGCCGGTGCGCCTCGCGCCGGGCCGGGTCGCCGTGCCACCGGCACGCGGGCTTGCCGTCCCAGACGTGGGTGGCGGCCAGCTTGCAAGGCTTGCCGGAGTGCGGCGACGTGCCGGAGCAGCGGATTGCCGCCATCACGCCGCCTCCTGCCCGCTTGCCGCCGCGACCCGCACCGCCAACCACGCCGCCATCAGGTTGGCCGCCCAGCGCGACAGATCCGCCGGCGCGCAGCCGTGCAGCCGTTCGACCTCCGCCGCGTAGGCGTCGCCCGCCAGCCCGGCCGCCTCCGCCAGCGCCGCCAGCCGCGCGAGCTGGGCCTCGGTGGCGGGGAGCGCGTCGGCCCAGCGCCCTCGGTTGGCCTCGTCGCACGCCCTCACGGTGTCGGTCATTCGGTCGCGGCGAACCCCTTGCCCGGCCATGTCAGTTCAGCCCCTGCGTTTCGCCGAACAGCACGACGACCCCATCCGGGTCTTCGCCGCGCAGCACGGCGATGGCGCGGCACCCGGCCTCGGTGAGCCGGAGTTGCGTGCCGCCCGGCGCGTCCCGGCTTTCGAGCAAGCCGTGGTCGGTCGCCATGCGCAGGAAGTCGTCGCAGTAGCCCTCCTGCAACCCCTCGGGAAGGCCGGCCAGCAACTCCGCGATGACCGGAAAGCGGTCGAGGTAGGCGTCGAGCAAGTCTTGCGGCCGTACCGCGACCACGGGGACCGTCTGGTCGCTCATGCCGACCGCTCCCGGCCGCCGGGGATCATCCGCAGCGGCTCGTCGCGCTCCGGCTCGCCGGCGCCCAGAGCCGCCAGCCGATCGGTGATCGCCACCCCGAGGGCCGGGTCGCCCAGCCAGCGCCGGCGGATCGCCTGGTACGCCTCGCCGAACGCCTTGCGGTCCACGTCGGGCCGCTGGGAGGTCCGCAGGTTGTACCAACCGCCGACGGCCTTGACGGCCTCCGCGACCGGCTTCGGGCCGGCGAACGGCTGACGGGATCCGCGCAGGTGGTCGAGCACGAGCACCCAGGCGTCGGCCTCGCTCGGCAGGAACCCGGTCCGCTCGGCGACCGCCTCGACCAGTTCGTTCGGCTTCGGGAAGAACGGCGACGTCCGCAGCGCCGACCGCAGCGCGTCCTCGGCCGCCGCGTAGGGGAGATCCCCGACCAGCAGGTGGTAGGCGATCACGGTGTCCTCGGTGACGGGGTGCGTGGGGTGCACGGTGCGGGCGATCGCCAGCAGCCGCGCGGTTTCGGTGCGGTTCACAGTCCTTGCTCCTCGTAGCGGTGCGAAAGGGCGATCAACTCGCGGGGCGACAGGCCGCCGCCCCGGATCGGCGGGTCGGTCGCGGACGGGCGACCGTTCGCCACGGCCAACACCGGCGGCTCGACCTCGTCGGTCCAGTTGCGGTCGCGGAGCCAGCGGTGCGGAGCCTTGACATAGCCGTCCAGCCACTTCCGGCCGCGCTTCTGGGCCTCGACGGCGGCCAGGATCTCGCCCTGGAGCGCCGCGTCGGGCTTCAGCCGCCGCCACTGCTCGACCGCCTGCTTGCGCTCGGCGCGGTGCCCGGACGGCCACGCCGCCCAAAACCGCTCGAACCCCGGCGGGTCGGCGGCCGGCTTCGGCGCTCTCCGTGCGGATATGTCGATCGGGTCGGCGGGTTCGTCGGTCTCGCCCGCCCTGCCGGGGGGCAGGGGGGCGTTCTCCTCTGCGTCTGTCTCTGTCTCTGTCTCTGTCTCTGTCTCTGTCTCTGTCGCGCGTGACAGTTTCTGAGGCGTTTCCTGTAACGTTACGGACCCGTTACCGGCTGCTTGCGCGCGGTGTTTCTTGACCCGTTCCGCCACGTCGTCCGACTGGCGCTGCCGACCGTTCCAGTTGTGCGGCCGGTAACGGCCATCGTTGTCCCGGTCCACCAGCCCGGCGGTTTCGAGGTCGGCCAGGACGGCCCGCGCCTTGCTCGCCGAGAGCCGGAGCTTGAAGGCGACCGCGTCGAGGTCCGGCAGGGTTCCTCGCGGTTCCGACATGTTGGCGAGGCACAGGACGTTCACCCAGTGGCGGAACAGCGCCGGCGGCAACTGCTGCACCTTCGGGTCGTCGAGCGCCTCGTGGTAGAACCGGAACCACAGCATCGCTACCGCCCATCCCCGAACCGCGCCGCGTGCCATTCGGCCTGCGTGAACACCCCGTGGTGCGTCACGATCGTCCGCCCCTCGCGCTCGGTCCGCTGCGCCCGCACCAGCGCGTCGAACATCTCCCGCAGCAGCGCGTCGTCCTCGGAGCCGTCCAGGCGCTGCGCCCAGCGGGCCGAGTACCGCTCCGACGGCGTCATCTGCCGCTTGAGAACCTCCAGCGGCATCCGGCCCGCCTTCCACTCCGCTGCCAGCAGCAGGAGGTCGGCGAGCAAGCCCGCCGCCTCCTCGCCGCCGTGCTCGGGCACCGGGAACCCCGCGACCACCGCCGCCGCGTTCATCGGGTGTGCCTGTCCAGGCCCGGCTCGCCCTCGACCGGCTCCGCGTCCACCAGCGGCAGCCGCCCGCCGCCGGAGACCTCGCCCGTCTCGGGGTCGATCCGCCGGTCGCCGACGATCGGGGTCGGGTCGATCCCGCTGCCGTCGTTCTCCAGCCGGGCCTTGAGCGCGGTGAGGTCGTTGGCGACCTGCTGGGCCTGCTCGCGCGTCAGGTACTTGCGGCTGTCCTCGCCGGAGACCCGGCGCACGACGTGCCGCATCACCTCCATGCGGACCCGCTTGAGGTCGGCCGGGACCAGCCGGTCGGACTCGATCACCGGCAACTCGTCGGCCAGCTCTTCCAGCCGGATGATCCAGCGGACCGGGAGTTCTTCGCGGCCCTCGGGGATCGGCTCGGGCTCGGGCTGCGGCGCCTGCCGCCGCGGCTGCTGCGGCCGTTGCGCCGGTTCCGCCCGCGCCTGCGGAGGGACTGCACCGCCGGTCACGTCGATCACCACGTCCCCGTCGTCGGTGACGGCCGCCTCGGTGCCGGGAAGCTCCCCGGCCACGTAGACGCCGCCGACCACCTCGGGGAACGCCAGCTTGACCGCCGCCGAGATCGCCCGCGCCCGCAGCATCGCGGACGGGTACTGCCGCCACGTCTGCTTGTCGGCCAGCCCCGCCTGCCGCGCGTCCTCGATCGTGAAGCTGTAGGCCAGCACGTTCGGCACGCCGGGGATGCGGTAGGAGACCGTGCAGCGCTCGTTGGTCGTCTCGCTGACCCAGATCGCGCCGGGGCCGTACTCCCGCTTCACCAGCGCCAGCAGCAGGTGCGCGCCGATGACGGCCTTGCCCTGCACGACCGCGATGCCCTCCATCGCCGCCATCGGCGGCAGGCCCAGCTCGTGGCCCTTGAGGATCACCGTGGCCGCCGCTTCCTTCGTCCGCAGGCTCTGCGGCAGCAGCCCGCTCTTGATCAGCATGTCGCCCAGGTTCAGCAGTTGGTTGATGTCCGCCTGCGTCGGCAGCGCGGTCACGCCCCGCTGCGCCCGGACCTCCGCCAGATCCACCGGCTCCCGCGCCGGGGCCAGCGCCCGTTGCTCGCTCATGCAAACCGTCCCTTCAGCATCGCCACGATCCGCCCCAGCAGCCGCCGGCGGTCCCGGCGGGCGCTCACCGCCCGCCAGTCCGCCGACGCCGCCCGGGGCCGGAACCCGACCACGACCGGCGGCGTCCTCACGACGCCGTCCCCGGCTCGACGTACCGATCGACGTAGTCGTTGAGCTTGGTCAACCCGTCCTCGATCTCGTCGCACCGCTCGCCGCCGGCCGCGACCTCCGCGTTCAGCGCCCGCAGCGCCGCCTCCAGTTCGGCCACCCGCGCCGTCAGCGCGTCGATGGCCTGGAGCGCGTCGGACAGCGCCGCCGCCTGCCGCGCCCGGCCCATCGGCGTCGCGTCGCCGTCGCCGAAGGCGTGCGCCCAGTAGTCCGCCAGCTCCACCGCCGGCTTGCTCACGACCCCGCCTCCCCGCTCGCCGGCATCAGGTCGTAGTTCGCGCCCTCGGTGATCCAGACGTTGCCGCTGCCCGCGTAGAACAGCCACGCCGGCGCGCACTCGGCCGCCAGCGCCGCCATCTCGGCACGCGCCTCGGTTTCCGTGTCGTACCGCCGGTGGACCTGCGTGCCGGCCGCGTTCCAGCACGCGACCACCCAGCGGCGCTCCCGCGCCCTCTTCGCCGCGCTCACAGCGCCACCGTCCGATCGACGTTCCAGCGGTCCGCATCGAGGTCCACGTCGGCGGGGTCGGCGCTGCCGTCAGCGCATCCCCACCCCGGCCCGGCCGATCCCGTCCCGCCGCACGCCTCGCAATCGACCGCCGGGCCGTCGCCGTCCCAGAACGTCGCGTCCAGCACCTGCCCGCTGCCGCTGCACGCGCCGCAGCGCGGCACCAGGGCCAGCGC
>JAFAEX010000121.1 GCA_023423795.1 Chloroflexota bacterium | reverse complement strand
CCCCCCCCCCGGCCCCGCCACCAAACGCGCCCGCGCCGCCCTGGGGGGGGGCGCTGCCTCGATTCGGTTCAGTTCACCAGTACCGCTACAGAGTGGCCGTTGGCGCTTCCGGCGCTCGCGGCATCCTCGCGGTCGAAACGCGGCGCATCCTTCAACGCGGGACCGGACGCGCCGCGGGCCATGGCGATCGCCCCGGTGCGCACCAGTTCCCGGATGCCGAAGCCCTTCAGCATCGCCAGCAGCCCGTCGATCCGCTCCTCGGAGCCGACCGCTTCCAGCACCAGCGAACTCGGGGTGGCGTCCACCACCTTGGCGTCGTAGATCTGGGCAATCTGCAGGATCTCGGCCCGGTGCTGCGCCTTCGCGGCCACCTTCACCAGCGCCATCTCGTGCGACAGCGCGTGCTCGGCGGTCAGGTCCTGGACCTTCAGCACTTCCATCAGCTTGTAGAGCTGCTTGCCGACCTGCTCGACCTCGTTCTCCTCGCCGCCGACGACGATCGTCATCCGGGAGACGCCTGCCTGCTCGGAGTGGCCGACGGTGATGGAGTCGATATTGAACGACCGCCGCCGCATCAGCGAGACCACCCGGTTCAGGACGCCGGGGTGATCCTCGACCAGCACGACCAGCGTATGCCGCCGCTTCATGGGAGCCTCCCTCATCACTCGGCGAACCGCTCGTCGCGGTGCAGCATCTCGGAGTTGGCGCCGCCCGGCGGCACCATCGGCCAGACGTTGGCCTCCGGCTCGATCACGAACTCGACGACCACCGGACCCGGCGTCGAACGCGCCCGCTGCACTGCCGGCATGATCTCCTCGTGGCGCGTGACCCGGATGCCGGTGGCGCCGAACGCCTCGGCCAGTTTCACGAAATCGGGGCCGGAGATCCGCACTTCGGAGTAGTTCTTGGCGTGGAAAAGATCCTGCCACTGCCGGACCATGCCGAGGTAGCCGTTGTTGATGACCGCGATGTTGATGTCGAGGTTTTCCTGCACCGCGGTCGCGAGTTCGCTGTACGACATCTGGAAGCCGCCGTCGCCGACGACGGTCCAGACTTCGAGATCCGGCCGCCCGATCTTCGCGCCGACCGCCGAGGGCAGCCCGAAGCCCATCGTGCCCAGCCCGCCGGAGGTGATCCAGCGGTCCGGGTGGTTGAACCGGAAGTGCTGGGCGGTCCACATCTGATGCTGGCCGACGTCGGTTGTGACGATCGCTTCGCCGTTCGACGCGTCGGCGATGGCCTTGACGATCGTGTAGGGCTCAGGCCCGTCTGGCGCCTTGTCCAGCGCCGCCAGCAGCCGCTCGTCGCGCTGGCCGTCGATCCAGCCCAGCCACTCGTCGTGCCGTGCCTGCTCGACCTCCGGGATCAGCAACCGCAGCACTTCGCCCGCATCACCCACGACCGGCACCTCGGTGTGGAGGTTCTTGCCCAACTCCGCCGGGTCGATATCGACGTGGACGATCTTCGCCTTCGGTGCGAAATCGTTGACGCGGCCGGTGGCGCGGTCGTCGAAGCGGGCGCCGATGTTGATCAGCAGGTCGCACTCGTCGAGCGCATCGTTGACGTGCTTGTGCCCGTGCATCCCCATCAGGCCCAGCCCGAGCGGGTGGTCTTCCGGGAAGGAGCCAAGGCCGAGCAGGGTGAAGATCACCGGGATGCCGGTCTTCTCGACGAAGTGCCGGAACTGCTCGGTCGCGCCAGCGAGCATGATGCCGTGGCCGGCCATGATCAGCGGGCGCTTCGCCTTCGCGATCGCGTCCGCCGCCAGTCGGACCTGCTTCATGTTCGGGGTCGTCGTCGGCTGGTAGCCGCGGCGGCCGACGGTGGTCGGGTACGAGAACGGCGCGGACTGCTGGAACAGCGTCTTAGGGATGTCCACCAGCACCGGGCCGGGCCGGCCCGAGGTGGCCAGGTAGAACGCTTCCTTGATCGTCGGCGCGATGTCCTCGATGCGGCTGACGAGGTAGTTGTGCTTGGTGACCGGCAACGTGATGCCGGTGATATCCACTTCCTGGAAGGCGTCCTTGCCGATCAGCGGCTGCACCACCTGCCCGGTGATGGCGACCATCGGCACCGAATCCAGCATCGCGTCGGCCAGCCCGGTCACCAGGTTGGTCGCGCCGGGGCCGGAGGTCGCCATGCAGACGCCCGGCTTGCCGGTGGCGCGGGCGTAGCCCTCGGCCGCCAGCGCCGCCCACTGCTCGAAGCGGACCAGAACGTGCTTGAAGCCGGCCCGCGGCAGGGCGTCGTAGAGCGGGATCACCGCGCCGCCGGGGTACCCGAAGACGGTGGTGACGCCCTCGGCTTCCAGCGACCGGCACGTGATCTCAGCCCCGGTCAGCACCGGCCGATCGCCCTGCTGGCGGCTCGATGGGGCCGTCGCCGTCTGCGTCGCGCTCATCGCTCCTCGCCTCCCTTGCCGCCGGGCGGCTCCCCGGCCGGCGCCCCTACCCGCTGCCTGCCCGGCGAGCGCGCCGGACACGAAAAAACCTCCCGAAAGTCGGGAGGCCGGTCCGTCGCCGTGGAACTGCTCGCTTATCCGCTCACTGGGGTCCGTGGACCCGGCCTCCCTAACGCCACGCGCTCCCAATCGGGAGCTCGCTAAGTACGAGCCCGATCCCGAGGATGGCGATGGTGCGGATGCCGGTTGCGGTCACGCCGGTTGTTCCCCTGTGCCCGCCAAAAGCGGTTGCTTCTGGATACACGGCCAGTCTACGTACCGCCGTCGTGGCGTGTCAACCCGAACGTACAGCCAACCGGTGGGCGGGAACCTACTCGTCCCCGCCCTCGATGCCGGAAAGGTCGTGCGGCAGGTGGCCGTTCTGCTGCGGACAGGCGTGCGGACCCGGCCCCATCGGCGCGCCGCACATCGTGCAGCGGGGCCGCCCGGCGGCCACCACGGCGGCGGCATCGGCGCTGACCTCGCGGGCCTGCTCCCGGCTCAACCTGCAGACCAGCGCCGGCTCCTCGTCCTCGTCTTCATCCTCCGCCTCGTTCGCGTCGTGGGCAATGACGACGATGCGGTCGGACCGCTCGTCGTAGCCGAGTTCCATCCGGCCCACGCGGAACTGGTGGCGCGTGTCCACGTCGAACTCGACCGGCAGGTTGCCGGGGCCGATCTCCGGTCCGGCGTTCGGCAACTGCTCCAGCATTTGCTCCAGCGCGAGGCCGAGCGCCTGGAGTTGCTGCTTCTCCATCCAGACGACGGTCGTCCGGTCGTCCACCGCCACGAGCATCCGGAACCGCCGCTGTCCGGGTTGGCCGAGCGCCTCGACGCGCACGCGCTGGGCATCGCGCTCCATAAGTCCGAGCGACTCCGTTGCTGCTGGGCGGCTGGCGCCCGGAACCGGCGCCGGACGTGCCCCGCGCGGCCACCCGGACTCCTCGGGCGCGAAGCGCCGGCAGGATAGCACGCAGACGCCTCTGGTTCGCGCCGGACGGCTCCACGACCCAGTCGGGCACCCTGGCCAGCACCTCGCTGCACACGCACGAAAACGGGCGGGGCGGCCCGAAGGACCACCCCGCCCGTTTTCGTGCCCGCTGGTTGAATTAGTCCACCAGCACGCCGCCCGGTTTGCCGTTGGCGGCCGGCGTCGGGGCGCCGTCCACGGGCTGCGTCGCCGGTTCGCCGTCGTGGACCCGGACATCCACGGTCGTCGGCTGCTTGCGCACGTCCGGCAGCGCCTGGAGCAACTTCTGCAACTCGACCCCGGTCAGGCCCTCGACCAGCGCCGGCACCTGCGCGACCATCGTCGAGATGTCGGAGGTCACCCGGTTCACCCCGGCTCCGCCCGTGCCGTCGCCGGTCGAGACGACGGTGATCTTGTCCACCTTCGCCAGCGGCTCGGAGAGCGCGCGGACGACCTCTGGCAGCACGCCCATGACCCGGTCGAGCACCGCGGCCTCGTTGTATTCGAGGAACGCCGCCGCCTTGACCTGCATCGCGCCGGCTTCGGCTTCGCCCTTGGCCCGCAGGATTTCGGCGTCGGCCTGACCGCGTAGCCGCGTCACCTCGGCGTCGGCCTGCCCTTGGAGCCGGGCCGCTTCGGCTGCCGCCGCAGCCTGCAGCAACTGCCGCTGCTTGTCGGCCTCGGCCAGCGTCTCGATCCGTTGGCGCTCGATCTCGGCCGCGCGCAACACGGTCGCGATCAGTTCCTTTTCGCGGCGGAGGATTTCGGCTTCCTGGACCGCGATCTCGCCCTTCTTGCGGACCTGCTCGATGCGGACCTCTTCCTCGGTGATCTTCTGCTGCTGGATCGCGACCTCGATCTCGTAGGCCTTGTCGGCGGTCGCCTTCTGCGCCTGCACCGAGCGGTCGTATTCGGCCCGCTTCAGGTCGAGGTCGCGCATCGCCTCGGCCTGCCGCGTGTGCGACGCGGTCTCGGCGATGACCTTTTCCTGCTCGGCCACGGCTTCGGCGATCTTGGCTTCCCGCCCCGCCTGCGCCCGCCGGATCGCGATATCGCGGTCCGCCTCGGCGGTGGCGATGTCGGCCGCCCGCTTGATCGAGGCGATGTCCGGCTTGCCCATGTTCAGGATGTATTCGTTGTTGTCGCGCACCTCACGGATGGTGAAGGAGATGACCTCCAACCCCATCTTGGCCACGTCCTCGGCCACGTTCGACCGCATCCGGTCGGCGACCATCTCCGGTTCCTTCACGATCTGCTCGACCGTGAGCTGGCCAACGATGCCGCGCAGATGGCCTTCCATCACCAGCCGGATCAGCCCTTCGCGCTCGGCCGGCGGCTTGGAGAGGAACTGCTCCGACGCGGTCAGGATCGACACGGTGTCCGACTTGACCTTGATCTGGGTGACGGCCTCGACGTTCACCGCGACGCCCTGCGAGGTGTAAAGATCCTGCTGCGGCGCGACGTCGAAGCTCATCAGCTCCAGCGACAGTTCGCGGGACTGCTGCACCAACGGCCAGACGACCGCGCCACCGCCCTTGACGACCTTGTTGCCGCCGACACCGTAGACGATCAGCGCCTGGTTCGGGCCGACCTTCTTGAACATCGACGCCAATAAACCGAGCACGAGCAGGACGACGACGACCAATCCGCCGACGATCGTCCCGATTTCGAGCAACCCCATGTTCCGCTCCTCTCGCGTCCGACCCGGCGCCGAAACCGGACGATTGACCCCTGTTCGCTATTGCCGGGCCGGTTCGTCGATGCCGGCGGCCTTCGGCCCTCCGCCGTCGTTCAACGCCTCGTCGAGCGTCACGACGGTGGCCATCCCCTTCGCGACGGAAACGACGACCACCTCGGCTCCCCGCGGCAGCGCCTGCCCGTCGTGGGTGCGCGCCGCGACCACCTGGCGAGCGCCGCGCAACTCGTAGACGACCTCGCCGACGCCGCCGGCCCGGATCGAGGACGTCACCCGGCCGATCGTTCCCGGCAAGCGGTCGTCCTCGGCGCGGAGTTCGCCGACGGCCTTGCCGCCCAGCGCGCGCGTCGCCCGCTGGACGAGCGACCCCGCCGCCAGCCCGGCAAGCGCCGCCGCGATCAGCGCCACGGGAACCGGCCACCCGAAACCGCGCAGCAGATAGCCGAGGCCACCGAACCATGCCAGCGCGACCAGCAGCGCGCCGAGGCTGACCGGCAGCCAGGCGAGGTCGCCGTCGCCCTGCGCGTCGGAAAACCCGAAATCGGCCTGCCCGAGCGCGAATGATGCGGCCGCCAGCAGCAACCCGAACAGGAAGCACCCGAGCAGGACCGCGTCGAGCGCATCGCCCACCTGCGGCACCGTCAGCCTCCTTTCGGTCCGTGCGCGAGGGTCGTCGTCCCGTGTCGCGCACCATGGATACGCCGGCGCCGCCCGCCGGGTTCCGGCTTCGCGGCGCGAGCGGGATGGGACACCGGGAATTGTGGCACGCTTTGCGGGTCGCGATCAGCGCCGCAGCGAAGGACACCGTCATGGCCCAGACGACTGACCAGGCCGCCGCCGAGGCGATCGTCGCCCCGGCAGCATCGACCGATGGCAGCGCCGTCGTGGTCCCCCTTGGGTCGGAGCCGCGCTACGGCGTGACCGACATCGATCCCACCGAAGCCGCCGAATCGGAACGCACCACCCCGAGCCTGACCCTCGAGCAGGTCAAGGCCGATCGCGAGGTGCAATCGCTGATCCGGCAGGCGAACCGCAACCTCGGCGTGCTGGGGTTCACCGAACACGGGTTCCGCCACGTCGGCCTGTGCGCCAGCATTGCCCGCAACGTCCTGCGCATCCTCGGATACGACGAGCGGCAGCAGGAACTGGCGGCCATCGCCGCGTACCTGCACGACATCGGGAACGTGGTATCGCGCCACAACCACTCGGTCAGCGGCGCGCTGCTCGCGCACGAGATCCTGCACCGCCTCGGCATGGATTTCGACGACATCGCGGTGGTCATCGGCGCCATCGGCTCCCACGACGGAGACAGCAACCACCTCGGCGAGTCGGTCCACCCGGTCTCGGCGGCGCTGATCCTCGCCGACAAGTCCGATGTCCACCGCTCGCGGGTGCGCAATAACGACCCGGCCAGCTTCGACCAGCACGACCGGGTCAACTACTCGGCGACCTCGTCGTTCCTGCGAGTCGATCCCGAAGCGAAGACGATCACCCTCGAACTGACCATCGACACGACGATGGCCCCGGTGATGCAGTACTTCGAGATCTTCCTGCCGCGCATGCTGATGTGCCGCCACGCGGCCGCCCTGCTCGGCTGCGAGTTCCACATCAGGATGAACGAGGTAGAGCTGCTGTGAGGTCTGCCGCGAGCGTGCCGATCCGCACCGGCGGCAACCGGCTGCTCCGCCCGCTGGGCAAGTTCCGCGATTTCGACGGGTACATGCTGTTCACCACGATGGTCATCATGGCCTTCGGCATCGTGGCCATCGCCTCGGCGTCCGGCATCGAAACCCTCGGCCTCTCGAACCAGGGCGTCCGGCAAGCCATGCTCGGCGCGGTCGGGCTCGTGTTGTGCCTGATTGTCTCGACCATCGACTACCGGCTGATCGCGTCGGCGTCGTGGGTCTTCTACTGGCTGGGCGTCGGGGCGCTGGTCGCCGTGCTGATTCCGGGCATCGGCGCCGAGATCCAGGGCGGCCGCCGCTGGTTCGACCTCGGGTTCGTCACGCTCCAGCCCTCGGAGTTCGCCAAGATCACCACCGCGCTGGCGCTGGCGCACTTCATCTCGACCCGGAAGGACCAGCTCGCCAGTTTCGGCACCTTCGTGCTGTCGATCCTGATCGTGGCGATCCCGATGGGGCTGATCGCCGCCGAACCCGACTTCGACTCCACGCTGACCTTCGGCGTCATCTGGGCGTCGATGATGCTCGTATCCCGCCCGCGCAAACTCCACCTCGCGATGCTTGCGGCGGCGGTGCCGGTGGCGGCGGTGCTGACGTACCAGTTCGTGCTGCGCGACTTCCACCGCGCCCGCATCCTCGCCTTCCTCGGCTTCCAGTCCGACGCGCTCGGGCTGGACTTCCAGCAGGACCAGGCGGCGATCAGCGTCGGGTCGGGCGGGTTGTTCGGCAACGGGCTCTTCGGCGGCACTCCGAGCCAGTTCAACCTGCTCAGCGTCCGCACCAGCGACTTCGTCTTCGCCCACGCCAGTTCGATGTTCGGGTTCGTTGGGATGATGGCGTTGCTGATCTGCTACGTGATCCTCTTGCTGCGCTTCCTGCGCGTGGTCGAAATCGCCCGCGACGGCTTCGGCCAGTGCTTCGCGGTGGCGATGACCGGCGTCATCACCTTCCAGGCATTCATCAACATCGGCATGAACCTCGGGATCGTTCCGGTGGCCGGCATTCCGCTGCCGTTCGTCTCGGCCGGCGTGTCCTCGCTCTGGGCGTTCCTCATCGCCGTGGGCATCCTCCAGAGCATCCTGATGCACCACCGGAAGATCGCCTTCCAACCGGATTGACGGCCGGAGGTCGGCGGCGGATTGCGGCGGAGACCGCGATGCGAGCCGCCGCCGAGCGCCCGCACGGGGATGGTGGCGTTTGCCAAGATAGCCCGGGCATCGGTCGAGCGGGCGCGATGATGGCGGTTGCCAAATCGATCCGGCCACCGTCCACGCCCGCCCTGGGTTGAAACCCCAGGCTACGAAAACGAAGCCCCTCCGGGGCTGCGAACGGGCGGTGGCCGCCCTATTTTGGCAACCGCCATCATCGCGCCCGCGCCGCCTGATGCCCGGGATATCTTGGCAACCGCCATAATCCCCGGGCTACGCCGACGAAGCCCCTCCGGGGCTGGGGACCTAGGCTGCGGCATAGCCTGCTAATTCCCTGCCTGGGGATCGTCGGGCGACCAGGCCCGCGCCAGACCGTACAACTCGGACTTGGGCAACCCCGTCAGCCGCGCCGCCTCCCGGGCCGCTTCGCTCACGCCAAGGCCTGCCCGGCGCAATCCGGCGACCACGGACGCCGGATCTTCGGCCACGGCGTCGTCGTCGGCTCCCGCCACCACCAGCACGACCTCGCCGCGCGGCGGTTCGGCAGCGAGCGTCTCGGCCAGCGAGGAGAGCGTTCCCGGCCGCACCTCCTCGTGCAGCTTGGTCAGTTCGCGCGCCAGCACCGCCGGCCGGTCGCCGAGGGCGTCCAGCACCTCCCGCAGGGTGGCGGCGACCCGCCCGGGCGCCTCGAACAGCACCATCGGAAATCCAGGCCCCGCCGCCCGTGCGAGCAGCGCCCGGCGCGGCGCGCGCTCCCTCGGCAGGAACCCGAGCATGACGAACGGCCCCGGGACCAGTCCCGACGCGCTCACCGCCGCGACCGCCGACGATGGCCCGGGAACCGGCGACACGGGATAACCCGCGGCGAGGGCAGCCTGCACCAGGTCGTTGCCGGGGTCGGAAACCCCCGGCGTTCCGGCGTCCGTCACCAGCGCCACGTCGCCGTCGGCCAGTGCCGAGAGCAGGCGCTCCCGGCGGGCGCGTTCGTTGTGCGCGTGGTAGGAAATCGTCGGGGTATCGATCCCGAAATGGCGCAGGAGTTTTCCGGTGTGCCGCGTGTCCTCGGCGGCGATCAGCGACGCCTCGCGCAGGGCGCGAAGCACGCGCGGCGATGCGTCCTCCAGGTTGCCGATGGGCGTCGCCACCACGAACAGCGTCCCCACCGGCCCCTCCCCGACCCGGCGCGATCCGTCCGCGCCGCTATACTCAGCGTACGTTCAACCGCCCGGAGCCGTGCCGCGCTCCACCCTCCACGGGACACCGCCCCATGAGCGTGCTGCCGCTGTTCGGCGCCGACGATTCCACGCCCGCCGCCAAACCCGACGCCGAGCCCGACTCCGCGCCGGCGCCAGCCGCCGCGCCGGCCGCGGCGGCTCCCGTCGCTCAGCACGTCCCACCGAGCCCGCCGGCGGCGTCCCAGTCACTCTACCGGAAGTACCGGCCGCAGAGTTTCGACGCCGACGACCTCGTGGGGCAGGAACACGTCGTCCGCACCCTGCGCAACGCCATCCGGCTCGGCCGCATCGCCCACGCCTACCTGTTCTGCGGCCCGCGCGGGACCGGCAAGACGACGACCGCCCGCCTCGTCGCCAAGGCGGTCAACTGCCTCGACCCGGACCCGGACAAGCGGCCCTGCAACGCCTGCGAGAACTGCCTCGCCATCTCCCGGGGGACGGCCACGGACGTCATCGAGATCGACGCCGCCTCGAACCGCGGCATCGACGACATCCGCGACCTGCGTGAGCGGGTCAAGTACGCGCCGACCCAACTCCCCTACAAGTTCTACATCGTGGACGAAGCCCACCAGATCACCGGCGCGGCGGCCAACGCCTTCCTCAAGACGCTGGAAGAGCCGCCCGCCCACACCAAGTTCGTCCTCGCCACGACCGATCCCGAGGAACTGCTGCCCACCATCGTCTCCCGCTGCCAGCGGTTCGATTTCCGGCGCATCTCCCACGACGCGATGGTTTCCCGCTTGCGCACCGTCGCCACCGACGAGGGCATCGCCATCGACGATGCCGCGCTCGACGAGATCGCCCGCCACGCCACCGGTTCCCTGCGCGACGCCCTCGGGCTGCTCGACCAACTCGCGCTCCACGGCGGCGAATCGAGCGACGACCCGGTCGGAGCGGAAGACGTGCGCGCCCTGCTCGGCATCTCCCGCAACGACCGCGTGCTGAACCTGATGCGGGCGCTGGCGGATCGCGACCCGGCAAGCGCGCTCGCGACCGTCAACGATGCCGTCGATGCCGGCGACGACCCGCGGCAACTGAACCGGCAACTGGTCGCCGCACTCCGCGCCGCCATGCACGACGTCGCCGCCAGCCGCCCAGGCGACCCGTCCGCGCCGCACCTGGACCTGCCGCGACTGGCCGCGCTGCTACGGCGCTTCAGCGAGGTGGACTACCGGATTCGGCACTCCCCGTACGCCCACTTGCCGCTCGAAATAGCGCTCGTCGAAGCAACCGCCGGCGTCGCCGCGCCCGCCGTGGCTTCCCCAGCCGAGCGATCGGATACACACGCTTCCGCTCCCTCGCGAAGCACCGGCGAGCCGGCGATCGATCCTGGCGCCCCGACCAACCGGCTGCGCGCCCGCGTGCGCGGCGACGCCGCCCCGGCAGCGCCGCTCCCAAGCCGCCCTGCTTCCCGCGAACCCGAACGTACCCAGTTCGGCAGCGATACCGGCCGGCGCGACGAACCGCGCCCGGAACCACGGCAGGACGTTCCCCGGCCGTCACAGCCACCGGCGGGGCCCCTCGATCGTCAGTCGGCGCGGCCAACGACCGTCCCCTCGCCCACAGCCAGCGTTGCCGAACCCACCGGCAACGGACACGGCGGCGACGCGACCTCGGTCGGCCAACTCGCCGACCTTTGGCCGCGCATCCGGCAGGACGTAAAGGCGCTCAACCGCCGCGCCGAGGCACTGCTGACGGAAGCCGACCCGGCGCGGGTTTCCGGCAACCGGATCACGCTGGCGACGCCCTACGAGTTCCACCGCGACAAGATCAACAGCGACAACGTCCGCGAACTGCTCGAAACGGTCATCGGCCGCCTCGTCGGCCGCGACGTTTCGGTCGAGGCCGCGCTCGCCGCCGACATCGCCCGGTCTCCGGCCCCGGCGCCGCGCCCGGCCGCCCCGGCGCCGATTCCTGTGGAGGCGGCCGAGCCGGAAGCGGCCGCACCCTCCGTGCGCCTCGTGCCGCCCGCTCCCGACATGGAACCCCGCCCGGCCGAACCGGCGCCGTCACCGCTCGACGACCCCGAGCGTGCCGACGAGCGCATCGACATCGCCCGCAACATCTTCGACGCCGACCCGATCGACGACTGACTCAAAATCCGGCTGGTCGAACCGGGATTCCGTTCGCCGTGGCCAGGACGGGGCCGTGCCCTCCCGCGCCGGTCCTTGCGAACGAGGGGCCGGGTGGCTGCCCGCGACCAGACCCCGCAGCGCCCATTCTTTCGGTATTTACTCGGCGTTTATTCGGCATTCATTCGGCGTTTGTTCGGCCGCGGAACGCCGCGTACGTACGCGCCATTGCACACAAATCGGGGTTTATTCGCTTCCCCCTCCCACCCACAGCGCCCGGAACCCCGTACCGGACGCGCCCGCTCCGCTTACCCTCGAGGCTGGGAGGGGTTGCCGAACAAACCCGGCGCGATCGCGCCGCAGGCCCGCCCACCGGCAGCGGCGGCTCCAAACCGGTCGGCCGGATTTGCTGTCAAGCGACTACGACGCGTGCCCGACGCGGACGCGGCCCGTCATTCGACCGGGAACAACGGCCGATCTCACCCGGCCACGGAGACGCCAGCGGGCGATGGCGTTGGGCCGATTGTTGGGGACACTCGGCGACCGGAGGCGCGATGATGGCGGTTGCGTGATTGATCCGGCCGCGGGGATGCCCGCCCGGGGTCGATGGCGGTTGCTTTCCTGGCGCGGGTACTGCCAAAGCCCGTTCGGGGTTTCATCCCCGGGCGTCCCCGTAGCCGGATGAACAACGCAACCGCTATCGACCTCGGGCGGGCGTGACGAGCGTACGGTTCAACGAGAGCGCGTGTCAGAATCGCCTCGGCCGTCATCCCGAGCCGGTCGAGGGA
>JAFAEX010000005.1 GCA_023423795.1 Chloroflexota bacterium | reverse complement strand
GGCGACGAGCGCCAGCAGCGTCGCCGCCGGCGCGCTGTCCGCCGCCGGGTCCGGCCCGTCGTCGCCCCGCCGCAGGGACGCGATTACCCCGGCGGCGGCGACGGGATCGTCGGCGATGCGGGCCGCGCGCAGGCCCCGCGCCAGGCGCAGCGCCTCGGCGGCCGGGATGTCGTCCTCGACGATTGCCATCCGCAGGGCTTCCTGCTGGTGGGGAGGCAGCCCGTGCAGCGCGCGGCTCTGCTTTTCGTTGAGGCGGCCGGCGCGGAGATCCTCGCGCGCGGCGTCCGGCAGTTTTTCGGTGCCGAGCAACTGGAACAGGCGGCTGCGGCGGATGCCGACCGCTTCGGCGACCGCCTCCCACGGCGCGTCGTCCAGTTGGCCCTTGAGCGCCCGCAGCGCGGCGGCGCGATCGACCGCGTTGAGGTCGTCGCGGACGATGTTTTCCATCAACTGCTGGATCAGCCGCCGCTCTTCGGGCACTTCCCGCACGATGGCCGGGATCGCCGGCAGCCCGACGATGTTCGCCGCCCGCCAGCGCCGCTCGCCGTGCAGGATCACGTAGCGGTCGGCCGCCTCGTCGTAGCGGACCGCGATCGGTTGCAGCAGCCCTTCGCGCCGGATCGACTCCGCCAGTTCCTGCAACTTGGCCTGGTCGAAGGTACGGCGCGGCTGGTCCGGGTCCGGTTCGATGCGGTCGAGCCGGATCTCCTTGGCGGTCGGCAGGTCGGCCACCCCGACCGCTTGCGGCCGGTGGTCGGTGAAAAGGGCATCGACGGTGAAGCGGCGGCGCGATTTCGCTGGGGCGCCCCCGGCGGCCGTGGCATCAGTCATTGCTGGCGCTCGCGGTCGGCAGCCCGCGCCCGGCCGGGGCGTTTGCCTCCAGCCAGGCGCCGACGTCGCGGTAGGCGGCGGCGACGGCCGACCGCGGCATGTACTGGAGGATGCTGGTGCGCTCCGCCGCCGACTCCGCGCCCCGCACCGAGAGGGGGACGGACGGCAGCAGCGGCAGGTCCGGGAACTCCTCCGCCAGCGTCGCCAGCATGTCGGCGGCGAGGCGCGACGAGTGGTGGACCTTGGTCGGAAGGAAACCGTCCACGACCAGCGACGGGTTGAGCCGCCGGATGCGCGCGATCGTTTCGAACAGCCGCCGCAACACCATCAGCGAAAGCGGATGCGGCTCGATCGGGATCACCAGTTCGCCGGCCGCGACGAGGATGTTGATCGACAGGATGTTGAGCGCGGGCGGGGAGTCGATCAGCACGTAGTCGTAGGCCGACAGGTCGGCGTCCCGCAGCCGCCGGTCGAGTTGCCGCTCGCGCTCCAGCACGTTGAGCAATTCGAGTTCGGCGGCGGCGAGGTCCGGATGCGACGGGACGAGATCGACGCCGGGGATAGCAGTCGGCCGGGCGATCGCCGCCGGCGTCAGGTCCTCGTCGAGCAGCAGATCGTAGACCGAAAGCGGCAGCGACGCGACATCGACGCCGGTGGCCATGGTGAGGCTCGCCTGCGGATCGAGGTCGATCGCGAGCACGCGCCGACCGCGTTCGCCGAGCGCAGCCGCCACGTTGAGCGTGCTGGTCGTCTTGGCGGTGCCGCCCTTTTGGTTGAAGAAGGCGATGATGCGGGCCATTCGGCCGTGCCTCCGCGGGCGGGAGCGCGGTCGCACCGTAACGTGTACGTACGTCTTTCGAGGGTAGCACAGCGATCCGGGACCGGCAAGCGCATTGCGTGGTTCGGGATGGCCGGGGTGGTTGCCGTGACCGGCGCCGCTGGCGATTGCGTGCCGGGAACGAAGTCCCTCCGGGACTGGGAATGGGCGTTGCGAAGGGCGCCGTCGCCCCAGGATGCTTGTCTCGAATCCTCTCGAGCGTCACCAACCCGTCATCCCGAGCCTGTCGAGGGATCTCGTATGTCCCGGTTTGGGGGGATGACGAGATCGCTCGACAGGCTCGGGATGACGGGTTGGGCGGCACTGAAACGCGCCTTCAGTTCAGGCGGGGTTTCGTTTTCGTATCTCGGGTCTTCAGCCCCGGACGGGTGGAAAACCGCGCCCACCATGGGATGGCTAACCGCATCGATGCCGGAATCGTCATCAGCCCCGGGCTTCGCCGGTGTACGGATGGAGATGCGGCGCGACCGTCCCGGGCTCAGCCGGCGGTCCCGCGACCGCGGCCCAGCGCCCGGGCAACGGCGAACACCGCTGCCCGGCCTTCGTCGTCGAGCCGTTCGGCCAGTGTGTCCAGCTCCGATGCTGGCGGCTGCCGCCCTTCGCGAACTTCGGATTCGTCGAGTTCGCCGGCGGCGACCAGCAGATCGACGTGCCGGACCTCGAGCACTACGGCCAGCCTTCGACGGATGCCGGCGTTCGGCAGCCCGATCTTGCCCGATTCGATTTGCGACAGGTGGGAGCGCCCGATGCCGGCAGCGTCCGATACGGCTTCCTGCGTGAGTCCGAGGTCGATCCGGCGCTTGCGCAGGAACGCGCCCAGACCGTCACCTGCGGACGCCTGGGATGCGTTTGCGGCGCGGCCTCTGGTCCTGACCATCGCCGAATCCTCCAATCCCGTGGCGCCGGAGCGCAGCCGGGCCGCGCCGGTCGTTCTCGTCCTTCGCGCAGTGTAGCAAGGTTTTTTCATGAAGATAGCCCCGGCCCGTCCCTTCCGTGGGGACGGGCCGGGGCTGCGTTCGGCGTCACCGATTGTCGTCCGGGCCGCCGGGTCAGGAGCGGGCGGCCCGGAACGAACCGAGATCGGCGCAGGCCTCCTCGGCGCCGCGCAGGCGCTCGCCAAAGCGGATCACGGCCGCGCCGGCCCGCATCCGGATCGAGCGGACCGTCTCCGCGGTCCGGGAGCCGCGCTGGACGCGCGCGCTGTTGATCGTGCGGGCACGCTCCGCTTCCGACAGGAAGTCGGCGTGGCGCGCTGACGCGTACATGTGGGAGATGCCGATGTTGGTGCCGGTCATGGTGGCGAAACCTCTTTCGGTGGTGCTCGGGCGGCGGGTGCTGAGGCCGCCCGCGATGGTGGTCAAGGTTGGAGCCGGGGCCGAGGCCGTCGTCCCGGCGGCTGGGCGAAGCGTGATTGGGCTCATGTCGGTCCCCCTTCGTGCATGGCCGTCCGGCCGGGCTGGGAAAGGCAGGATGCGGGCCGGTTGCCGGCGGTCGAAGTCGTCGTGAGGCATGGGGTCCCCTCCCTCGGTCGCGCCGGAGCCGACGCGTCCGCTACCCGGCGGCGGGCGCCGCGGGCCGACTGGTCTCGTGAAATGGGCACAAAAATGCCCGGGCCGTCAGGGGTCCGGGCAGGGGAGGGGATGCGGCGTCGTCACGACGCCGAACGGCGTCAAATGCGACGGGCTGCCCTCCCGCACGGACGGAGGATAGCAACGTTCCACGGCAAAAGCTGCGGCTTGTGCATTGCTATCCCTCCCTTCCGGTGCGGTGCGCCATCATCAACATCGGGAACATCGGGCCGTTCCGTTTCGTTCGTTCCACTCTCAGGCACGCGCCTTCGCGTCGTGCTCAATAGCTTGTATCACGGCGACGGGACCGCGTCAAGCGGTCCCGCCGAAATTGCCTTGATTGACTCCCGGACGGTTCTATCCGACGGCGGGCGCGGCGGCGGCCGAGAAGCGGCGATCCACCGCCTCGGCGACCCGCGCGATGCGCGGCGTCAGCTCGGCGAACTGGTCGAAGGTCAGCTGCTGCGCGCTGTCGGAAAGCGCCTGGTCCGGGTTCGGGTGGACCTCGATCATCAGCCCGTCGGCGCCGGCCGCGATCCCGGCCAGCGCCAGCGCGCCGACCAGCGCCCGCTTGCCGGCCGCGTGGGAGGGATCGACGAAGACCGGCAGGTGGCTCATGCCCCGCGCGACCGGCACCGCGCTGACGTCGAGCGTGTTGCGCGTGGACGGCTCGAAGGTGCGCACCCCGCGCTCGCAGAGGATG
This sequence comes from Chloroflexota bacterium, assembly GCA_023423795.1. GTDB lineage: Bacteria > Chloroflexota > Chloroflexia > Thermomicrobiales > UBA6265 > CADCWF01. The sequence continues at coordinate 21,015 of JAFAEX010000005.1, read as the reverse complement.
ACGTCCGGATTGCCCTGCGCCATCACGTACTCGGCCGCCAGCAGCCACTCCTCGATCATCATCGAGAGGCCGCGCTTGAGCATCACCGGCTTGCCGGCCTTGCCGACCGCTTCCAGCAGCAGGTAGTTCTGCGCGTTGCGCGCGCCGATCTGGAAGATGTCGGTGAACTCGGCCACGTCGTCGATGTCGGCCGGGGTCATCACCTCGGTGATGATCGGCAGCCCCGTCTCGGCGCGGGCGGCCGCCAGGATCTCCAGCCCGCGCCGGCCCAATCCGCGGAACTCGTAGGGCGACGTTCGCGGCTTGTACGCCCCGCCGCGCAGGATCGTCGCCCCGGCGGCCTTGACGGCGCGCGCGGTGGAGATGACCTGCTCCTCGCTCTCGACCGAGCACGGGCCGGCGATGATCGTGATCTCGTCGCCGCCGATGGTGACGCCGCCGACCGAGATGACGGTCTTTTCCGGGTGGAAGTCCCAGCCGGTCAGCTTGTACTTCTTCGAGATGCGGACGACCTGCTGCACGCCCGGAAGCGACTCGAACTCCTGGTCGAGGCTCGGCGGCAGCGGCACGCCGACGACGCCGACGATGGTCTGCCCTTCGCCGAAGATCGGGTGCGCGCCCAGCCCGAGCGCCTTGACGCGATTGATGATCGCATCGACGTGCCGGCGCTCGGCGTTCTGCTCCATGACGACGATCATGCGGGGACCTCCGTGCGGGCGGGGATGCGAGCCGGGATGCGGACCGGTCTAGGCGGTGACGGCCGCCTTGCCGCCGGCGGCGATGCGGGTACGGTCGGCCTCGTCCAGGCCCCAGTCGGGCCGCAGGCTGACGGCGTCCTTGAGATAGACGTGGCGGATCTCGCTGGCCGGGCGCGAGGTGTTGACGTGGAGCAGCACGCGGACGACGTGGCCGAGCGCGCCCGGCACCGCCATCTCGTGGGAGCACAGCAGCGGCACCTCGGTCCAGCCGAGGTCGCGGGCGGCGACGGCCGGGAAGGCGGCGGTCAGGTCCGGCGTGGTGGTGAAGACGGCCGAGGCGATGACGTCGGGATCGTCGAGCTCGTTGAGCGCGATCAGCGCCGTCAGCAGTTCGGTCGTGCCTTCGAGGATGTCCTCGGCCGTGTTCGCCTCGACCGTCGTCGCCCCGCGGATGCCGCGGCAGACCACCGTAGCCGGTTCCATGCAGAAGACTCCCGTTCCTCATCCCTTGTCGTTCGTGGCGGAAGCGATGGTAGCGCCCGCGGCGAGCCGCCGTACGAACGCTTCGGCGGCGACGGCTCGTTCGGCGGGCGACGCCGCGTCGATGGCGTCGATCAGCGCGCTGCCGACGATCGCGCCGTCGGCCAGCGTCCCGACTTGCCGGACGTGGTCGGGCGTCGAAATGCCGAACCCGATGGCGAGCGGCAGGTCGGTCGCGGCGCGGACGCGGGCGAGGTAGCCGCCGAGGTCCGGCAGCGTGCTGCGGCCGCCGGTGACGCCGGTCAGCGAGACGCAGTAGATGAACCCGCTGGCGCGCGCGGCGACGGCGGCAATCCGGGCGTCGGTCGAGGTCGGCGCCAGCAGGAAGACGAAATCCAGCCCATTGGCGCGCAGCGCGTTGGCGAGGTCGTCGCTTTCTTCGGTCGGCAGGTCGGGCACGATCACGCCGTCGATGCCGGCCGCGGCGGCGTCGGCGGCGAACCGCTCGACGCCGTAGTGGAGGATCGGGTTGTAGTACCCCATCGTCAGCAGTGGGATCGTGACGCCGTGCGCTTCCCGCAGCCGGCGGGCGAGCGCGAGGCAGTCGCCGAGGCTCGTGCCCTGCTCCAGCGCCACCTGGCTCGACCGCTGGATGGTGCGACCCTCGGCGATTGGGTCGGAGAACGGCACGCCGATCTCGATGACGTCTGCGCCGCCGCGCACTAGCGCGAGGAACAAGTCTTCGCTTTCGGCGAGGGTCGGGTAGCCGGCGGTGAGGAACGCGACCAGCGCGATCCGCCCTTCGCCGCGCGCGCGGGCGAAGGCGTCGCCGATCCGGGATTGCACCGTCAGCGGTTGGGCGGCCGTCACAGCGTCACCCCGAGCGCCTCGGAGACGGTCCCGAGATCCTTGTCGCCCCGGCCGGACAGGTTCACCAGCACGACGTCCTCCGGGGACCGTTCGGCGGCGAGTTTCATCCCGTAGGCGATGGCGTGGGACGATTCCAGCGCCGGGATGATGCCCTCCGTCCGGCACATCGTCTGGAACGCCTGCAGCGCTTCCTCGTCGGTGATGGAGACGTAGCGGGCGCGGTTGGAGTCCTTCAGGAAGGCGAGTTCCGGCCCGACGCCGGGGTAGTCCAGCCCGGCCGAAATCGAGTGTGCTTCCTGCACCTGCCCGTGCTCGTCCTGCAAGACGTAGCTCTTGGAGCCGTGGAGGACGCCGACCGACCCGGCGCACAGCGACGCGGAGTGCTTGCCGCTGGCGATGCCGTGGCCGCCCGCCTCGACGCCGATCAATTCGACCTTCTCGTCGGAGAGGAACGGGTAGAAGATGCCCATCGCGTTGGAGCCGCCGCCGACGCAGGCGACGATCGCGTTCGGCATCCGCCCGAGGAACTCGATGCACTGGGCGCGCGCTTCCCGCCCGATGATCGACTGGAAGTCGCGCACGATCATCGGGTAGGGGTGCATCCCGGCCACGGTGCCGATGATGTAGTAGGTGTTCTCGACGTTGGTGACCCAGTCGCGGATGGCCTCGTTCATCGCGTCCTTGAGGGTGCGCGAGCCGGAGGTGACCGGCCGCACCTCGGCCCCGAGTAGTTTCATCCGGAAGACGTTGGGCGACTGCCGGGCGACGTCCACCTCGCCCATGTAGACCACGCAATCGAGCCCGAGCAGCGCGCAAACCGTCGCCGTAGCGACGCCGTGCTGACCGGCGCCGGTCTCGGCGATGACGCGCGGCTTGCCCATGCGCTTGGCGAGCAGCCCCTGCCCGAGCGCGTTGTTGATCTTGTGGGCGCCGGTGTGGGCGAGATCCTCGCGCTTGAACCAGATCTGGGCGCCGCCGGCCAGTTCGCTCAGCCGGGTGGCGTGGTAGAGCGGGGTCGGGCGGCCGACGAAGTAGCGGGAGAGCCGCTTCAGTTCGGCGGCGAACGCCGGGTCGTGCCGGGCCTCGTGGTAGGCCGCCTCCAGCTCGTCGAGGGCGGGCATGAGCGTTTCCGGGGCGAACTTGCCGCCGAACTCGCCGAACCGTCCGTGGCTGTCTGGGAAGTGCGTCGCGGTTCCGGCCGGCGCACCGGCCAGGTCCAGCGCCATGGGGATCGCCTCCGGTGCGCCCGCGCGACCGCCGGGGGATCACGTCGCCGAAGACGACAACCGGCCACGCGCCACGCGGGATGCAAATGAACGCCGCGTACTATACCCCGCTTTCGGCCCCGCCGGTCGCCGCCGGCGAACGTTCACCGGGTTCCCCGCCGCGATTCCTCCGCGCACCGTTCCGCTGTGTATAGTGCGCAGGAAGACGGCCGCACCGCATGCGGCGACAGGACCCCCACAGGTGACCGCGACGCCCGCTTTCGACTCCACCCCGACCGACCCCTCCGCCCTCGTTCCCGCTGCTCCCGGCGAGGACGAGGCCTACGCCGCGCTCATCGACGCCTTGCGCCGCCGCCGCGCGCGGGTCGATGCGCTGCGCCGCGAACTGGCGACCGTGCGCGCCGCCCTCGGCCGGTTCGAAACCGAGTGCCAGTCCCGCGTGGGCGACCTGCTGGCCGACCTCCGCCGGCTCGGGGAGGAGGCCGACGCGGTCCAGCGCCGGTTGCAGGACGCGCTGGCGGAGGCCGTCTCCGCCGACGAGGACGCGCTGGACGACCTGCTCGAACAACTCGACGTCGAACACGACTTCCGGTTCGATCCCGCCGGTTCGGGCGAAGGCTTCCGCGCGGCCGGGAACGGCGGCGCCCGCCATGCCGATGCGCCCTTCGCGGCTTCGAAGGCGGATCGGCCGTCGGAGCGGGCAACGCTCAAGCGGCTCTACCGCGACCTCGCCAAACGCTGCCACCCCGACCTCGGCAAGTGCGACGAGGAGCGCGAGCGCCGCGCCGCGCTGATGCAGCGCGTCAACGAGGCCTTCGCGGCCGGCGACGCGTCCGCCCTGCGGGCACTGCTCCTGGAAACCGAGTCCGAGGACCCCGGGTTCGCCGCTCGCCCGCTTGCCGACCGCACAGCGTGGGCGAAGGCGGAGATGGCGCGGCTGGACGCGCTGCTGGCGAGCCTGCGCGGCGAATTGTCGGCGTTGCACGGCAGCGACCTGCACCGGCTCTGGCGGCGGCACGAGACCGGCGCGCCGGTGTTCGACGAACTGGCCGACGACCTGGAAGCACGGGTGCGCGCCGAAGGGCAGCGGCTCGACCGTTTGATCGCCTCGTTCCGTCGCGTGGATGCGGGCCAGCGGGCGAACGAGCGGGCACGGCTGGCCGGGCAGCACTGATGACGGCGATGATGACGGCACGATCCGCGCCGGGGCGGCGCGGTACCGCGGACGAGGAGGGCAGCGCGATGACGGGCGAGACGAAGGGGACGAGGCGGAACGTGCTGGCGGGCGGCGCGGCGGCCGTCGCGGCATGGTCGGTGAGCGGGCTGGTCGCCCGCGCGCAGGACGCCACCCCCGGCGCGACGCCGGCGGCCGGCCCGAACCCGGCGCTGTCCGGCAGCTTCGTGACGGTCAGCCACTACCGGCTCAAGGAGGGCGCGGACCCGGCCGCGCTCGTCGCGAAGGTGCGCGACAACTTCCTGCCGATCGTGACCGCGATCCCCGGTTTCTGGGAGTACCGGCTGGCGATCGCCGAGGACGGCGTCATCACCACGATTCGCGTGTTCCAGACCCAGGAGGGCGCGGACGAGGGCGCGGCCAAGGGGCAGGAATGGTCCGAGGCCGACCTCGACGACCTCTCGGAGTTGCCCGCGTTCATGGTCACGAACGCGCGCCTCGAGGTTGACGCGGACGGGTATTGAGTCGGCGGGTCGGCGAGTCGGCAAGTCGGCTAGCAGACGGCCGATAGTCGCAGGTCAGGAGACGGTACTCGCCGCCCCGTCGCCGCCGAGAGCCCGCTGTACGAGGCGCCGGTTGCGTCGCGGCCGATTGCGACGCGGCCGGCAGCACCAGGAACCCGTCATCCCGAGCTTGTCGAGGGATCTCGTTTCTCCCCGGTCCGCGCGGGCGACGAGATCCCTCGACAAGCTCGGGATGACGGGTATTTGAGGGCTGGGACGCTCCCCAACCCCAGGTACGAAATCCGGCCGATCGGTCGGGAACTGCCGCCGTCGGTGGACGGGGCAACGGCGCGGCCGAACCGGTTTGCATGGCGTTTATTCGGCATTTATTCGGCATTTATTCGGTATTGATTCGGTATTGATTCGGCGGCGGTTTTCCCATGGACACGCGGAAACCGGGTTTCTTCGGCGACCCCCTGCCAGCCACACGGGCGCATTGGGGCGGTCGCGTCCGGAAGAGGGTTCCGGGCGCTGAGGCCGGGAGGGGGCGCGAATAAACTCCAAGTCGGTCGAAAGGACGCGTACGTACGCGACGTTCCGCGACCGAAAAAATACCGAATAAACGCCGAATAAATACCGAATAAATGGACGTCGCGGAGCCCCGCCGAATGCCGCCATTCGCGGCAGAAGAGGGCTCCGGGTGGTTGCCCGCGGCCGGCGGCGGCAAGGCAGCCACCCGGATTCCGTACAAGCGCCTATCGTCTCGTTGCTTACCGACTTGCCGACTCGCCGACTCGCCGACCCGCCGACCCGCCGACCCGTCTGCCTAGGCCGGCCCGGCGCCCGTGTTCTTGGCGTGCGCCTCCGCCTCGGGCGTCGGGCGGACGTCCTCGGGGATGCCGTCGGCGCTCGACGGCTTCGCGCGCCAGACGTGGCCGGGCGCGATGCGGTCGGCGAGCACCTCGGCGATGTGGCGGGTGCCGCGGTCGGTGAAGTGCTCGATCTGCTGCCGGCAGCTCACCCCGGCGACCGAGATGACGGTGCGCTGCGGTGTCTCCTTGATGGACGGGAAGAGCCGTTCCTCGCCGACCTTCCGCGACACGTCGTAGTGCTCGGCTTCGTAGCCGAACGACCCGGCCATGCCGCAGCAACCGGCGCCGCTCTCCTTCGCCGCGCAGCCGGACGCCTTCAGGATCGCCATGCTCGGGCCGATCCCGATGAGCGCCTTCTGGTGGCAGTGGCCGTGGAAGAAGACCTCGGGCGCGTCGTCGCGCTTCCAGGCGATGCCGAGGTCGCCGTCCTTGTCCAGCTTGGCAAGGAACTCGTCGAGCATGAACGCCTGCCCGGCCAGCGCCGCGACCCCGGCGTCGTCCGGCAGCAGGTCCTTGTACTCGTCGCGCAGCGTCAGGATGCAGCTCGGCTCCGTGCCGACGATGGGGATGCCCCGGTGGGCGTAGGGCGCGAGCACCGCGACGTTGGTCTTCGCGAGTCGCCGGGCCTCCTCGATCAGCCCCTTGGAAAGCATCGGGCGGCCGCAGCAGACGCGCCGCTCCTCGACGATGACGTCGAACCCGGCCGCTTCCAGCAGCCGCACGGCGGCCACCGCGATCTTCGGGTAGTTGTAGGTCGCGAACGTGTCGTGGAAGTAGACGACCTGCCCGCGCGTTTCGCGCGGCGCGCTGCCCGAGCCCTTCTTGTAGTCCCGCCAGCGCTTGTCGAACGGGCGGGCGGCGAAGTCCGGCAGCGAGCGCGGCTGCGCGACGCCGAGGAACGCCTTGCCCGGCCCGGCCAGCGGCGACTTCATCGCCAGGTTCGCCAGCGGCGCGACCGGCGCGGCCAGCTTCGACATCAGGTGGATGTGGCCGAAGACGCGCGAGCGCAGCGGCGTGCCGTGCTCCTCGTGGTAGTGGGCGAGGAACTCAGTCTTGATTTTCGCCATGTCCACCGAGGACGGGCACTCGGTCTTGCACGCCTTGCAGGACAGGCAGAGGTCGAGGGTGTCGTAGACCTCCTGCGAGGTGAACTCGGAGGGGTCGAAGACGCGCCCGGCCAGCGCGTTGCGCAGCGCGTTCGCCCGGCCCCGCGTGGTGTCCTGCTCGTCCTTGGTCGCCATGTAGGACGGGCACATCGTGCCCGCCATCAGCTTGCGGCAGACAGCGGCGCCGTTGCACATCTCGACGGCGCGCAGGAAGCCGCCTTCCTCCGAGAAGTCAAGGAACGTTTTCGGCTCGCGCGGGTCGTAGGCCGGGCCGAAGCGCAGGTGCTGCGTCATGTCCGGGCCATCGACCTTCTTGCCCGGGTTCATCAACCCGCGCGGGTCCCAGATGGACTTGAACTCGCGCATCACGCCGTAGAGGTCGGGGCCGAAGATGGTCGGGTTCAGTTCGGAGCGCTGGAGGCCGTCGCCGTGCTCGCCGCTCATCACGCCGCCGAAGCGGTGGGCGAGGTCGGCGGCGGCGTACGCCATCTCCTTCATCGCCTCGACGCCCTGCATGGTCTTGAGGTTGATCAGCGGGCGGATGTGGAGGCAGCCGGCGGAGGCGTGGGCGTAGAACGCCGCCGTGGTGTCGTAGCGGGCGACCATCTGCTCGACCGCGCCGACGAACTCCGGCAGGTGTTCGACCGGCACCGAGACGTCCTCGATCACCGGGATCGGCTTGTGGTCGCCCTTGATGCTCATCAGCAGGCCGAGCCCGGCCTTGCGGACCGACCAGATGTCGGCCTGAATGCTCTGGTCCAGCACCCGCAGCGGCTCGGTGACCAGCGGGATGCGCCGCTCCGCGAGCAGCGTCTCCAGCCGCTCGGCCTTGGCGTTCAGTTCCCGGTCGCTCTCGCCGTAGAACTCGACCACCAGCACCCCGGCGGGGTCGCCGTGGATCAGCGAGATCTGGCGGGCGTACCCCGGCTGGGACCGGGTGAGGTTGATCAGCATCCGGTCCATCAGCTCCACGGCCGACGGCTCGCTTTCGAGGATGGTCGGGGTGGCCGCCATCGCCGCGACCAGTTCGGCGAACTGGAGCATGACCAGCCCGGTGCGCTTCGGCGTCGGGTGGAGGTCGAGGGTCACTTCCAGCGAGGTCGCCAGCGTGCCCTCGGAGGAGACGATCAGGCGGGCCGGGTTGAAGGCGTCGTCCGGCTTGACGAACTGGTCGAGCGAGTACCCGGTCGCGCGCCGCCAGTGGGGCGGGAAGTCGCGCCGGATCACGTCGGCGTGCTGCTCGCCGAAGGCCAGCAACTGCCCGAGCAGCGCCCCGGTTTCGTCGCCGTGGCGGGCGCGCGCCGCCTGCTCGGCCCGGCTGCCGGGGCCGAGTTCGACCACCGCGCCGCCGTAGCGGGCGACCTTCGCCGCGCGCACGTTGTCGCTGGTCATCCCGTAGAGGATGGAGTGCGCGCCGGTGGCGTTGTTGCCGACCACGCCGCCGATGGTGGCCCGGTTGCCCGACGACGGGTCCGGCCCGAACATCAGCCCGTTCGGCTTGAGTTGCCGGTTGAGCGAATCGAGGTTGATGCCCGGCTCGACGGTGGCGGTGCGCGCCTCGGGATCGATCGCCAGCACCCGGTTGAGGTACTTGGAAAAGTCGATCACCAGCGCCGCGCCGACGGTCTGCCCGGCCAGCGAGGAGCCGCCGCCGCGCGGCAGCACCGGCACCCCGTGCGAGGCGGCGAGTTCGAGCGCGGCGATGACGTCGTCGTGCGACTTCGGCAGCACGACGCCGATCGGCACGATCTGGTAGTTGGACGCGTCGGTGGAGTAGAGCATGCGCGCCGTGCGGTCGAAGCGGACTTCGCCGGCGAGGCGCTTCTTCAGTTCGGATTGCAGGATGCGCGCGGTTTCGACCGCGGCGCGGTCGGCGCGCCCGTTGGGCGATGCGGCCCCGGCTGACTGGGGGACGGTGGCGGCCATCGGTCCGGCTTCCTCCTCGGCACGGCGAAGCCCGGCGGGCGGGTGGGCGCCCGTCCGGCGTCGCCACCGCGCGCGGCTTCGGCTCAGGCCGGCAGTGTAGCACCGGGCCGACGGCGCTCCGGCCGTTTCCGGCGGTCGCTCCGGATCGCCCGCGCTCAGGCCAGACCGTCGCGGTGGGCGATGACCGCGGCGGCCGTGCGCGACGAGACGTCCAGTTTGGCGAGGATGGACGAGACGTGCTTGGAGGCGCTGCGCCGCGAGATGAACAGCGTTTCCGCGATCTCGCGGTCGGACGATCCGTGCGCGAGCAGCCGCAGGACTTCCAGTTCCCGCCGGCTCAGCCCGTGGGGCGACGACGGGCGCGGCGCTGCCGCGATCCCGGCGACCGTTTCGCGCGCGAAGGCGACGGCATCGAGTCCGCTCATCTCCCGGCCCTCGCGCAGGCGGTCGATGCAGGCGTCTCGCCCGAGGCGGCGCTCCAGCGTGGCCAGCATGTGCTCGCGAAAGCGCTCGACCGCCGGGCGCAACGGCGTTCCGAGCCGCACGCGCGCGGCGTCCACCGCGCCGGCGAGGCGCGCGGCAGGGTCCGGCAGCCGTTCGGCCGCGGCGACGCCGGCCGCGCCGAGCAGGGTGTTGGCGAGCACGAAGTCGTCGTCCGGCGCGAGGTCCCGCAGCACCTCGGAGAGCACGTCGGCGGCGCGGCGCGGATCGCCAGCGGCCAGCGCGGCCAGCGCGGCCAGCGCCATGCCGGCCAGTGCCGTCGGCACGTGGCCGAGGTCGCCCATGCCGCGCCAGCGGGCGGCAGCCTCGGCGTGGCCGGCGATGGCGTCCGCGAACCGTCCTTCGGCGAAGGCGACGGCGGCCAGCAGGTTGGTGGCGGTCGCGAGGTCCCATTCCGCCCCGCTTGCGGCGGCGGCGGCGCGGGCTTCGGCGAGCAGCGCGCGGGCGCGGGGAAGATCGCTCCGCTCGATGGCGAGGCTGCCGAGGCCACGGGTCAGGCCGGCGACGTTGGCGAGGTCGCCCAGCGCCCGGTAGCGGTCGAGCGCCTGCCGGTACCACCCTTCGGCGGCGTCGGTCTCGCCCAGCCACTCGTCGATCGCACCGGCCAGCGCGAGGCCGTCGGCGTAGAGCGCTGGGTGGTCCGCCGCGCCCGGAATTGCCAACACGCTGGCGACGAGCGACCGTCCCTCGTGGAAATAGCCCGACGAACTCCAGAACCAGCCGAGGGCGACCGCGAGGCGCAACGCGCCGCGGGCGTCGCCGGTACTCGCCAGCCAGGCGTGGGCGGCGCGGACGTTGGGCAGGTCCGCCTCGGTGCGCCTGACCCACGCCGACGCGTCGGGGCCGCGGAACTCCGGCGCGGCCCGCTCGGCGAGGGCGATGAACCAGTCGGCGTGCGCCCGGCGAACCGCGTCCTCTTCGCCGCTCGCGACCAGCCGTTCGAGCGCGAACTCGCGGACGGTCTCCAGCATCGTGAAGCGGGTGCTGCCGGCCGCGTCGGTTGCCCGCGCCGCGAGGCTTTGTTCGACGAGCACGCCGAGCGCGTCCAGCGTGGCGACGCCGTCGTTGCCGCCGGCGACGGCTTCCGCCGCGTCGAGGGTGAACCCGCCGACGAACGCGCCGAGCCGCGCGAACAGCGCTCGCGCGGCGGCCGGCAACTGGTCGTGGCTCCAGGCGACCGTGTCCCGCATCGTCCGCAGCCGGTCGGGCGCATCGTCCGGCCCGCCGGCGAGCAGCCGCAGGCGCGGCGACAGGCGGCGCAGGGTGTCGTTCGCGGAGGCGACGCGGGCGCGCGCCGCGGCCAGTTCGATCGCGAGCGGCAACCCGTCCAGCCGGCGGCAGATCGCGGCGACGGCCGCGGCGTTGTCGTCCGCCAAGGCGAAATGCGCGTCCGCCGCGCGGGCGCGTTCGACGAAGAGCCGGACCGCCGGCGACAGGGCCACGCGCTCCGGCCGGTCTTCTCCTGCCGCGTCCGGTGGGGCCAACGGCGCGACGGCGATCTCGTGCTCGCCGGTCAGGCGGAGCCGGGCGCGGCTGGTGGCGAGGATCGTCAGGTCCGGGCAGGCGCGCAACAGCGCCGCGATGCCGCTGACCGCCGGCAGCAGGTGTTCGAGGTTGTCGAGCACCAGCAGCGCCGGCTCCCCTGAAAGGGCGGCGGAAACCCGGTCGAAGGCGGGCGCGTCCAGCGGTTCGGTCGCGTCGATGGCGCGGCCGATCTCGGCGACGACCTCGGCCGGATCGCGGAGCGCCGACAGCGGCACGAACCCTGCCGGCGCCTCGCCCGCCAGCGTCCGCGCCGCCGCGAGGGCCAGCCGCGTCTTGCCGACGCCGCCCGGCCCGGTGAGCGTCACCAGCCGCACGCCGTCCCGGCGGAGCAGGGAAACCAGGTGCGCGACCTCGGCCTCGCGCCCGATGAGCGACGTGGGAGGCGCGGGGATGCGCCACGCGGCTCCGGACCGCCCGGCTTCGCGGTACGCCTGCTGGTCGATGGCTGGCGCGGATTCCACCCTGGCGCAGCCTCCGGACCGGCCGCCGGCCGCCGCGCGAAGCGGCGAAGAGGCACGGATGATGTCGGCAGGAACATACCATTGTCAACAGATGCGCGATCCGGTCTGTTGCGGCGGACAGACCGCGCCCGTACCATCCCTGCCGAGGCATCGTCCGGAGACGGCGCGAACGGGCGGCGAGCGGTGAGGCTCGTGCCCGTCGCCGATTGTCGATCGAAAGGAAGTCCCAGATGGCCGAGGGAACCCGGTACCTGCTGCCCGAGAGCGCGATCCCGACGAGTTGGTACAACGTCGCCGCCGACTTGCCGGCGCCGCCGCCGCCGTACCTGCATCCGGGCCGGATGGACGCGGTCGGGCCGGACGACCTCGCGCCGCTCTTCCCGATGGCCGTCATCGGGCAGGAAGTCGCCACCGAGCGCCACATTCCCATCCCCGAGGAAGTGCTGGAGGTCTACAAACTCTGGCGGCCGACCCCGCTCTACCGGGCGCACCGACTGGAGCAGGCGCTGGAGCTGCCGAAGGACGTCCGCATTTTCTACAAGTACGAGGGCACCAGTCCGGCCGGTTCGCACAAGCCGAACACAGCGGTGCCGCAGGCGTATTACGCGAAGCAGGAAGGCGTGGCCCGGCTGGCGACCGAGACCGGCGCCGGCCAGTGGGGCAGCGCGCTGTCGTTCGCCGGCGCGCTGTTCGGGATCGACGTCAAGGTCTACATGGTCAAGATCTCCTTCGCCCAGAAGCCGTACCGGCGGGCACTGATGGAGACCTGGGGCGCCCAGTGCGTGGCCTCTCCCTCGATGGAGACGGCGGCCGGGCGGGCGATCCTCGAGCAGGACCCGGATTCGACCGGCTCCCTCGGCATCGCGATCTCCGAGGCGGTCGAGGACGCCGCGACCCGCGAGGACACGAAGTACGCCCTCGGCTCCGTGCTCAACCACGTCCTGCTGCACCAGACGGTGGTCGGGCAGGAGGCCATCGCCCAGATGGAGATGGCCGACGCCTACCCGGACGTCATCGTCGGCTGCGTCGGCGGCGGCTCGAACTTCGCCGGCATTTCGTTCCCGTTCATCCCGGAGAAGGTCGCCGGCAAGAAGTTGCGGATCGTAGCCGCCGAGCCGGCCGCCTGCCCGACCCTAACCCGCGGCGTCTACGCCTACGACTTCGGCGACACCGCCGGCATGACGCCGATCATGAAGATGCACACCCTTGGCCACACCTTCATGCCGGCCGGCATCCACGCCGGCGGCCTGCGCTACCACGGCATGGCCCCGATGGTGAGCGCGCTGCTGGACCAGGGACTGATCGAGGCCACCGCGGTCAAGCAGCGGGCCGCGTTCGAATCGGCCGTGCTTTTCGCCCGCACCGAGGGCATCCTGCCCGCGCCGGAACCCAGCCACGCGATCCGGGTGACGATCGAGGAGGCGCTGAAGGCGAAGGAAGCCGGCGAACCGCGGACGATCCTGTTCAACCTGTGCGGGCACGGCCACTTCGACCTGGTGGCCTACGACAAGTACCTGCAGGGCGACCTGCCGGACTACGAGCACCCGCAGTCCGAGATCGAGGCCGCGCTGGCCGGGCTGCCGACGGTCGCCGAGTAGCGGGGACGTTGCCGCGCTGGCACGGCGCGTGCTGGTGAGATCTACCGATGCGAAGGGGGGAGCGCGCGGGCGCTCCCCCCTGCCGCGTCCGGGAGGGTCCCGCCATGACCGACATGCTGCCCCGCGAGGAACTGGACGGCCTGATGGACGCCGCCGGCGGGAAGGACCTGCTCGGCCCCGTGGTGCGCGAGGTCATCGCCCACCTGTGCGCCGGTGCGCCCGGGTGCCGGGCCATCGGCATCGTCGCCGAGTGGTGCGATGCCGCCGACGATGCGTACCTGATCGTTTGCCCCGGCTGCGGGGCGCGTTTCGCGGCCAGCGAGTCCGACCTCGCCGAGTTGCGGCGCTGGACCGACGCCGAGGGCAGCACGCTGGTTTGCGGCACGACGTGGGATTGAGCGCGGCTGACAACCTCCGAGCGGCCCCGCTATAGTCCGCATGAGGACGCCGGGTTTCGCGGCAGGGAGCGGGTTTGGACGCGACGCTGTGGATCGTGCTGGCGGTGGTGCTGCTCGTGCTCGGTGCGGGCGGCGCGGCCGTGGCCGTGCGCGGCGCCGACTTGCCCGGGCCGCTGGCGTTTGCCGGTTCGCGGGTGCGCCGCGTCGCCGGGGGTGTCGCCGCGCCGCGCCTGGATGGCGATGCGGGCGCGCCGGGAACGCTGGAAGCGTCGGAGGTGATCGACCTGGACGTGGCGCCCTCCGGCCGAGCCCGTTCCGCCGTGCCGCCGGTGGCCACCCGATTCCCGCTCGACGCGGCCGACGCCCTGCGCGAACCGTTGGCGGCGTTCGACCGCCGACTGGCGAGGCTCGAGGAGCGCCTCGACGGGACCGACCGCGGCGTCCGCGACGAAGCCGCCGCGCTCCGGCGGTCCCTCGACGAACTGACGACGGCCGTTGGCGCGATCCGGGCCTCGCTGGCGACGGAAATTGCCGGTCTCGACGCGCGGCAGTCCGCGGCGCTTGAGCGCATCCGGACGGAACTGGCCGAAGCAGCCGTGGTCCGGTCCAACGAGCCTGCCCCGGTGCGGGCGAACGAGCGGCGGGCCGAGTGCGCCGCCGACCTCTACGCGCGGGTGGCCCGCCTCGAATCGGCCATCGCGCAGGTGACGAACCCGGTCCTGCTTCCCGGCGAGGCGTACGCGCCGCCGGCCGAGTTCCTGCCGGAATCGCTGGCCTGGGAGAACTGGAAGGACGTCGGCGAACGCGCTTTCGCGCTGGCCGACGGCTTCAGCGCCCAGCGCATCTACCTTTCGGACGGGGCGCGGACCGAGGTCGCGGGATTCGTCACGACATTGCGCGGCGTCCTCACCCGGGTGGTCTACCCGAACCTTGCGGTGGACGCCACTCCTGCCCAACTCGCCGCGCTGCGCGGCGCGCTCGCCACGCTGGCGGCGGAACTGCCCTCGGTGCGCCGCGCCCTCGAACAGGAGTACCGGACGGCCGGCGGCGACGCCTGACCCGAACGCCGATCGCTCCGCCAATGCCGCGGGGAGCGTGATGGGGTGGGTTTCGATCCGATGTCCCATTGACGCCCGCCCGAGGTTGATGGCGATTGCCCGATTACTCCGGCCATCGCCGCTCGCCCGGGGTTGAAACCCCGGGCTACGGAAACGAAGTCCCTCCGGGACTGAACACGGGCGGTCTCGTTTTCCTTGCGTTCGTGCGGACGACGAGATCCCTCGACAGGCTCGGGATGACAGGATGGTGGCGGGGACGTGTGCCGCCGGACCCGCCTATTCGGCGGAAGCAGCCTCCGCCTTCCGCTGCTTCTTGCGCGGCTTGGCGTCCTGGGTCGCCTCGGATGTGGCCGGGTCTGCGGGCTGCGACGGTTCGGGTTCGGCGTCGTCGTTTTTGCGCTTCCCGGAGTCGTCGGGATTCGGCTCCCCAGATGCGGGCGGGTCGTTCGGCTCTTCGACCGGGTTGCGGGGCGCGTCGGCTTCGTCCGCGGGGTCGGGTGTGGACGGCGCGGTATCGGCGGGCGGGTTCGCGCCCTTGTCCCGCTTCTTGCCGCCGTCGCCGCCGTCGCGCTTGTCGTTCCGGCCGTTGCCGGTGTCGCCGTTGTCCTTGCCGTTGTTCTTGTTGCGGTTCTTGCCGTCGTTGCCCTTGCCGCCGTCGTCCTTGGCCTTGTCGCCCTTGTTCTTGTTCTTGCTGTTGCCGGAATCGTTGTTGCGGTCCTTGTCGCGCTTCTTGCCGCGCTCGGAGTCGTCGGTGGCGCGGTCGCGCTTGCGGTCCTTCTTCGCCTTGGCGTCGGACGTTTCGCCCGTTTCGTCGGCGCTGGAGTTCGGCGATTCGGACGGCGCGTCGTTCCGTGCGCCGTCGGCGACGTCACGCGAGGCGCGGCCGCGATCGTGGGTCTCGGTGGGGGATTCCGCGGCGGCGGCCCGCTCCTCCGCACGCTCGGCGCGTCGCTGTTCGCGCCGTTCCGCGCGCTTCCCGGCCTTGCGCTCGCGCTTGGCGCGATTGCCGCCGGTCCTCTCGGCCGACTCGGCGGGCGGGGATTCCGGCACGCGCTCGCGCGTAGGCAGCGGCGGCGGCGCCGGGTCGGCGTGCTCGGGCTGATTGGCCGATTTGCCTTCGAAGCGCTGCGCCCGGCGAGCCGGCTCCTGCCCGCGGTAGACGCCGGCGTCGGTCGCCTTCGGCAGCCATCGCACCGGATCGGCGTAGTCGCCGGTCTCGAACTCGATTACGGCGAAATGCAGGTGCGGCCCCGTGGACCAGCCGACCGAACCCACCTCCGCGATCTGCTGGCCCGCCCGCACGTAGTCGCCCACGCGGACGTAACTGACGATCCAGTGGAGGTATTCGGTGGCGTACCCCTCGTTCTTGCCGTCGTGCTGGACGATCAACCGGGTGTTGGCCAGCCCAACCTCGCGGTCCAGCCCGGCCTCGGTCACCCAGCCGGACGCCGCCGCGTAGATCGGGGTTCCTTCCGGCGCGGCGAGGTCGATGCCGCCATGGACGGCTGGGCTGTCGATCGGGCAGCCGGGGTTGGTGCGGTAGAACCCTCCGAGTTGCGGCACGCAGCCGAACGGCTGGGTGAATGTGTACCCACCCCTCGCCATCGGCCAGACCCGCGACGGGGTTTGCGCCTTCGCGCGGGTGCGCTTGCTGCCCTGTGCGTCGTCCTCGCGGGACGCGCTGGCTCGTGGCGATGTCGGCGATGCCGCGCCTCGTGCGGGCGCGACCGTCGGCTCCGGCGTTGGCCGCAACTCGACCGGGGCGGCCGCCCCGCGTGGCCGGACGCTGCGGGAAGAATCGGCCGGCGCGGCAGCGGCTCGCCGCGCCGACGGCGCCGCGGGAGCGGCCTGTTCCGCGGCGACGGGCGCGGACGGCAGGGGAGCGGGCTCGGATTCGATAGCGGCCACGTTCGGCACGAGGATCGTGCACGACAGGACGGCCGCGCAGAGGATCGCGGATCGTCGCGGCGGGCGGTTGCGCTGGCGGTCGGACATGCGCGGCCCCGGGTCGTTCGGCGGCCGCGGAGCCGCCGAGGTTCGCCCGCGTCCGCTCGTCGCGGGCGACGGCGCGGGAGGTCATTCGATGCCCGTAGCGTACCACCCGTTTTCGCGTCGTGACCCAGCGGCACGGCGGAGGGCAAGACAAGGCGAAACCGGGCCGAAACACCGGCGTCCGCGGCGGGAAGGGGCATGCTAGCATTCCCGTTCGTAGTGGAAACCCGGGCGGCAGCGTGCGCGGCAGCGATCCTGCGATCCGGGTCCGAGACGGCTCGGTGGTCGCCGGACTGGCGGGCTGCAACCGCAGGAGCGATGGATGAGCGGCAGCAACGGGGGCGTCGAGGTAGCGCAGCCCAGGCCCGAAGGGCTCGAAGGGGTCGTGGCGGCCACGACGGCGCTGAGCCACGTATACGGCGAGGAGGGGCGCCTCGTCTACCGCGGCTACGACATCCACGAGCTGGCCGGCAAGGCCTCCTTTGAAGAAGTCGCCCACCTTCTCTGGATCGGGCACCTGCCGACGCGTTCGGAACTCGATGCGTTTTGCCGGAAACTGTGGACCAACCGCGACCTGCCCGAGGGCGTGATCGCCACGTTGCGAGCCCTCCCGTCCGACGCCGCGCCGATGGACGCGCTGCGCACGGGGGTCTCCGCGCTCGGGGCGATCGACCACCGGCTGTTCGATGAGGAGCCGGACCTCGACGAGGCCATCGCGCTCGCTGCCCGGGTGCCCGCGATCCTCGCCGCGTTCTTCCGCCTGCGGCAGGGCAAGGAGCCGGTCGCCCCGCGCGACGACCTCAACACCGCCCAGAACTACCTCTACCAACTCTTCGACCGGGTGCCGGACGAGCGCCACTGGGGTCCGCTGCAGGTCTACCTGACGCTGCTGGCCGACCACGGCATGAACGCCTCGACCTTCACCGCCCGGGTCATCGCGTCCACCCAGTCCGACCTCTGCTCGGCGATCACCGGCGCGATCGGCGCGCTGAAGGGCCCGCTCCACGGCGGCGCGCCGTCCAAGGTGCTCGACATGCTGGAGGAGATCGGCACGGCGGACAACGTGGATGCCTGGCTGACCAACGCCCTCGACGGCGGCCAGCGCCTGATGGGCTTCGGCCACCGCGTCTACAAGGCGGAGGACCCGCGGGCCGAAGTGCTGCGCGGCATGGCCGAGCAGGCCAGCGATCCGGACTTCTTCGCGCTTTCCAAGCGGACCGAGGAACGGGCGCTGGCGATGCTGGAAGAGCGCAAGCCGGGCCGCCGCCTCTACACCAACGTCGAGTTCTACTCGGCCGCGGTGCTGGCCGCGGTCGGGTTGCCGGGCGACATGTTCACCCCGACCTTCGCGGTTTCCCGCACCGTCGGCTGGACCGCCCACGTGCTGGAGCAGACGGCGAACAACCGGCTGATCCGGCCGCAGTCCGAGTTCCTTGGCCGCACCGACCGCCGTTTCGAGCCGATCGACGCGCGGTAACGCGCCGGTCGCGGTCCCGTCCGGGCGGCCAGCGCTGGCCGCCCGGGGCGCAGCATTGCCGCACGTACGGGACCGATGGGGGAGGGTCGCGCCGCCGCCGGGGGATCCCGAACCGTCCGGCGGGCGTAGACCTCGGTGGGTAGCTCGACCCGCCCGTTCGGAGTGCCGCGTGGTTCGACCGTTCAACGCGCTTTTCGCCCTCCTGCTGGTCCTCGGCGTGGCGCTCTCGTCGTCCCTTCCCGCCGAGGCGGCGCCGCAGGTGCGCCGCACGCAGTCGGCCGATGTGCGGCTCGAATCGGCCGCTGAGTTCGCCCGCGACCTCTCGCGGCTCGAAGCCGCCCGCGACTGGGGCGCGCTCGCCGCGCTGATGCACCCCGACAGCCGCGCCGTCGTGCCCGACGCCGCGGTGGCCGGCTGGTACGAATCGACCTTCGCCGGCAAGACGACGTCCGAGTTGCGCGTCATCGGCGCGGAGCCGGTCACCTGGACCTGGCCGGTGACGGGCGAGACCTACGCCGCGGTGCGGGTCACGTTCAGCCAGCCGTTCTGGACCGACGGCGTGCGCAGCGACGAAACGGGCGCCGTTCACCTCGTCGAAGCGGACCCCAGCGGCTGGGGCTGGTTCTTCGGCAACTCGCGCGGGTTCGTTGACGAGCAGATCGCCTTCTATGCGCCGGGCCAGCAGGCCGGGCCGCTGGCGTCGCTTTCCGTCGGCGGGGTGATCGACGCGGCGGCGGTGAACGACGCCGAGCGCGTGGCCCGGTTCCCCGATCCCCTGCACGCGCACGTCGATGCGTTCTGGGCAGGGGAATTCGCCGCCGCCGGGTTCTCCTACGTGCCGCCCCGCGGGGTCGTCTCCTTCGATGCGCCGACCCCGACCGCCTGCGGCATCGCGGACCCGGCGGAGGAAACGGCGTTCTACTGCGTGCTCGACGACACCATTTACTACTCGGCGGAGTTCCGGCGGATCGTCGAGGCCAATATCGGCGACTTCGGCTGGGTGGTCGTCGTCGCCCACGAATGGGGACACCACGTCCAGTTGCTGGTCGGCTACGATGCCGGCGTGCTCGGCTGGCAGATCACCAGCACGCGGTCGGTGGCGATGGAGCAGCAGGCCGACTGCCTCGCGGGCGCGTACACCGACAGCGCCGAGTTCAGCGGCTGGCTCGACCCCGGCGACGTAGACGAGGCGCTGCTGATCACCAGCCTTTCCGGCGACCCGGATGGCACCGCCTGGGACGATCCCGAGGCCCACGGCTCCGGCGAAGACCGGGTGGCGGCCTTCACGTCCGGGTACGAAGACGGCCTCGCCGCCTGCGGCCTGTCGGACGCCTTCGCCGGCGGTTGACACGGGCCGCGCGGCGTCCCACCATCAAGCCAAATCGGCGATCGCGGCCGCCCGGCGACCGAGGCGCGGCCGGCGCGAAAGGCAGCGGCGGTGGGATTGGACATCTTCGAGCGCGGAACGCTTCCCCGGTGGGCGCCGGTGCGGCAGCAACTGGTCTCGACCCGCATCGACGACGTGGCGGCCGTGGTCGCCGCCGAGTTCGCGAGGCCGGAGATCGGCGGCACGATCAAGCCCGGGCAGCGGGTGGCCCTCACCGCCGGCAGCCGCGGCATCGACCGCATTGCCGACGTGCTGAAGGCCAGCGTCGAGCAGGTGCGGCGGCTCGGCGGGGAGCCGTTCATCGTGCCGGCGATGGGCAGCCACGCCGGCGCGGTCGCCGAGCAGCAGACCGAACTGATCGCCCACTACGGCGTGACCGAAGCGGCGATGGGCTGCCCGATCCGTTCCAGCATGGAGACGGTCCACCTCGGCGAGGTGGAGGATGGGGTGCCCGTCTACTTCGACCGCAACGCCTATGGGGCCGACGCCACGATTCCGGTCGGCCGCGTGAAGCCGCACACCGATTTTCGCGGCCCGGTCGAGAGCGGGCTGATGAAGATGCTCGCCATCGGGCTGGGCAAGCAGAAGGGCGCGGATTTCTTCCACCACCAGGGGATGCACGAGTTCCACCACCTGATCCCGGCGGTGGCGAAGCACACGCTGACCCAGGTCAACATCCCCTTCGGCATCGCGCTCATCGAGAATGGCTACGGCGAACTCGGCATGATCGAGGCGGTGCCGGCGGCGCGGATCTGGGACCGCGAGCAGGAACTGCTCAGGATCGCCCGCGACTGGCTGGGCCGGTTGCCGGGCCAGAACATCGACGTCCTGGTCGTCGATTTCATCGGCAAGGACATCAGCGGCGACGGGGCCGACCCCAACGTCATCAACCGCGACGTTGTCGGGGCGATCCCGCTCGGGGAGGCCGCGCCGTTTCCGCGCATCCAGCGCGCCGTCGTCCGCGCCCTGACCGAGGACACGGAGGGGAATGCCACCGGTATCGGCATGTTCGACGTGGCGCTGCGCCGCGCGATCTCGCGGCTGGACCCCGAGCGCACCTACATGAACGCGATCACGTCGAAGTCGCCGCAGGGCGCGCGCATCCCGATCACGGTCGATACCGACCGCGAGGCGCTGTCCGTCGCGCTGGCCTGCTGCATGAAGATCGAGGTCGAAACGGCGCGCATCTGCCGCATCCTCGACACCAAGCACGTCGAGGATCTGTGGGTGTCGGAGACGTTGCTGCCCGAGGTTCTGGCAACCGGCCGGGTCGAGCAGACCGGCGAGTTGCGGCCGATCGCGTTCGATGCGGCGGGGATGCTGCCGGAGTTCTAGGCCGGGTCGTGATGTCCGCCCGGCGCTGACCGCGGTTGCCAGAACAGACCGGGTATTGGCGGAGCGGGCGCGATGCACCGCGCACGGCTCCGGGTCGGTGTCCGTATCAGATGCGCCAACGCCATCATCGAGCCACTGCAACAGGGCGGGTTGTCGGTGCGCGAGTATGGCGGTTCCCGCAATACGCTGATCCCCATCGGCGTCGTTCGACCAGGGATGATGGCGGTTGCCAAAACAGACCGGGCATCGGCGGAGCGGGCGCGATTCATCGCGCCCGCTCTTGGGGCGGTGTCCGCATCAAATAGACAAACGTAGACAAACGCCATCATCCCCGGGCGGGCGTGGCTCCGGACCTGGTCTACGAAATCCGGTTGATTGGTGCGGTACTCCGTTCGTCGTTAGGCGGGG
>JAFAEX010000240.1 GCA_023423795.1 Chloroflexota bacterium | reverse complement strand
TTGTAGGGGCGCGATTCATCGCGCCCGCTTCTGGAACGGTGTCCGCATCAATTACGCAACCGCCATCATCGCGCGCGCTCCTTGGCCGGTAGCCGCATCAGATGGGCAAACGCCATCGTCCCCGAGCTACGAAAACGAAGCCCCTCTGGGGCTGATACGAAATCCGGTTGGTTGGTGCGCGAATCCGTTCGCCGTTCGTAGGGGAGGGCCCGGCGCCCTCCCGTGCCCGGGGCCGCGTTCGTAGGGGAGGGCGCCGGGCCATTTGTACCGACAAAACAGCCGACGGTACCAGATGTAGTGGTGCAGGCGACATTTGCGACCCAAGGCCAAGCCATCGAGGCCCGAGCCGAACAAGTGGTCTCCGACCGCATCGGCGTACGTACGCACCGCCCCTCTCCGGCAGCAAGGCGCTTACGAAGAATTAGTCGGAACAGATGGCGCCGGGCCCTCCCCTACGAACGCACGCCGTCGCGGGCGGGCGAAACGGCAGCGAATAGCCGGATCTCGTATGAGCACGCGCGGTGTCGGCATCATTTGGGCAACCGACATCGACCCCAGGCGGGCGTGATCAGCGGTCTGATCGATATGGGAACCGCCATCATCGCACTCGTCCATCGCCGGTCGGCCCGGAGCGGTGTCCGGGTTATTGGCACATTCGCGGTCATCCACGAGCCAGCAACGCTGGCCGTTGGTTGGCTTTCGGCAAGGTGACAATGCCGCCGGTCAGGCGGACAGCACTTCGCGTAGCCTTCTTGCGACGACCTCGGCCTCGTCCGGCGTCAGCCCCTGCGGGTTGACCGCGATTCGGCCGAACTCCGCCCACGACTGGACGACGGCGATACCCGGTTCGCCTTCCTGTAGCGCGTTGACGACCGCGTAGGCATCCTGCCCGGCGACGGCCGGGTCGATTTCGATGTGCAGCATCGGCACCGGCTTGCCCTCGGGCACGCGGCGGCAGGCGCGCACGCCGGGCAGGCCGGCCAGCGCCGCTTCGATCGGGTCCAGCAGCGCGTGAAACCGGACGAGGTCGGCCTCGTCGCTGCCGGCGGCGAAGCGCCGCAGGGCGACCAGCAACCCGACGATCTCCTCCCGGCCGACCTTCATCGACCGTCCGAACCCCTGGTGCGGCACCCCTCGCAGGTCGCCGCCGAGCATCCCCCGGCGCGACCACGTTTCCGGGCGCACGTCCATGTCCTGGTGCTGCAACGCGACCGAAGAGATCAGGTCGGCCCGGCCGGCGAGGATGCCGCTGGCCTGCGGTCCGCCGATCGCCTTGCCGCCGGAGAAAACGACCAGGTCGGCGCCCTCCTCGATGAAGCGGCGCAGGTTCGCCCGCGGCGGCAACTCGGCCGCGGCGTCCACGATCACCGGCACGCCCTTCGCGTGGGCGATCTCGGCGACGACCGGCAGGGGGACCGTGCCCGGCGTGTCGAGGATCGGGCAGGCGACGGCGGCCGTCCGCTCGGTGATGGCCTGCTCGATCTGCCACGGGTAAGTGCCGCCCGCGCCGGGATAGCCGAGGTAGCCGACCTCGACGAAGCGCACCCCGGCCGAGCGGATCGCGTGGTCGTAGGCGTTGCGGTGCCCACGCTGGACGACGACTTCGTCCTTGAGGCCGGTGGTGTCGGGCAGCCGGTCCATCGCCCCAACGTCCAGCCCGGCCACGCAGGCGGCCGTCGCCAGCGCCAGCCCGGCGGCGGCTCCGGCGACGACGTAGGCCGCCTCGGCCCCGCAGGTGGCGGCGATTTCGGCCCCGGCGCGCTCCTGCAAATCGTCGATCGGGACGAACGAGGCGGCAGCCTCGGCCATCGCCGCCAGCACCTCCGGGTGCATCCGGCTGCCGCCGAGCCGGGTCAGGGTCCCGCTCGCGTTGATGATCGGGTTCAAGCCCAACTCGTCGTACACGCCCATCGTGGCAGGGGTCCTCCGTCACGCTTCCCAACTCGCGCCGTCGCCCGGTCGCGCGAGGATCGCCCCTGTCGTGCTGGAGCGCAACGGGTCGGACGGGGCCGTTCGGTTTCCACGAGTCAACCGCCCGCGGGTCGGCGGCGGCCTACACCGAGGTGGTCTCCGCCACGGACGGCACGATCTCCGTCCGGCCGGCCAGGTCCGCCTCGACGCCGGCCCGGTCGAGACGGACCGTTCGGTACGCGCCGGAGATCCACGCGGCGAACTGGTCGCCGTAGTGCGGGCTGCCGGGCTGGCCAGAGTTGCCGGCGTTCTGGATCGCCAGGAACCGGCCGGGTTCGGCGAAATCGACCACGATCCGGTACTCGACGCCGCCGACGGCTTCGCAGCCCGGCGCCGGCCCGACGCCGGTGTTGCAGAGCGTGTCGGCGCCGCCCACGATCGGCACGGGGCCGAGGTCGAAGAGGCCGGCGTTCGCCGGATTGGAGAGCGGGTGGCGCAGGTGGACCCGGTGGACGTTGCCCCACGCCCAGCCCGCCGGATCCTGCCCGTGCCGCTCCCGCAGCGCGGCAACGGCAGCCGCGGCGGTTTCGGCCACGAGCGCGTCGAGGTCCGCATCCGGGGCGAACCAGCCGGGATCGTCGCCCGATAGCAGCCGGGCCGCGATTCCGCCCGATCCGCGCACGAGCGGGACGAGCCGCGCCGGAAACCGCTCCTGCGCGATTCGGCGTTGCCATTCGGCCACGAACGTCTCGAACGCCGCCGGAGCGGGGGAGTCCAGCCGGTATTCGTGGTCCCAGCCGGCCAGCAGGTCGCGCAGCAGGCGGGCGTCGGCGTCGTCCGTCCCGGCCAGCCGCGCGATGATGACCGGGGCGAGCGCGACCGCCCGCAGGTTGCGCACGTCGAGTTGCAGCGCCCGTCCCTGGTCGGCGTCGAAGGCATCCGCGTTCCGCAGCGTCTCGTCGATGCGCGCCGCGCGGTAGCCGGGCGCCCACGCGCCGTAGAGCCGGTAGCGGTAGTCGTCTGGCGCCGGCTTGTTGTTGGCGGAGGCGACGTAGCCGCGCGCCGGCTGCTCTTCATACGGGAGGTCGTCGAAGGGCACGTATCCCGTCCACACATCGTCGGGGTTCAGCGCGTCGCGGAAGCCCCATTTCACCCGGCCGCGCAGGGGAATGCGCCCGGCGCACTGCATCCCGACGTTCCCGGCGCGGTCGGCGTACGCGAAATTGAAGACCGCCACGGCCCAATCGCGCAGGGCATCGCGGAAGCCATCCCAGTCGTCCGCCCGCGCGATGCCGACCACGGCGCGCACGTCGTCGAGGTGCTCCTGCCCGACCCAGCGCAGCGAGAGGGGCGGGTCGCCGCCGTCGGTCACGGCGGGCAGGATGTCGTTGACGATCGGCCCGCGCACGGTCGAGCGACGCACGAACCGACGCGGCTCCTCCTCGGCGACCGCGATCTCGATCGGCTCTTTGGCGAACCGCGCCCAGCCGTCTCCCTCGCGGTAGCAGCCGGGATCGGCGGGATCGACCGTCTCGGCGTACAGGTCACGGGTGGAGGCGACGTTGTTGGTGACGCCCCAGGCGATCCGCCCGTTCGATCCCCACCAGAAGCCCGGCACGCCCGGGTGGCCGGCCCCGGCCGCGTCGTCCTCCGGCCCGTGCACGGCGTACTCGTACCAACTGGCCGGCATCCAGAACGGCTGGTGCGGGTCGCTGCACAGGATGGCGTGCCCGTTCGCGGTCCGCCCCGCCGCCACCGCCCAGTTGTTGCTGCCGCGCCAGTCGCCCTCGCCCGCGGCATCATGCCGCGCCGCGTCGTCGCGCAGGCGCGCCGGCAGGTCGGGGACGATCCGTTCCTCCGGCCGCTCCGGCGTCAGCCAGGCCTGCTGGAGATCCGGCGGCAAGGAGCGGGCCGCCTCGGCCGCGACCAGCGTCTCCAACCGGCCGTTGAGCGACCACCAGATGCCGCGCAGGATCGCGATGGAATCCCGCACCGCAAACGGCTCCGGCTCGTAGCCGAGCAGCGCGAACTCCACCGGCAGGTCGCGCCCGTATTCCTCGATCTGCCGGTTGATTCCGGTGACGAGGGCATCCAGGATCGCCAACGTCCGCTCGTCGGTGCGTCCGGCCTCGGCCGCGGCGATCTCCGGGATGCCGACCAGCCGGCGCGCGAGGTCGCTCGGCACGTAGGCGGGGCCAAGCACCTCGGCCTGCCGCCCAAGCGCTCGCCGCCGCAGCCGGTCCATCTGCCACAGGCGATCCTGCGCCATGACGAACCCGACGCCGAACCAGAGGTCGTCCGTCGTCCCGGCCCAGACGTGGGGCATGCCCGAACGGTCGCGCAGGATCTCGACCGGCCCGCGCACGGCGGCCCGAATCGTGGCGTTTTCCGGTGGCAGCCTGCGGCGCAGGAACGCCCGCCGCGCTTCGTCGAACTCGTCCCGTGTTGCGCCGTTCGCCCGGCAGATCGCGTCGGCATCCGCGCCGCGCAGCGCCGCGACCAGGTCCGCGTCGTCGATGGTGCCCCGCCCGACGTTCGCCACCGGCTCCCCCTCGTCGTGCCGTGTGTTTCGCACGGCAGCGTCAGATAAACCCACGGTTGCTTTCTACCGGGACCGGGAAATCCGTCGATCGTAGGGGAGGGACCTGTGCCCTCCTTCGTCGTGGCCGCATTCGAACGAAGGAGGGCACAGGTC
>JAFAEX010000095.1 GCA_023423795.1 Chloroflexota bacterium | reverse complement strand
GGGGGCCCCGGGGGGGGGGCCCCCCCCCCCGACGCTGCGGGAAGGCGCGTGCACCGCTCCCGGCCCGGTGGTCGCCTCCATCGCCGTCGTCACCGAGCCGCGCGGCGTGGCGGTCGGGAGCGGCGGCGGCGAACCGGTCCGCAACGGATTCGGCAGCGCCCCGGTGTCGTTCGATGACGCCGTCGGCTCGCCACACGTCGTCGCCATCGGCGAATCCGGGGCCGAGGACGCGGCCGTGATCGCCTGCGGCGCGATCGCCGGGGCGCTTACCGACGACGGCGCGCTGGCGATTTCGCTTGCTGATGCGAACGGAGAAAGCACGGGCATCGCGGTAGTCGCGCCGGGGGTGCTCGACCCGTTCGCCATCGACGTTTCGATCTTCCTGTCGCCGGAGACGGATGCCAGTCAGGACGCATCCGATGCGGCGACCATTGCCGAAGCGTCGGATGCGACCTCGGATGCGACCATTGAAGACGCCGAAGTGATGGAGACTGGCTCGGCGACGCCGGAGGCAGGCGACTGACGCGGGGATCGGCCGGTCAGGACTCGCTATCCTGCGCGGCCATCCAGGCGCGGGCGATGTCCTCGGCGGCGGCCACGTCGCCGGGGGCGAGGTCGCCGTCGATGACCAGTTCGCGCAGGTGGTCCTTGACCTGCTTGATCCAGATCCCCGGGCCGCGGCCGAACATCGCCATCAGGGCGTTGCCGTCGAGCGGGCTTTGGAGACGGGCGAGGTCGGCTTCCTCTCGCAGCCGGGCATCGTGGGCGCGCAGGAGTTCGACCCGGCGCGCCGCCTGCTTGCGCTTGTGGGCGCGGCCGGAGGTGACGTCAGCGGCGGCGAGGTCGAGCAGGTCGTCCCAGCGCTCGCCCGCCTCCAGCGCGAGGCGGCGCACCGCGCTGTCGGTCCAGTCCGGTTCGTAGGCCGCCGGGCGGCCGTGCAATTCCACCAGCCGGGTGACGCCGGCTATCGTCGCCTTGTCCGCCTTGAGCCGGCGAAGCAACCGGCCGGCAAGGTCGGCCCCGGCCCGCTCGTGCCCGAAGAAGTGGACGTCGCCGGTTTCGTCGATGCCACGGACCAGCGGTTTGGCGGCATCGTGGAGCAGGGCGGCCCACCGCACCATCGGCCGCGGCGGCGCTTGCACGACGACCTGCAGCGTGTGCGCCCAGAGGTCCTTTTCGCGATTGGCGCGGTGGCGCGGGTCGATGCCGGCCTCCGCCGCCATCGGCGCGAGTTCCGGCAGCGCGACTGGCAACAATTCCGTGCGGCGCAGCGCTTCGAGGCCGTGGTCGGCCCACTCGCCGGCCAGCAGGCGAACCAGTTCGGCGTAGATCCGTTCCTGGCTGATCCGGCCGAGGCTCTTGGCGTTGCGCGACATCGCCGCTTCGGTCGCGGGATCGATCCGGAAGCCGAGTTGCGCGACGAAGCGGGCGGCCCGGAGCAGGCGCAGCGGATCTTCGGCGAACCGTTCGTCCGGGTCGCCGACCGCGCGGAGCACACCGAGCGCGATGTCGCCTTCGCCGCCGAACGGGTCGATCAGGTCGCCGGTGAGCGGGTCGGCGGCGATCGCGTTGGCGGTGAAATCCCGCCGCGCCAGGTCGTCGGTGAGGCCGACACCGTAGCGGACGCTGGGGAAGCGTGTATCGTCCGGGTAGTGTTCGGCGCGGTAGGTCGTGATTTCGGCCACGACCTGGTCGGCGCCGTCGCCGAAGACCGCGCCGACGGTGCCGAACCGCTCGCCGATCGTGAAGATGGAGGCCGCGCCGGCTTCGGTGGCCAGCGCCTGCGTTCGCTCCGGCAGGGCCGAGGTGGTGAGGTCGAGGTCGCTCGGCACCGGACGTCCCAGCAGCGCGTCGCGGACCAGCCCCCCGACGAGGAACAGTTCTTCGCCGGCCTCCTGCCAACGGGTCGCAAGGGCCAACGCCGCTTCGCGCTGCGCGGGCGACAGCCGGGAAAGGGCGCGGTTGTCGGGAATCGGACCAGCCATCTGGGCAGCGAACTCCACGGGTACTACGGGTGCGAGCGTCGTGCCGACGGGTTGGCCGGGCGGATTCAGTCTAGCCGGGCGCCGCGGCCGATGCGCGGCGAACGCCGGCACGCCCTCGGGCGAAACCAGGGAGCGTGGGCTGCATCCGGCGCTATGATGAACCCGAGACTGGACCGCGCCGACCCATGAGCGCCGGACGGACATGGGCGTTGTATGCGGAACGCGGCAGCAGGCAGGAGCGAAGGAGCCCGGGAGCCGGCGTGACGAGCCAACCGACCAAATCAGAGCGGGTCGTGACGACCGCCGTGAAGACGCTGGACCGCGACAGCCGGGCGCGCACGCACTTGGCGAACGAGCGGACCTTCCTCGCCTGGCTTCGCACCGGTCTCAGTCTCGTCGCGCTCGGGTTGGCGACCGCGCAGTTCCTCGAACGCGCCTCGGTCAACGGCTGGGACATCGCCACGCCGCTGGCGGTGCTGCTCATCATCGGCGGCACCGCGATGACGGCGGTGGGAGGGCGGCGGTTCGTCGATGCCGGGCACGCGATCGAGGAGGGCACGTTCGTCCCGGCGGCGGGCGCGATCGTCATCGCGGTCGCGTTCGCGGCGTTGGCCGGGCTGGCGGCGTTGCTGTTCGTGGTGCTGCAACGATGAGCGCCGAGCGCACATCCTGCGTTGGCGGTAAGCGCGGACGGCGCGGGGCGGTGTCGCCCGGCGAGCATGCGCTGCTCGGGTTGCTGGCGATGGCCGAGGGCCGCCAGCCTGCCTACGGCTACGACCTCGCCCGGCAGTTCGGCGAAGGGCAACCACTCGGCGAGGTGCTGCGGCTGGAGCCGGGCATGCTCTACCACCACCTGAAGACGCTGGAGCGGCACGGCTGGGTCGCATCGGCCACCGAGGAGCAACCCTCGCGCCCGGCCCGGCGCACGTTTCGCCTGACACGCGAGGGGCGGGATGAACTGGCGCGGTGGCTTTCCGAACCGGTCTCGCACACCCGCGAGATCCGGCTGGAGTTCCTGCTCAAGTTGTACTTCGCCGGCACGCTCGACCCCGCGCGGCGGGCCGTCCTGCTGCGCGAGCAGCGGGCGGTCCTCGCCGCGCTGGCGGAATCCTTGCGCCGGCAGCGGGAAGACGCCGAGACGGTTGGCGAGGCTCCGGGCGACGATCGTGCGTTGCGGTTCCGGGTCGCGGTGCTCGGATTGCGTATAGCGCAAACGGAGGCCGCGCTCGCCTGGATCGACGGCATGGCGGAGGGGCTCCCGGTGCGATAAGCGCCGGACGCACCGACCCGGCCGCGCGGGGCGCCGGCCGGGTCAGTGGGGGAGGGAGGGATTGTTCGGGGCGCTCGCGGCGCCCCAG
>JAFAEX010000080.1 GCA_023423795.1 Chloroflexota bacterium | reverse complement strand
CCGCCCGGACGGCACCGCCGCGCTCCTACCCTACGGCACCTAACAACGGGTCCCTCCCCTACGACCGACGAACGGATTCCCGCACCAATCAGCCGGATTTCGTATCAGTCCCCGCGGTTCTCCTCGGCCAGCAGGCTCGCTCTCGGCGTCACCTGCCCGGCGTACTTGTTCCCCCGCTTGGCGCGGTACGGCACGCTGACCGGACTGGACACCTGCTCGAACGAGAAGGCGCAGATCCGCATGCCCGGGTAGAGGGCGACCGCCATCCGCCCGAGGTTGCTCAGTTCCATCGTCGCCGTGCCCACCCAGCCGGGCTCGAACACCGCGGCGGTCGAGTGCACGGTGATCCCGAGCCGGGCGATGGAGGAGCGCCCTTCCAGCCGCCCGAGCAGGTCGTCGGGCAACTCCAGCGATTCGATCGTGCTGGCCAGCGCGAAATCGCCCGGCTGCATGATGAACGGCTCGTCCGGCGCGACCTCGATGGTCCGCATCGCGTCGCCGATCGACTGGGGCTGGCGCGGGTCGATGAACGAGTGGCGGGAATGCTCGAACACCATGAAGGTGGTGCCGAGTCGGAAATCGACGGAGACCGAGCCGAGTTGGGCGTCGAGGTCGGGCGTGGGGTCGATGCGGATGCGGCCCGATTCCAGCGCCTGCCGGATGTCGCGGTCGGAAAGAATCATCGGCGCCCTCCCGCGCGGCGCGCGGCGACGGTGTCGGACCACCCGGCCCCGGCCCCAAGGTGTCCGTACACTATCCGGCTGCTCCGGGAGCGTCAAGGCGACGGCGCGGGTTCCGGCTCCCGACTGCCCGGGTGCCGGACCAATCGTGCTTCTCCGCATGGTGCCCCGTCGGCCCGGCGCGCAACCACCGGTGCGATGGACCCGCAGCGGGTCATGGCGGTTGCCGAATCGGCGCGGCTCCCCGGTGAGGGCGACAGCCATGACGGCGGGTGCCCAATTGTCGAGCCCGCGCGTGCCCAGTCCGGGAGGGGCTTCGTTCGCGGAGCCCGGGCCTTCGGCCGGGGTGACTGGGCCGCCGCTGGCCGCGCATCCCGCCGTACGACCTCTTGTGCGGCAACGCCCCACCCGGCATCCTGCACGAATCGTCGCCACCGTCGGGAGGACCCGTCCGCCCATGACCATCCGCCGCAAGGCCTGCGCGTACTGCGGCCGACCGATCGAACTGCGCGAGGGCGTCGATGGGACGTGGCGTCCCTACGACCTCGACGGTTCGCTGCACGATTGCCCGGCCCGTCCGGCTTCGGCGCAAGCGCGCTCCGCGCCGCCGCCGAAGAGCGGCACCCGCGCCCCGGCCCGGCCGAAACCTCGGCGATCCGTCTCCCCGTGGCTCGCCGTCATCGGCCTGCTGGCGCTGGTCGGCTGGTACCTGCTCGGCGGCAATCGCGATCCCGGCTCATTGGTGCCGCAAGCGGGCATCCCGCCCGCGCCGACCGAACTCGCCCGCGCCGAACCCACCCGCGCACAACCGCTCGCGACGGCTCCCGTCGCCGACGCGCCGTCGTCCGGCGCGGCCAACGGCGCGGGCTGCTCCGCCTTCGACAGCCAGGTCTGGGCGCAAACGGTCTACGAATCGGCCGCCCGCGTCGATCCCGTGCTGGACCCGGATCGCGACGGCCTCGCCTGCGAAGACCTGCCGCCCGGCGCCGCGCCAGCGCTCTGGACCGACCGCATCCCCGCCGCCGCCGAGCCCGTCGCCCTGCGCGCCACCATCGACGGCGACACCATCACGATCCAGACCGCCAACGGCCGCCGCGAAAGCGTCCGGCTGGTCGGCATCGACACGCCGGAGACGGGACAGGGCAGCCGTGCGCTGGAATGCTACGGACTGGAGGCGAGCGACTTCACGGCCGGGCTGCTTTCCGGCATCGACACCGTCTGGCTCGAACAGGACGTGGAGGACCGCGACCGCTACGACCGCCTGCTGCGCTACGTCTGGTTCGAGCGCGACGGCCGGGTCTACCTCGCCAACGAGGCCATCATCCGCAGCGGCGCGGCCGAGCGGTTCCGCGACACGCCGAACCGCCGCTACGTCGATCGCTTCGTCGCCGCCGAAACCTTCGCCCGCGACCACGGCTACGGCCAGTGGGGCGCCTGCCGGTAGCGCGCCTGCCGGGGGCCGAGGGATCGGCCCCCCGGCATGGGAACAATGGAAAATTGTCGCATTCGTTCGCCTGTGCTACGGTGCGCCGCGACCGATCGCGGAGGGGTATCGTGCGCCCGGCGTTCGGGGAATCGGGGGGAGGGTATCCGTGGATCGGGAACGCTTCGACGCGCTCACGCGCGCGTTCGCCGACGGCACGTCGCGCCGCGGCATGCTGCGCTGGCTGGCCGCCGGCGCCGGCGCTGGACTGCTGGGCCGCTTCGGCCGCAACGCCGCGGCCCAGGATGTCGAGGGCGGCGCAGCCGGGTCGGGGATCGGCGCGCTCGGCGACAACGGCGGCGGCGTCGCGATCGCCGACGCCAGCGGCGGCCACCACAACGTCGGCGCGATCTGCGGCCCCTGCCCGGAGTGCCGGGTCTGCGACCCCGCCGCCGGCGGCTGCGCCCCTGACCCGAACAAGGACGGGCGCTCCTGCACGCCGGACGATGCGTGCCAGCGCGACGGCACGTGCCGCAACGGGCGCTGCGAGGGCAAGAAGCGCCGCAACGGCGACCGCTGCGGCAACAACCAGGTCTGCTGCGACGGCCAGTGCTGCGCCAAGGGGCGGGAGTGCCGCGGCGGGCGCTGCGAGGCCGTATCGGCTGGAACCACCTGCTTCGAACTCGGCACTGACTGCGCCTCGGGCGCGGACTGCTGCTCCGGCGCGTGCGACGCCGTCTGCTGCCAGCCGAACGGCGGGCCGTGCAGCGGCGACGGGCAATGCTGCCCGGGCCTGTTCTGCGACACCTACAACGGCCAGTGCATCCAGCAGCTCACGTAGGCCGATTCGCAACGCGCCCGCCGGTTTGGCCGGCGGGCGCGTGCCCGCGCCGGATCGACAGGCCGGACGCGGGGACGTTCCGTCGTCGGCGCGGCAATCCGTTCCGTTTAGCGCCGGGTCGACCATGAGCCGGCCCCGTGCCTTTTTCTACAGCCACGACGCTTACGGCCTCGGCCACATCCGCCGCACCCTGCGGCTGGCGACCGAACTGGCCCACCGGCGACAGGATGCCACGCTGCTCGTCGCCAGCGGCTCGCCCCGCGCCGACGCGCTGGCGGCAGACGCCCGCATCCCGGGCCTCGACGTCCTGCGCCTGCCGGACGCGACCCGGGGCCTCCTCTACGGCGACCTTCCCGGCGACCACGCGCTCGGGCTGCCGTGGACGGGCGTCTGGCCGCTGCGGGCGGCCATCCTCGCCGCAACCGGGCGGGTCTTCGCGCCGCACCTCGTCCACGTCGATCAGGCCCCGGCCGGCTATCTGCGCGAACTCGCGGCGGCGCTCGACGGCTGGACCGCCCTCCCGCCCGATGCACGCCCGCGCCTGCTCCTCGGGCTGCGCGACATCCCCGACGAACCGTGGGCTCCCCGCCGTACCTGGGACCGCGACGGCGCGCACGCGCTGCTGGATCGCGCCTACGACCGCATCCTCGTCTACGGCGACGCCCGCATCTGCGACGTCCGCGAGGTCTACGGCTTTTCGGACCACGCGGCGGCGAAGACGACCTTCTGCGGCTACCTCGCCCCACCGGCGCCGGTGGTTTCGGCTGGGGCGATCCGCGCCCGCCTCGGCATCGGCGCGCAACCGATGGTGGTGGTCACCACCGGCGGCGGGGCGGACGGCACGCCGCTGCTCCGGGCCGCCCTCGGCGCGCTGCGCGAACCGGCGCTGACGGGCATCGCGGCATTCGTCGTCGCCGGGCCGCTGCTCGAACCGGCGACGGCCCACGACCTCGCGCTGGAGGCGGCCCGGCTGCCGGACGTCGCGTTCGTTCCGTCGGTTCCAAACGTCATCGAGCACGTCGCCGCCGCCGACGCCGTGGTGACGATGGGCGGCTACAACGCGCTCACGGAGGCCGTTGCCCTCGGCAAGCGCCCGGTCGTCGTGCCGCGCGTTCGGCCCAACCAGCCTCCCGGCGAGCAGCAGGTGCGCGCCGAACGCTTCGCCGCGCTCGGCCTCGCCGCGATGATCCACCCGTCGGACCTCACGCCCCGGCTCCTGGCTGAATCGATCCGCGCCGAACTGGACGCCGGCTCCTCGCCGCCGCCGATCCTCGACTTCGGCGGTCGCGACCGCGCCGGCGCGCTCCTGGCCGACGCCCTCGCGACCTGACCGCACTCCTGAGCCGGCGTCGCATCGCGAGACTTCTCGTCGGGCACGGATTCCGGGCAAACCATGGCGAGACGGATGCACCGGGATGCACGCGGGACGTCGCCCGGCCTCGTCGCCGGGACGGTCGAGCGGTGAAGCGTGAGAGTCCGCCTACCCGCCCAACGAATCCGCGCCGGCAAAGCGTTCGAACGACACCACCGAGGCGGTGTCGGCCGCCGGGCGCGGGTCCTCGGCGGCGAATCCGAACGGCATCGTCGCCGCCAGCCGGTAGTGGTCGGCCGGAACGCCGAGCAGATCGGCCAGCCGGTCCTCGACCAGCCATTCCCAGTGCTGCAACGAACTGGCCAGCCCCTCGGCCACCAGCGCCAGCCAGAGCGCGAACTGGACCATGCCCAGCCCTTGCTGGGCGAAGGCGGCTGCCTGCTCCGGGGTCACCCCGTTGGCCGCGTGCGCCGCTTCGACGGCCAAGCGATCCTCGTAGACCAGCACCGCGCCCGCGCCCGCCCGGAACCCGTCGAGGCGGTCGAGGTAATGCGCCAGGCGCTCCGGCTCCAGCCGCTCGCGGAAGGCGGCCTCGACCGCGTCCCAGAACGCCGCCCGGCTTTCCCGCACGACGACCACGTGCCACGCCGGCCGCCCGAAGGCGGCCGGCACGCGGTGCGCCGTGGCGGCGATCCGCGCCATCGCCCCGTCCGGCAACGGCCCGTCGCCGAGCCGCCGGATCGTGCGCCGCTGCCGGAGCAGGTCCTCCAGCGTCGCCGCGCCATCGGTGGCCGGGGTCAACGAGTCGGGCAACACCATCACCATGGGCGGTCTCGTTCCTCGATCGACGGCGGGGCGAACCGGGCCACGCGTGGTCGGTCATCCACGTCGTCACCGGCGCATCGGCGCCAAACGCAGGGCGCCATTCGGGCAATCAGCACAACCGATGCTACGTCCGTCCCACGAATCAGCACCCCACGGCGATACTAGAGTAATAGATCAAGTTAATCAATAACCTTCGCGGTGGGCTGCCTGGACGAACGAATGGGCGGCAAGGGCGAGAGGGCTAGCGCGGGGATGCGATCCACGACGCGATGGTCGCGGCGATACGGGCAGGGTCCACATCGGCCGCCCGAATCGATTCGACCGCCTCGGCGTTCTGGAGCAGGTCCTCGTAGTGACTCGGTTCGGCCTCGGTCTCGGCTGCGCGTCGGGCTGGGTCCTCCGACGTATCGCGAGCATAGATGACCACGAACGCCGCGCCGCGCCCGTCGTCCTTGCGCCTCACCACCCGTCCCATCCGCTGGACCATCTGACGGCGCTGTTGGGTCGCTGCCGCGACGATGCCGAGGTTGATGGCGGGAACATCGATGCCCTCGTCCAGCGACCGTACGGCGACCAGGCATTCGAGGTCGCCCTCTTCGAACGCCCCGAGCGCCTCCCGGCAGGCATCGGAGTCCTTGCCGCTGTGGTAGGAGCACGACATCACGCCCCTCGTCAAAAGCAAGGCATCGATCGTTTCGGCGGCCTCGATCGTTTCGGTAAAAGTAACTGCATGACCGGACGCGCGGATTGCCGGCGCCAGGTTCGCCAGCACATCCTGTTTTTCGGGGCTCTCGGACAGGATCTGACGTCGCTCCTTCAATGCCCCGAGATATACGCCGGCCAAGGCGCTTGCTTCTCCCCATCCGCCGGCAAGGCGACCTACCATTTCCAAGAACTCCCCGATTGGGCGCTCAGGGCATCCAAACTCCTCGACGAGTCGCTTTCTCGCCGTTCCCATCCGCTTGCCGGCGTCGTCGTACCGGCATCGACTATCGAAATCCAGTTCGACCCCGATGATCATCACGCGGTACGGTGCGATCACCTTTTCCCGACGTGCGCGCGAGAAATCGTACCGATAGCAGACCTCACCGAAATAGGGTATGAGGATGTTATCCACGCCATCGTCGCTTCGCTCAAGTGTCGCCGTCAGTCCGAGCCGGAGCCGAGCCGACGGAAGCAATGCCTGGCTGAAGGTTGGAGCGCCGTAACGGTGACACTCATCGCCGACGAGCATGTCGAAATCGCCATCGAAGTCGGCCCTGCGTCGCGAAGCGGAATTGACGACTGCGACGGTGACCGGGCACGCGGCATTCGGTACGAGACCGCCAAACCCGCCGACGAGGCCGACGTTCGTGAGGCCAAGGTCTTCCGCCAGCACGCGCACCCACTGTTCCTGAAGGACGATTGACGGCACGAGCACGAGTGACCGTAGGCCAAGCTGTCGGGCACGATCGATCGCTTCAACCGCCACGCGTGTCTTGCCAGTGCCGGTTACCGCCTCGACGATCCCTCGTCCCCCGCGAGCGATCCACGCATCGATCGCTTCCTGCTGCCATTCCCGCAACCATTGGTCATCATCATCATGACCGGACTCGACCTCGTCGATCGCTGATGCCTGCGCCAGGATCGATTCGGCCCGCTCGATCAATTCGTCCAGGCGCTCCGTTCGGAGTTGGTAGAGCACCTCCATGTCGGCAAGGTCTCTCGCCTCCTCGTCGGCGTACCATCGAGGCGGTGTCTCTCCCCCATGCCTGAAATCACCACGCTCCAGATAAAGGATCGAATTGACGTCTCGCCGCGAAACGACCCATCCCTTGAGCGTGAGGATATCGGCCACCAATTCTCCCGCCGTCCGTCCAGGTCGCTCCAGGAGGAGCGCGATCACAACGGCTTTCAGATCGTCCCTCAACACCGCAGCGTGTCCCTTTTGCGTCGGCGAGGCTCCGAACGCTCTGCACAATCGTGTTGGCTGGTTCGACCATGCTATCCCGCCTTGACGCTTCGCGCATCGCAATGCTCGACTTCCCGGTGCCCCAAACCCGACTTAGTGGTCCGTCCGGCAAGTTCATGCGGCTTGGGGAACGAGGGCGATGCCGGCGGCGCGCGGGGTCGGGCGGTGCCCGCGGCGTCCCCAGGCGAAGGGGTGGCGGTGGGCGTTCCAGTACGCGGTGGCGGCCTCGACGGCCTGGGCGAGTTCGTCCCACCCCTCGAAGCGGCGCCCCTTGAGCGCCAGCGAGCGCAGGATCTTCCACCACGGCTCGATCAGGTTGAGGTAGGCGGCGTGGGTGGGCTGGAAGACGAACTCCCAGCGGGGGTGGGCCAGCGCCCAGAGCAGGGCGTCGAGGGCGCGGTGGGTGCCGAGGTTGTCGAGCACGGCGTAGACGCGCTCGGCCGCGGGGCCGACCCACGCGTCGGCGCGGTCCAGGAAGTCGATCCAGTTGGCGGTGGTCCGCCCCCGGTAGGGGACCGCCAGCGCCTCGCCGGTGGCCGGCGCGAAGGCCCCGAACACGTAGCCGCTGCCGCGGCGGCCGTAGTCGGCCTCCTGCCCGGCCCGCAGCCGCCGGCCGCCGCCCGGCTCGGCCCGGAGCGCGCGCCGGCCGGGGAAGCTCTTGGCGCCCTCCGGCCCCATCTCGTCGAGGCAGATCACCGCGCAGCGCTCGGGCGGCGCGGTGTAGAGGCCGACGATGGCCCCCTTTTTTCGGCGAAGGCCGGGTCGGGCCGCTCGCCGAACCAGGTCTCCTGCGTGCGCCAGCGCAGGCCCTCCGCCCGCAGCACCTCCGCGATCCGGCTGCGCCGCATCGGGATGCCCCGCTCCTCCGCCAGGTACGCCGCCAGCCGGTCGAGCGTCCAGGACGCGAACGGCAGGCCCAGCGCCCCCGGGTCGGTCAGGCTGGCGGCAACGACCTCGCCGACCTGGGCGGCCGTGTACGTCGGCGGCCGGCCCCCGCGCCCGGCGTCGCGCAGCCCGGCCAGCCCGCCCGCGTTGAACCGCGCGATCCAGGCGCGCACGGTCGCCTCGCAGACCCCCACCTCGGCGGCGATGGCGGCCACGCGCCGCCCCTCGTGGGCCAGCCAGCACATCCGGGCGTGCTCCACCGCGCGCGCCGGCTCGGTGCGGGAGCGGGAAAGCCGGCGCAACGCCTCGGCTTCGTCGGCCGACAACGGGCGCAGGGTCAGCGGGGTCTGCACGGCGGCCTCCTCTCGTGGCAGCCGATGCTACAACCTACTTGCCGGACGGACCACTTAGTGTCACGTTGACAATTACTCAAAACCCGTCTAGCATTCCATCGTCTTCGGGATCGTATCGACCGCGTCAAGGGGTGACGCGGCCGCGCTCCCCCCGCCATTCGGCCCCACCGAACCGGGCCAGCGCGCCCTGGGGTCGAGGAGGCGATACCCACCATGTCCAATTCGACGACCGAACGTCCCGCCGCCGTCGCGGCCGGGTCGGCCATCCTCGCGGCCGAGCGTCCCGCCGTCCGCTGGTTCCACGAACCGCAACTCAATCCCGCCCCCTGCGTGCCCGAGGAGAGCGTCGGCGCGTACGATTTGCTCGACCGCTACGGCGCCGAGGCGATGAAGCAGGAGCGCCTGCCCCGCGCCGCCTTCAAGATGGACGCCGCCGAGCGCGACGCCAAGATCTGGGAACTGCGCCGGCAGCTCGGCGACCGCCTCGTCGTCCTCGGCCACCACTACCAGCGCGACGAGGTCGTCCAGTTCGCCGACTTCACCGGCGACTCCTTCAAGCTGTCGCAACTGGCCGCCCAGCAGCACGACGCCGAGTTCATCCTTTTCTGCGGCGTCCACTTCATGGCCGAAAGCGCCGACATCCTCACCGGGCCGGACGCGCGGGTGATCCTGCCCAACCTCGAAGCCGGCTGCTCGATGGCCGACATGGCGAAGCCGGCCGACGTCCAGACCGCGTGGGACGCGCTCGCCAACCTCGGCATCGAGGGCGTCATCCCCGTCACCTACATGAACTCCGCCGCCAGCATCAAGGCCTTCTGCGGGCGCAACGGCGGCATCGTCTGCACCTCGTCCAACGCCGGGCGCGTCTTCGACTGGGCCTTCGAGCGGGGCGAGCGGATCATGTTCTTCCCGGACGAGCACCTCGGCCGCAACTCCGGCGTCGCCAAGGGCATCGGGCTGGACGAAATGGTCGTCTGGGACCCGTTCCTGCCGCTGGGCGGCAACACCCCGGAGCAGTTGCGCGCGGCGAAGGTCTTCCTGTGGAAGGGCTACTGCTCGGTCCACGCGCGGTTCTCGGTCGAGCAGATCGAGGCCGCCCGCGCCGCCGACCCGTCGGTCACCGTCGTCGTCCACCCCGAGTGCCGCCACGAGGTCGTGCAGGCCTCGGACATGAACGGCTCGACCGAGTTCATCATCGACGTGGTCCGCGCCGCGCCGGACGGCACGAGCTGGGCGATCGGCACCGAGATCAACCTGGTCAACCGGCTGGCCAAGGAGATGCCGGGCAAGCGCATCGCCTGCCTCGACCCGATCATCTGCCCGTGCTCGACGATGTACCGCGTCCACCCCGCCTACATCCTCTGGGCGCTGGAGCACCTGGCCGAGGGGCGCGTGGTCAACCAGATCAGCGTCGATCCCGACACCCGCCGCGAGGCGCTGGTGGCGCTGGAGCGGATGCTCTCGGTGCCGGGACCGAAGACGGCGGCCGCGCTGGCGTAGGCCCGACGACATCCGATGCATGACCCGACGGGGACGGCCAGGCGGCCGTCCCCGTCGTCATTTTGAGCGCCTGCGCGCGGAGCCTGCCGGCGACTATCGGCAGATGTAGCCCACGCACGTCATGCCGCCGCGGCAGTCCTGATCCCCGTGGCATGGCCGGTTGCGCTTCCCTCGCCGGCAGACGTTCCCGACGCAGGCATCACGCCCACCGCAGCACCCATTCGGCTGGCTGGAGCAATCCGCCCCGGCCCCGAGGCAAGTCGGCTGCGAGAAACACCGCCCGTCCCGGCAGCATCCGTTCGTGCGGCAGATGGTGTTGTTCTTGCGCGGGCGACACCCGCGCTTCGACGGCCGTTCGCAGGGACCGCATCCCTTGGCCGCGGCCGACGACATGCCCGCGACGACGGCAACGAGGCCGCCCGCCGCCCGGGCCACCGCGCGACGGCTGCCGCCGCCGGACAGCGAACGGATCAACGCGTCGAAACGGTCGGCGTCCATGGCGAAACCCTCGGCGGCATCGTCGGCACGGTGGGTGGAAGCACCCGGCGTTTACGGTGCGCCATCGCCACGGTGTTGTCAACATACGATTGATCTTCCATGCATCCCATACTGGCGACCTTGGACGGCGGTTGCGAAGTCAATCCGGCTACCGAGGCCGCCCGAGGGTGATGGCTTTTGTTTCCTCGATCCGGACTCCTGCCACGCCCGCCCGGGGGCGATGGCGTTCGCCCAAACGATCCGGCCAGCCGTGCCCCGCGCCCGGGACTGGAAGTCCCGGGCTACGGGAACGAAGTCCCTCCGGGACTGACCGGGATGCGTGTCCGCATCAAGAAGGCAACCACCATCCGAGGTCGAGGGGCCGGACGATCGACGACCACAACGATTGCGCCCCGAGCCTGTCAGCGCGCTTCGGGGTGCATTCCCCGTCAGCCCGGTCGTTCGGGGCCGGGTCTCCTCGTCCTGCGCTACGATGGCGCTCCACGCAAATCGCGCCACGCAGGAGGGCGGGCGATGAACCGGCGGCGACTGCTCCAGTACGGCGCGTTCGGGCTTGCCATGCCGCTGCTGGGCAGCGCCGCCGCCCGGCCAGCACCCCAGGCGGCCGACGACGACCGGATCGTACGCGCCGCGATTCACCCCGCCCTCGGCATCGCCCGCGTCGGCAACAGCCCGGACGGCTGGTTCCTCGGGCCGGAAGCGCCGGGGCCGCACCCGATCCCCGACGGCGGTTTCAAGGACGCCGAAGGGCGCATGAAGCGGCAGGCCGCCCGCTTCCGCGTTTACGGCTACGATGCCGACGGCCAGCCGGTACGCGAACTAACGGCCGCCGATCCCGGCGTCGCCATCGAATGGACCGCGCACCTCGCCAACAGCAAGGGCGCCTGGTACGAGTTCGACGAGGCGTTCGACATCCCGGCGGCGATGGGCGCGCCGCCCGCCCCGCTCGTCCCCGCGCCGGCCCCGCTGCGCTCCACCCGCCGCAATCCCGGCATCGTCGAACGCGGGCGTCTGGTGATCGACCCCGGCCCGCGCTCGATCGCCGGGCTCGGCGCAAACCCCGACGGCTCCGACCCCGCCGCCCGTTTCGACGGCGGCGAGTTCCTCGGCCTGCCCGTCCCGCTCGGCGAACTGCGCACCGACGACGCCGGGCGGCTGCTGGTCTTCGGCGGCCGGGGCCACTCCGCGCCGGCCGCGCCCGGGTTGCTGGCCGAGGACT
This sequence comes from Chloroflexota bacterium, assembly GCA_023423795.1. Lineage (GTDB taxonomy): Bacteria > Chloroflexota > Chloroflexia > Thermomicrobiales > UBA6265 > CADCWF01. The sequence continues at coordinate 2,229 of JAFAEX010000080.1, read as the reverse complement.
TCGCCAACAACGACCTCTGGCACGACGACACGAGCGACGGCCCGGTGGATGCCGTGGTCCGCATCGGCGACCGTCGCATCCCCGTGCAGGGCGCGTGGGTGGTCGTCGCCCCGCCGAACTACGCCCCGGGCATCCCCGGCGTGGTCACGATGTACGACGTGATGTTCGAGGCCGCGCTGGACCTCGCGCCCGATTTGGCCCCGGCCCGGCCGTCCTTCGCCCGGCAGGTCTACCCGCTCTTCGCCCGGATGGTCGCCAACCAGTGGGTCAATGCCGGCTTCCTGCGCGACGTCGGCTGGGGATCGCCCGGCGACTTCCTCGCCCCGGAAACGCTGGCCGCCCTCGCCGACCCCGGCGCAAGCAGCCGCTTCCTGCGGCAACAGGTCTTCGCCCGCTTCCGCGATCCCGCCTTCGTCACCATGGACGAGCACGCGCTGCCGCCCTACTACGGCGACGGCGTCGCCCTGCCGCCGAACAATCCGCGCCAGTGGATGGCGGTGCTCGACACCCAGTACGCGTGGCTGCGGCAATGGGCCGCCGGCGACTTCGACGCCGACTGGCCGGCGGAGGGTCTCGCCTTTCCCGCGCGGCTGGAGGATCTGCCGTCCGCCGAGCAACCGGGCGCGCTCGACCGGGCCGCGCTCGACGAGTGCCTCGGCGGCCCGTTCCACCCCGGCTGCGAGATGACCTGGCCGATGCGCCACGCCTCGCTGTACGCCGCGCCGTTCCGCATTCGCCGCCGCGCCGAGCCGGAGCCCGATTGGGGCGAGGCAATGACCTCGAAGATCGCACTGGCCGACGACGGCCCGCTCGCCGCCAGCGGCCCCGGCGACGTCACCCGCTGGATGGCGGTGCCGTGGCAGACCGACACGTCGTCCTGCCTGTCCCGCTACATCCACGACGTGGACGACTACCTGCCGACCTTCTGGCCCGCCCGCGTCCCGAACGACGTGCTGCCCGGCTTCGCCTACGACGCGGTGATGGACGCCGCCGCGCCCCTCGCCGAGCGGCGGCAGGCCTTCGCCACCCGCCTCAAGTGGCTGCGTGGGCTGCCCTCGATCGTGGCCTCGCCGGTGCCGCGCATCAACGCCTTCATCGCCGTCTGGGACAAGGCCGGCGTCGTGACCCAAATGCCGGGCCCGGCCGACGAAGCGCCCTTCCCGCCCGAGTTCTGGGTCGAGCAGGGTCACGCGATCGACCCGGACGACCCGGCCATCCCGCGCCTCGTCGTGGCGGGCGACCTCGGCATCCTTGAAGCGAGCGGCCCGCCACTGACGCCCGTGACCGGCGGCACGTTCTCAGCCTCTGCCCCGGCGTCGGAAGCGTCCGCTCCCCCGCCCGTCGGCAACACCCCGTGGCTGACCCCGACGCCCTATCCCGAGGACGACGGTTCGTGACGCGCTTCCCCCAAAGCGTCGGCCTCACGTCGCCCCGGTGAACGCGGCATCGGGATCATCCGTCACGCCCGGCGCATTCGATGTCGCCGTCGTCGGCGGTGGCCCGGCCGGCGCGGCGGTCGCCGTCGCGCTCGCGCGTTCCGGGGCTGCCGTCGTGCTGCTGGAGCGCAGCGGCGGCGAAGGCAACCCGGTCGGGGAATCGTTGCCGCCCTCGGCCACGCCGCTGCTCCACTGCCTCGGCGCGTGGGACGCCGTTTCGGCAACGCGCCCGGTGGCAATCCACGCCAACCGCTCGCTCTGGGGATCGCCGGACCACGACGAACGCGACTTCCTGCGCGAACCCTACGGCCCCGGCTGGCGCGTTGACCGCCCCGCCTTCAACGCCGCCCTCCTCGCCGAAGCCGAACGCGCCGGCGCGCTCGTCCTCCGCTATGCCCACGTCCGCGCCGTCGAGCGGGACGGCCCCGGCTGGCGTCTCGCCGTCGCGCAATGCCCCGAATCCGGCGGGTCGATCCCGACCCACGGCATCCGTGCCCGCTCCGTCGTGGACGCCACCGGCCGCAACGCCCGCATCGCCCGCGCACTCGGAGCCCGCCGGGTTCCGTTCGAACGCCTCGCCGCGGCGGTCGCCGTGCTTCCGGCATCAGCCGACGCCCCGGCACGAACCGGGATGGGAATCCGGGATCGCCCGACTCCCAAATCACCGGCCATCGCGGTCGAAGGCGGCGCGGAGATCGCACGCGATGCGGTGCCGTCCCATTCACATATGGCTGGCGGGCGGGCGGCCAACGGCGGGGGGGGGGGGGAGGCCCCCCCCCCCACCCGGGGGGGG
>JAFAEX010000033.1 GCA_023423795.1 Chloroflexota bacterium | reverse complement strand
GTCGCCACGGCATCACGTCCATCACCATGGGAGTCAGGAACGCGGCGAGGATTGCGGCGGCGACCGCCACCAGCAGCGCGCTCGCCCGCGACGGCGCGCGCCGGTCCTCCGCCGCGAACGCCACGAGCGCCCCGGCCATGGTGACGAAGATCGAGAGGATAAGCCCGACGTGCGGCGGCGACACCAGCGTGACGTCGAACCCGTACAGGCCGTGCCACCACTGGTCGAGCAGTCCGTAGAGCAGGAACGACAGCGCCCCGAACCCGCCGACGAGGTACCCCAGCGGCGCGCGGTAGGCCCCGCGCAGCACCGGCGTCGTCCCGACGAACGCGGCGGGGTCGCCGCGCCGGGCGGCGGCCGTGGTCGCCAGCACCACCGCGAGGCTGACTAGCCCGGAGATGGCGATGCCGCTGTAGAGCACGAGGTGCGGCAGCGTGAAGAACGTGTCCGGCCCGACGTCCACGTGCCACTGGATGTCCCAGAAAAAGCCGAGCAGCGAGCAGCAGACGCCGACCACGAAGGGGATCGCCGCCATCCGCCGCGCCTGCACCGCGGGCGACGCGGCGTTCCTCCGGGTCCGGATGCTTGTCGTGAGCGGCGCGGTGGCCATGCGCGATCGTCCCCTCCGGCGTGTCCGGTTCGCGGAGCCCAAGGGTAGCAGCCGCGCCGCACCCCGGGATTGCCGGATCGTGGAGGGATTGCGGATATCGCGCCGTTGGCTTGCCCCGGCTTGGGGCGGCCCGTCAGCCCGTGGGCGCGGCCGGCTGCGGCAGTCCGCCGATCTGCTGCATGAGGCCGAGGAAGTCGTCCATGTGCCAGAACTCGACCACCGCGCCGTCGCGCACGCGCAGGAGTTCGAGGCCGTCGATGCGAACCGGGCGCCCCGTGGCGGGGATGCCGGCGAATTCGCCGTCGTGCCGGCCGGTGTGGGTGTGCCACACCGCGACGAGGTCGCCCTCGGCGATCATCTGCCCGATCTCGGTCTCGAAGCCGGGGAACCCGGTGCGGAACCCGCCCATCATCCCCCGGAACGCCTCGCGGCCCCGCATCTCGCCGAGCATGGCCGGGCCGTGGTAGACGAAATCCTCGGCGATCAACTCGTCGTCGAACGAATCGCTGGATGCAGCGGCGAAGAAGCGGCGGGCCACCTCGCGGGGATCGTTGGCGTGCTCGGTCATTGCGGAGCCTCCTCGCTCTCGTACGCTACAAACCGGGTAGCCGTGCCAATAGTCGCTTGAACCAATACTCGACTGACGGCGCCGGAACCCATTGTTCGCTTACGAACGGCGGCGCGTAACGCGCGGAACCAGCGGCAGCGATCCCGTGGATGCCCTCTACCCTCGATGCGATCTTCCCGGTACGATCGCAACCGCTGCGACCGCCAGCGCCGCTCAGGCCGGGGAAAAGAACCGAGGGTCCTGCGCCGGGTTCTGGTGCGCGTACGGCTGGAAGCGGACCAGCACCGGCTCCAGGTCCACCGGCACGTCGAAGGCGACCCAGCCCTCGCGTGACGCGCCCGGCTCGTAATCGCCCGCCGCGTCGGGGCGCGGCGGCGTCAGCGTGGCGATGTCGAGGATCGGGTTCCCGGCGGCGTCGGCCAACTGGAACGCGTTGGGCGGCAGCGTCGCCCGGCCGGGTCCAGGGTCGAGGTTGGTCGCCTGCACCCGCAGCGCCACCCAGACGCTGCCGTCGCTGGCGCCGGTCGCGTCGTCGATCCGCAGCGCCCCGGTGCGGTAGTCCACGAGGTCGAAGACTGCCGCCCCGCGCACGACTTCCAGCACCTCGATCCGCCAGGCCGCGGTCGTGGCCGCGCCGCCGACCGCCACCGGGGCGGCCGGATCGGTACCCGCGCCGTCGGGTGTGGACGCGAGCGCGGGCATCGGCGCGACCGGATCGGGCGCGAGCGCGGCGTAGCGGGACGCCCAGGTTCCCGGCAGCGCGAGGGGATCGACCAGCAGCAAAGGCGAGGCATCGCCGGACAGCGCGCTGAGCGCCACCCAGCCCGTGGCGACCTCGCCGGGCGCGAGGTCCGCTTCGAGCGCCGGGGCCGGCGGATCGACCCCGAGGAAGCGGCGCACGTTTCCGTCGCCGCCCACGATCGCGAAGTCGTCGTTGCTCACCCCGAGCGGAACCGACCCGGTGTTTTCGGCTTCGATCCGCAGCATGACGTAGGTCACGCCGTCGCGCGGCACGCCGTTGAGCGGCGACGCGGCCACGGCGGCGTCGGTCGCGGCCTGCCCGGTGACGACCTCCAGCACGGTGACCCGAAGCGGTCCGGCATCGACCGGCAGTCCGGCCGCGACGACGTGCGCCGGGGTGCGCCCGAGGTTCGGGTCCGGCGTCGGGGCGGGCGCGAGGGTCGGCTGCACCGTGCCGTCGGAGAGCGGCGAATCCGAGAGCATCGGGGTCGGGGTCGGGGCCGCTTCCTGGAACCGGGCGAGCGCCCGTCGCAGCGGTCCGGCCGGGCGCGGTTGCGTCGGCATGGTGGCTCCCCTCCCTCGGGTCCGGTCATCGGCGCGGGCGACGAGGGCGATTGTAGCCCCGGGCAACGCCAACCGGCGAAATCAGGGGCGCGTCGCAGCCGAAGCGTGTTCAGCAACCGCTGGTCGTCGGTACTCCTCGCCATTCCGAGCCTGTCGAGGGATCTCGTCGCTCCTCGACTCCTCGACTCCTCGGCTCGGAACAACGAGATCCCTCGACAGGCTCGGGATGACGGTAGAGGAGGCGCCGGGCTCCGCGTTCCGTCGTCAATCAGCGACCACGGTCCACGCGGTGGCGGCGGCTTGCTGGAGGCGTCGGTCGAGCCGGGCGACGTCGGCCGGGCCGAACGGGTTGTCGGGGCCGGTCAGCGAGGCGTCGAACGCGCCCCAGCCGTCCCGGATCGTCCAGCCGGCGTCCTCCAGCAGGCATTCGAGTTCCCACGGCAGCAGCCAGTTCAACTCCGGCGGGTCTTCCAGCAGGTGCCGCCGCCAACTCCGGCGGTAGATCGGCGAGAGCGCGCCGGGTACGCTGGCCAGCAACCGCCCGCCCGGGCGCAGCACCCGCCGCAGTTCGCGCAGCGCCGCCGGAACCTCCGGCACGAAGTGCAGCGCCACCCGCGCCTGCACCGCGTCGAACGACGCATCCGGAAACGGCAGCGCGGCGATGTCGCCCACCCGCCAGTCGATGCTGACGCCTGCCGCGTCGGCGCGCTGGTGGGCAAGGCGAATCATCTCCGGCGACAGGTCGATCCCGGCCACGCGCACGCCGCGCCGGGCGAACGCGACCGCCCAGTGCCCGCTGCCGCACCCCGCATCGAGCACGGTGTCGTTGGGCCGAACGCGCAGCGCCGCCAGCACCCGCTCGATCTCGGAGATGCGATCCGGCGCGGCGGCGGCCTCGCCGGCGGAAGCGTCCCATTCCGCGGCGCGGTCGTCCCAGGTGGCGCGTACCCGCTCCCGCCAGGCGTCGGCCGGGTCGGGCAGCGGGGAATCGACGTCGGTCATCTGCGGCAACCTCGCCGGGCGATGGGCGGGAGAGCGCATCCCGCCTGGCACGCCGATTCGCCCACCAGCGCGGGGATCAGCGTGTCGCCCACGTCGCCGGGATGTCGCCGCCGCCCTCGGCCGTGAAGCGGCCTTCGACACGGGCGAAGAGCGGCGACGGCACGATGCGCCCGGCCAGCAGCGATTCTCCCAGCCCGAAGCGCGCGGCCTGCTCCAGCATGGCGGACGGCACCACCGAGAACGTTTCGCGCAGGCGGTCGAGGTCGCCCGCCGAGTTCATCCGCATCAGCACCAGGTTGTCTGCCTGCGACAGCACGTTGGGATGGACTTTCTGCGGGCGCTGGGTGGCGAACAGCAGGAACATCCCGAACTTGCGGCCTTCCCCGGCGATCTGGACGGCGCGCCGGGTGGCGGCATCCTGGATGCGGTCGGCCGGTTCGGCTGGGCAGACGTTGTGCGCCTCGTCGATCACCACCAGCACCGGTTCTCGGTCCTCGCGGGCCTGCCAGAGCACGTTCAGCGCGCCGAGGGCGACCAGGCTCGACTCCTGCGGCACGGCGAAGCCGCCGGTATCGAGGACGACGGCGCGCCAGTCGTCCGCCAGCCGACCCATCAGGCTGGGGCGGTCGCGCTCCGCCCAGATCGACCAGTCGGCGACGCCGAGGTTGTCGATCCGCAGCGCGACCTGCCGAGCCTCGTGCGACAGGTCGGCCGCCGCCGCGGCGCGCACGTCGGCCACGGTGTAGGGCGCGTTGCCGAACCGCTCGATCACCCGGCGCAGCGCGTGGGTTTCGTCGCGGTCGGCGATCGGGTCGAGGCGCAGCACCATCGCCTGAACGTCCGGCTGGAAGTCGCTGAAGTGGACGCGGATCGCCGAGTCCTCGCCGGCGGCGAGCGCCGGGGCCCTGAACACGCGCAGCCGGTTGGTCGCCGCCGCGTGGCGCTGCTCCAGCGCGGCGTAGGCTCGTTCGTCGAGCGGCTGCCCGTCTGGCCCGCGGGTCTGGTCGCGCGGGCGCAGGTCGCCGAGGCGAACGAAATCGCCGTTGGGGTCGAGCACGACGATCCGCAGGCTGGTCTCCAGCAGCAGCCGTTCGAGGATTACCCCGAGCGCGTAACTCTTGCCGGAGCCGGACTGCCCACACAGGAAGGTGTGCCGCCCGAAGCCCTCGACGGCGAGGCGGGCGCGCTCCCCGTCCACGCCCATCACCCGGCCGACATCGACGGTGGCCCGCCGGGACGCCCACCGGTCGTGGTAGGCCGCGATCGTCGCCGGGTCGGCTGCGGCGACGGTCGCGCCGTCGAAGACGTCAGCCGGTGCGGGATCGCGCAGCCCGTCGCCCTCCACAACGGAGAGGATCGTGCCGGTGCCGACGACGACCGGCACCTGCAGGCGGATCGAGGTGCGCGTGACGTCGGCCACGTCGGGGTCCAGCCCGAGCCCGCTGCCGCCGGCGAGGCTCAGTTCCGGCCCGTCGCGGCGCTCGACGTTCGCCGCCGCCACCTGCCCGAGGAAGCGGCGGTCACCCTCGGGTTGGAGTTCGACGAAGCCGCCGACCGGCAGTGCGTCGGCCACGGCGGTCTGGAACGAGAAGGTGCGCCCGTCGGTCGAATAGGCGATGGGCGGCGGCGTGATCTTGCGGCCCACCGAGCGCAGCATGGCGACGATGCGGTCGCGCTGCGCGGCGTCGCCGAGGGTGTCGGGGGTCGCTTCGGGTGCGGTCATCCTGCGGAGTGCCTTCCTTTCGTGTGGGTGGCGCCGGAGCGAACGTTGGGCCGGCGCGATCGCTCGCCGGTTCAGGCGGCCGGGGTCGCCTCGGGCGTGGCCGGGGCGACGACGCCCAACTCGTGCTCGATCGCCGCCGCCGTCTTCAGGGCGAGCGCGGCCACGGTGTTGGTCGGGTTGGCGGTGCCGGTGGTCGGGAACAGCCCGGCCCCGGCGAGGAACAGGTTCGGGTGGTCGTGGGCGCGGCCGTCCGCGTCGGTCACGGACGTCTTCGGGTCGCTGCCCATGCGGTGGGTGCCCATCAGGTGGCCGGCGCCCTGCCACTGCGGCACGTGCTGGCGGAAGGAGACGCCGACCGCGTCGAAGATGCGGTCGTGGACCTTTTGCGCTTCGTCCAGCCCGGCGCGGGTGTACGGCTCGATGCCGTAGGTCAGGCGCGGGCGCGGCAGCCCGATCGCGTCGAGCGCGTCGTAATCGGGCGTCACCCGGTACTCCGGGTTTGGCAGGCTCTCGCAGAGGCTCGCCAGCCGCATCTGGTGGGGCACCTGCTGGTAGACGCCGCTCCAGACGTCGGCGGCGATCTTGCCCTCGTCGATCAACTGCGCGGCCACGCCGAGGGGGTCCAGCCCCGGCCAACTCCAGCCGTCGTTGCCGATCTCCACCCGGAACGCCGAGCGGTCGCCGCGGAAGTCGCCCTCCCGCAACTGCTCGACCCCGGCGGTAGCGAGCGGCGAGCGGTACGGGTAGATGGGATCGTTGGTGGCCGCGATCGAGAGCTGGGTCGGGTGGTCGGCGAGGTTGCGCCCGACCTGGTCGCTGGAGTTGGCGACGCCGTTCGGCAGCGCGTCCGTGCGCGACATCAGCAGCAATTTCGCGCCTTCGATCGCGTTGGCGGCGACCACGTAGACCTTCGCCGCAACGCTGCCCTCGCTGCGGTCCGGCCGCCGGTAGCGCAACCCGGACACCTTGCCCTCGGCGTCCACGTCCACCGCGAAGACGACGCTGTCCCCCAGCACCACCGCGCCGGCCTCTTCGGCCACCTTCACGTGGACGGAGGCCGCGTCGTACTTGGCTCCGATCGGGCAGATGGGGATGCACATGGCGTTGCCGCAGCAGGCGGGCCGCCCCTGGTACTCCTGCGAATTGCGGGCCTGCGGGGTCGGCTCGACCGTGAGGCCGATACCCTCGCAGGCTTTGGCGATGAGCTTGTCGGAATAGGTCATCGGGATCAGCGGCAGCGGGTAGCCGGCCGAGCGCGGCGAGCCGAGATCGAACGAGGAGTCCCCGGCGACGCCGAGTTGTTTTTCCCCTTCGAGGTACCACGGTTCGAGGTCCTCGTAGGAGATCGGCCAGTCCACCCCGACGCCGAACCGGCTTTTCAGTTCGAAATCGCTGGGCAACAGGCGCGGCATGCTGCCCAGCCAGTGCCAGGTGGTGCCGCCGACGGCGCGCAGGTAGGTGGACTGGAAGTCGGTCTCGGGATCGCCGGACTGCACGTAGTAGTCGTTCTTCGAGATCACGCGCGGCCACGGCGCCCACGGCTGCTCGTCGTAGGCCGAGTCCGGCGTCTGGGCGATCGAGGCGCGGTAGCGGGCGGCACCGGCTGCGCGGTCGATGAGGCTGCCGGCCTCCAGGATGACCACCGACGCCCCGGCGCTCGCCAGTTTCCACCCGATCAGCGCCCCGGCGACGCCGGACCCGACGATGGCGACGTCGTAGGTCGGCGTTTGCTGGCGCGCGAACAGCGTTCGGAACATGCGGTTCTCCTCACACGAGACGAGAGACGAGAGACGTGACGGAGTGCCGAGTGCCGAGTGCCGAGTGCCGAGTGCGGCGTCGATACCGCCTCACGTCTCTCGTCTCTCGTCTCGTCAGACGACGGCCGGGAGTTCCGCCCAGTCGCCGAAGCGCTTGCAGATGCTGGTGCTGGAGGTGTATTTGACGGCCTGCCACGCGCTGAGGCCGTACCAGAAGGTGGCGCGCCCGGCGACCGGCTGGTCGTCGTAAACGCCGCGGTACCAGAAATGGAGGATCGGCTTCACCAGCGGGTCATCGGCGTGGTCGGCAACGACCGTCGCCGGGTCCATCCCCAGCAGCGTCCCGAGCGCTTCCGCCCGTTGCGGGTCGGCGTCGTTCAATTCGAGGAACTGGGCGGCCCGGTTCGGGTCGATCCGGCCGCCGCCGACGAGCGCCTGCGACAGCGCGACGAAGGCGTCGATCCGGTCCGGCGATGGGGTGGCGGCGGGCGCTTGCGCGCCGACGCGCCGGGCCGGCGCGAATGCCCCGGCGGCGAGAAGGCCGGCCGAGGCCCGCAGGATCGCCCGCCGGCTGACCGGCCTCCCCACGGGCGCGACGGTTTCGGCAAACATCCGGGCAGTCCCTCCTCGCGGGGTCGCGGCGTCGTCATGACCCGGTTGGCCGCCCGACGATGGGCAGCAGCCGGGCGTCCGGGCATTGTCGCATCAGACCCCGGTGCATGGCCCCGGTCGATGCTTCGGCGAACGGTTGGCACGGCGAATGCCTCGGCCCCACCATTGGATCGGCGGGAGCGCACGGGAGCGGTCCCGCAAGCGGCGGAAAGGCGACGGGAATGCGGGCACGAACCGGATGGGCGGCGGTCGGGATGCTGGCGGCGCTGCTGCTCGCCGGGTGCGGCCCGGAAATCGCGTTCCAGCCAGACTTCACGCCGACGCCGGTCCCGACGTGGACGCCCGCGCCTGCGCCGACGCTGGCGCCCCAGTCCCAACCGGGAGCGGGAACCACGACGCCACCCGGCGCGCCGGACGGGACCGCACAGTCGGCCATGCCGGTGTTGCCGGTTTACGACGCGGTGGCCGTCGTCGATCAGGTCATGCCGGCGGTCGTGACCGTGGTCAACCGCCGCGCGATGGGCGACGTCTGGCAACAGCGCACGCTGGAAGCCGGCCGCGGCACCGGGTTCATCCTCGACGACGCCGGGCACGTCGTCACCAACGAACACGTCGTGCGCGGCGGCGACGAGTTCGACGTCCTGCTGTCGGACGGCTCGTCGCGCCCGGCATCGCTCGTCGGGGCCGATCCGTTGAGCGACCTCGCCGTGGTGAAGATCGACGGGGAGGTGCCGGTTACGGTCTCCCTCGGCGATTCCGACGCGCTGCGGCAGGGTCAGCCGGTGCTGGCGATCGGCTCGCCGCTGGGTGAATTCACCGGCACGGTGACCGACGGGATCATCAGCGCGCTGAACCGCGACTTCCCCGGCGCGGCGGCACAGGGCGAACCGGCCTATTCCAACCTGATCCAGCACAACGCCGCGATCAACCCCGGCAACTCCGGCGGGCCGCTGTTCGACCTCGCCGGGCGGGTGGTCGGGGTCAACACGCTGGGCATCCCGCAGACGCAGACGGGCGTTCCGGCGCAGGGCCTGTTCTTCGCCATCCCCGCCAACACCGTTTCGCGCATCACCCAGCAACTGATCGAAAGCGGGCGGGTCGCCTACCCCTACCTGGGCATCACCTTCGTGGAGATTTCGCCGGAACTGGCCGCCGTCAACGACCTGCCGGCCGACTACGGCGGCTATATCCAGGACGTGGTGCCCGGTGGCCCGGCCGACCGCGGCGGCATCCGCTCCGGCGACATCGTGAGGTCGGTCGGCGGTCACCGCATCGACGCCAGCGCCGGGTTCACCGAAGCGCTGTTCGCCAACCGGCCGGGCGAGACGGTCGAGGTCGGCTACCTGCGCGGCAACAGCGAGCGCACCACGCAGGTCACCCTGGAGGAACGACCGGGCCGCTGACCGCGGGCGGGATAACCGGGCCGCTCCTCCCGACCGGGGCGGCCAGCCGGCGGACGGAGTCGAGCGTCAGCGTCAGCGCCTCGTGCCTGGACGCACCCCGCCGGACGAACTCCCAGCCGGCGTAGATCAGCGCCCACAACGCGTGCTGGAGCCACAATGCCGGTACGCCGGGGTCGATCGTGCCGTCCGCATGTCCGCGCGCGATCACCACGGCCGTCTGCTGGTCATCCCATGCGTCGGTATCGGCCGGTTCACACTCGTTGCCGAGGCTGTCCGTGTAACGCCAGGTCAGCGTGTTCCAGCTGTCGAAGTACTCGTGGCAGAGACGAATCAGCGCGTCGAGCGCCGGTCCCTGATCGAGCAGCGCCCGTTGCTCCGCCTGCTGGATCTCGTCGTCGGCGTAGCGGCGCAGCGCCTCGATCAGGTCGGAGCGCTCGGGGAAGTAGCGGTGCAGCGTGCTGCGGGCGACGCCGGCGGCGTCGGCGACCTCGCCCAGCGGAGCGGACGGGTTCTGGCCGAAGACGGTGATCGCCGCCCGGAGGATGGCGTGGCGCGTCCTGGCGCGCGTTGCGGTTTCGGTGTCGGCCTTACCCATGACGCCATTGTACGCCGGGTGGATTCGGTCCGCGTACCTGCATAACCGGACATTATTGTCCTATTATGCGCCTCGTCAGTCGCCAGCCATCGGCACGATCGCGGCGCGAAAGGAGAGCGGGATGGACGAGCAACGCAGCCGGTCGGCGATCCTCTGGTCGTTCGCCAGACCGCATCTGCCGACGCTCGCGGGCGGTCTCGTGCTGGCCCTGCTGGGCTCGGCCGCCGGTTTGGCCAGCCCGCTGGTCACCAAGCGCGTGCTCGATTCCCTCGCGGCTGGCGAACCGATGACCGAGCCGCTGCTGATCCTGCTCGCCCTGCTGGTCGTCGGTTCGGCGGTCGGACTTTGGCAGTGGATCACGCTCGGCGCCCTCGCCGAGCGGATCGTGCTGGGCGCGCGGCTGGCGATGGTCCGCCGCTTCCTCGGCGCGCGGGTCGGCGAGATCTCCGGCCGGCCGACGGGAGAACTGGTGACGCGGGTCACGTCGGACACGCTGCTGCTGCGCGAGGCCGCGTCCTCGGCCGTGGTCGGGCTGGTCAACGCCACGGTCATGCTGATTGGCTCGCTGGTGCTGATGGGGTTCCTCGACGTCCCCCTGCTGGCCGCCACGATGGTCGCCGTCGTCATCGTCGTCGTGCTCTTCGCGCTGCTGATGCCCGGCATCGCCAAGGCGGAGGAACGCTCGCAGGAGGCCGTCGCCCGGCTCGGCGGGCTGCTGGAAGGCGCGCTGCGGGCGATCCGCACCATCAAGGCGAGCCGGGCCGAAGCGCGACAGGCGGCGCTGATCCACGCCGCGGCCGAGGAGTCCGCAACGGCCAGCATCCAGGCGGTGCGGCGAACGGCCCTCGCCTGGACGATCGCGTTCGCCGGCATCCAATTGGCGATCGTGGTCATTCTCGGGTTCGGCGCGTGGCGGGTGTCCACCGGCGCGCTGGAGGTTTCCAGCCTGATCGCCTTCCTGCTCTACGCCTTCGGCCTGATGGGACCGATCACCGAACTCAGCCAGAACCTGACGTCGCTCCAGTCGGGCATCGCCGCTGCCGGGCGCATCCGCGAGGTCGAGGCGATCCCGCTGGAGGCCGGCGACCCGGCGACGCTGCCGGCGCCGGTCTCCGCACCCGCCGTCGATGGCCCGATCCTCGCGTTTCGCGGCGTCACCTTTGCCTACGGAAGCGACCGCGAGCCGGCGGTGCGGAACCTCACCTTCGCAGTGCCCCGGCGCGGTCACGTCGCCATCGTCGGGCCGTCCGGCGCGGGCAAGACGACCGCCTTCTCGCTCGCGCTGCGCTTCGTCGAGCCGGACGCCGGCGACATCCTCCTCGCCGGCCAACCCTTCGCGGAGTTGACCCACGACGCGGTCCGCGCCCGCCTCGCCTACGTCGAGCAGGACGCGCCGGTGGTGCCCGGCTCCATCCGCGACAACCTCGCCATCGCCCACCCGGACGCGACCGACGGCGAGATCTGGGCCGCCCTGCGGGACGTCCGCCTCGACGAGACGATCGCCGCCCTGCCGGAGGGTCTCGACACCTCCCTGGCGACCAACGGGCTCTCCGGTGGCCAGCGGCAGCGGATCGCGCTCGCCCGCGCCATCCTGCGGACGCCGGATGTCCTGCTGCTCGACGAGGCCACCGCGCAGGTGGACGGCATCACCGAGGCGGCGATCCAGCAGGTGATCCGGGACCGCTCTGCCCGGGGCGCGGTGGTGACGATCGCCCACCGGCTGTCAACCGTCGTTGGCGCGGACCGCATCATGGTGATGGAGGACGGCGTCATCCGCGCCGAGGGCACGCACGAGCACCTGCTGGCGACCGACCCCCTCTACCGCGATCTCGTCGAGGCGCTGCGCATAGCAGACGCCCACTCGCTCGAAGACGCGCTCGCGACGGCGTGATCCGGAATCCGCTCCGTCGCCGCCGCATCGCCCGCGTTGAGGGTCTTGTCGCGATCGCTGGCGGGCGCGGGAGGGCGCTGGGCCTTCCTCCACGACCGACGAGCGGCGTCATGGACCGATCCGATGGGCTTTGGCGTGAACCGATTCGGGCCGGGTGGACGCATCCGGCCCGGAGTTCCGGGCGCTGAGGGTGGGAGGGGGCGCGAATAAACCCCGCTTCGATCGAATTATCGCGTACGCACGCGGGGTTCCGCGATCGAAAGAACTACGAATAAAGGCCGAATAAATGCCGAAGAAATGGCGGGGTGGGCACGGGCGACCACCCGAATCCCGTATCGCGCGAGTCGAGCGCACGGGCTCGACCGGTCCCTCAAGGCGCGCCCGCGCCCGCGCCGGACCGGTCGGCGAGGGGCGCGGGCCAGGTCTGCGCGCCGGATAGCGGCGGCGCGGCCCAAAGCGCGACCACCCGCTCCGGCAGGACGGGCCGCTCCGGCGCAGCGGGGATCGCCCGCGTGCCGCTTTCCGGCAGCACGATGACCGAAACGGGGACGTCCTGCCGCTGATTCCCGGTTGGATCGTTCGGCGCGATCGCCGTTGCTGGCCCGGCCTCGGCGGCCGAAGGCTTCAGGCCATGCACGGCCACCGACGCGACAAGCACGTCGTCCCGCGGCACGCCCACCGCGATGGGCTCCGGCGACGGGCCGGCTGCCACCACCGAATCCTGCATTTGCAGATGAACCGGCGCGGTGAGCGCACCGTCCGGCCGCGGTACGGCGGCAATCGGCTCCGGTACAGACGTGGCCCGATAGCGCGGGCGTTCCACCGTAGGAGAATCGGCGGCGAACTGGGGTCCCGACGCATTCCCAAACGACGGCGAATTGGGGCGGGCTGTCGCGGAACGATCCGTCCCAGGCGAACCGGAGCGCCACGTCCAGGCGACCACGGCGGCATGGATGACCACGACGACGGCCCACGCGGCCAGCGGCCATACGAACCACAACCGATCTGGCGAAAGGGCGACGTTGGCGAGCACCAGCGCGGCCGCGCCCAGCGCCACGATGCGGGCGTGCCAGACGAGGGAGTCCGTCCCGCGCGCCCATCCCACCACGGAACCGGCTGGCCGCAGCGCCGCGGCCCTCTCCAGGCGATCCATCACCCGCCCCTCCGCACCGAGCCTTCCGGCCGGCCGCCGCCTGCGGTGAAAGGGATCGCGAAGGGCCGCGGGGTCCCCGGGCGACGGCTGCGCGCTTCGGCCGAACGGGAAGCCGACCGCCATCGCCCACTCGGGAGCAATGCGGCCGGATTCCGCCGTTGCGACCGAAATCGCTGACCCCTGTCGCACGGAGCATGCCGTGGGCCAGCGGATGCGAGAAAAACGGGACGACCGGCGGTTTCGCGTTCGCGGCCGGTCGTCCTATCGGGCGGCTCGGGGATGATCGCGGGTGCGAACCAGCCCGGTCATCGTCCGTGGCGCCCGCCCGGGGATGGCGGCGGTTGCCGAAAGCGTCCGGGCAGCGGAGGAGCGGGCGCGATGAATCACACCCCTACCGCGGGGGAACGCCGCGTATTACAGGGCGCGATGATCGCGGTCGCCAAATTGATCCGGCCACCGGGACGCCCGCGGTTGATGGCGTTTGCCTATTTGATGCGGACACCGGCTCCGGGCGGGCGCGCTGATGGCGGTTGCCCAAATAGGGCGGCCATGGCCCGTGTTCAGTCCCGGAGGGGCCTCGTTGGCGTAGCCCGGGGTTTCAACCCCGGGCGGGCGCGGGCGATGGCCGATCCATTTTGGCAACCGCCATAAACCCCGGGCTACGCCAACGAGGCCCCTCCGGGACTGAACACGGGCGCCGCGATCCCGGTTCGCCCGGGTTCAACGCCGGAAGGGTTTCGTTGCCGTAGCCCGGGGGTGATGGCGGGCGGGGACGGGATTTGCCGGGTGGCCGCCATCATCCCCGCCCGCGCCACCTCAGGGCATACGAGATCCCCCGACAGGCTCGGGATGACGACGGAATGCTCAGGCAGGCGAGCCGAGCAGGCCGATGATCCGCTCCATGTGGCGCCGGTCGTTGGCGAGCAACTGCGTCACGCGGGTGCGGACCGACGGTGCGCCGCTGACCTGGGCGTCCCACTCCTCGGCCGGCAGCGAGCGCAGCATGGCGAGGGTGGATTCGCGGGCGGTGCCGAACTGGGCGAGGATCGTCGAGGTGTTGTCGTGGTCGCTCTCGGTGCCGAGCACCGGGGCGTCCTCGGCATGCAGGTCGGCGACCGGCAGGCCGGAGATGGAATCCTTCAGGGCCTGGGAAAAAACCAACTCCTCGTCGCGGAGGCGGGTGACCACGTCGCGCACGGCGCCTTGTTCCCCGCGCAGCCGCAGCCGCTCCTCCGATTGCGGCCGGACCCGAAGGTTGAGGTCGCGGTAGGTTGCGATCAGCCCGTCGATGATGTCGCGGTCGGACATGGTCGGTCCTCGCTGGCGGCTTGGGCGTGTCCCGGCCCGGCGAGACCGGCGAACGCCGCCGGCGGATGGGCATCCGGGATCGGTTTCCCGATTCTAGCGCGCCCCGGCCCGGCAAGCCGGGTGCTACACTCCGGCGGCGTGGCAACGGCCGCGCCAAACGCCGCTTTCACCAATGACGGAGCCGAATCGAGGCATGGAGCGCCCGGACACCACCAAGCCGACCCACCAGCGGGACCGCGTCAACGTGGCCACGCCGCTGCGCTGCCCGATCTGCGATGGCGAGTTGGCCGAGACGCTGGTGCGCGACCTCGGCGGCGTCACCTCCGACCTCAACTGGCAACTCCACGCCGGCCGCTGCCCGGAGCACGGCTGGTTCCAGACCGAGGTGATTTCCCGGCCGCCGCGCGAGATCTTCGCGGTCAACAAGCCCTTCGGCGCGGCGCGCCGGATGGTGGTGAACGGCAAGGAATCGTTCTCCTTCCCGACCGCGTTCAACGAATTGCCGCCGGCCGAGCGCCTCCAGCCGCTCGATCCGCTGGACGCGCGCTGGTGGCGCGTGAGCCGCCGCCAGGACGCGGGATAACCCACCCCGCTCCGAGGAAAGGGTTCCGCCGTGAGCGACGCGGTCGTTCCCGTACCCATGCGCGGCGGCGACCCGGTGACCCCGGTGCGGCCGCCCGCGCATCCGTCCGAGCCTGAACCGCCGCGTGAGCGCAAAGTCGGTCTGACCCCCGTATCGCTGCTGCTGACGCTGCTGCTCGCCTACGTCCTGTACCAGGTCCAGTTGCTCTTGATCCTGGTGCTGATGGCCGTCGTCTTTGCCACCATCATCGAGCATCCGGTGCAGATGCTGGAGCGGCGGCGGGTGCCGCGGCCGATGGGCATCCTGCTCGTGTACGTCGCGATCATCGGCGGGCTGGCGCTGATGTTCACGCTGCTGGCGCCGGTGATCCGCGACCAGGCGGAGATTTTCCGCGAGCAGGCGCCCGACCAACTCCGCCAGTTGCAGATCGCCTGGGCGACGTCGTCCAACGCGCTGCTCAACGGACCGGGGCAGGATCTGCTCGGGCGGGCGATCGATTCGATTACCGACCCGGAATTGACGCAGATTCCCGTCCCGGGGGATGCCGCGATCGGCGTCCTCACGGGGGTGGGCGGCGCGCTCGTTTCCGCGCTGAGCGTGCTGGCGATCACGTTCTACTACCTGATGGAAAAGACGTGGCTCCGGCGGCTGATCGTCTTCGAACTGCCGCCGGACAAGCGCGCGCGCGTGAGCCGGATCTGGGATTCGGTCGAGGGCAAGGTCGGGGACTGGCTTCGCGGGCAACTCTTGCTCTGCCTGACCATCGGCATCATGGCCACCGTCGGCTACGGAGTGCTGGGAATCCGCTTCTGGCCGCTGCTCGGGCTGTGGGCGGGGCTGACCGAGATCATCCCGATCCTCGGGCCGTGGCTGGGCGGCATCCCGGCGTTCGTCATCGCGCTGACGCAGGGCTGGGAGAAGGCGGTGCTGGTGGCGGCGTTCGTCGCCGGTCTGCAACTGCTGGAGAACGTGCTGCTGGTGCCGCGGGTGATGCGCGGCGCGGTCGGGCTTTCGCCGATGACGGTGTTCCTGGCGATCCTCGCCGGGACGCAGTGGTTAGGCGTGGCCGGCGCGCTGCTGGCCATTCCATTCGCGGCGGCGGTGCAGGTCGTGCTGGCGGAGATCCTGGCGGCGCGCAAGAACGCCGCGCAGGGTGCGTCGCCGCCGGGCTGGCGCTGGATGCGCGGGCCGACCGCGACGACGCCAGCGCCCACACCGGCCACATCTCCGCCGCCCGAGCCCGCGCCGGAACGATCCGCGCCATCCCGGACGGGCTGGAGCGCCGACCTGCTCGCCCGCGCCGGCGCCCTGCACAACCGCAAGGACCCGCCGGCGACGTAGTGCCGAGTGCCGAGTGCCGAGTGCCGAGTGCCGAGTGCCGAGTGCCGAGTGCCGAGTGCCGAGTGCCGAGTGCCGAGTGCCGAGAATGGTAGGCCGCTGCAGCGCCAGTCGCTTGCCGACCCGCCGACGTGCCGACTCCGTACCTCGGCACTCGGCACTCGGCACTCGGCACTACGTCGTCCGGCGCTTCGCGGGGCGGATCAAGAGGTCGATGCCCCATTCGTGGATCTCGAAGACCCAGCCGGCGGCGGTGACGACGGCAGGGGAGCTGATCTCGCCCCAGCGCACCTCCACCGGGACGCCCTCGACGTCGTAGACCTTGCGCGAATGCGGGGAGAACGGCTGGCGCGGGTTGCGGTAGACCATCCGGGCGCCGCCGGCCAGTTCGACCGCGGCGCGGGCCAGTTCCGTCGCGCGGGCTTCGTCGATCGGTTCCGGGGTGGACATCGCGGGGGACCTCCTGCGTCGCGTTTCCCCGATGGTACGACGCTCGCGCCCCGGGCTGCCCCGCGTCGCCGCGTTCGCTGCCGGCTCTGGTAAGGTGCCCGCCACATCTGCGACGTTCGCAACGAAAGGACGGGACATGGTCGCGGTCGCCGGATTGCGCGAGTCGGTCGAGGAGATCATGCCGGGGGTCGTCGCCGACCGGCGGGACTTCCACGAGAACCCGGAGTTGAGTTTCCAGGAGGAACGGACCGCCGGCATCGTGGCCGACCGGCTGCGCTCGCTCGGGGTGGAGGATATCCGGACCGGCATCGCCGGCTTCGGCGTCACCGGGCTGATCCGGGGCGGCAAGGGCGACGGCAAGGTCGTGCTGCTGCGGGCCGACATGGACGCGCTGCCGATCGACGAGCAGACCGGCGCGGAGTACGCCTCGAAGACGGCCGGGGTCATGCACGCCTGTGGGCACGACGCCCACACGGCGATCCTGATGGCGACGGCTCGCATCCTGATGGAGCGGCGAGACGAATTCGCCGGCACGGTGAAGGTGTTGTTCCAGCCGGCGGAGGAGATGCCGCCGGGCGGCGCGAAGCCGATGATCGACGCGGGCGTCTTGCAGGACCCTTCGGTCGATGCCGTCTTCGGGCTGCACATGAACCAGGACGGGCCGGTCGGCACGATCGACATCACCCCCGGCCCGGCGATGGCCGCGGCGGACCGGTTCACCATCGCCATCCAGGGCAAGGGCGGCCACGGTGCGCAGCCGCAGGACTGCGTCGATCCGATCGTCGTCGGCGCGCAGATCGTGACCGCGCTGCAGACGCTGGTCGCCCGCGAGGTGAACCCGATCCACTCCGCCGTGGTCTCGGTGTGCGCGTTCCTGTCGGGCAACGCCTTCAACGTCATCCCTGACACGGCGGAACTGCGCGGGACGGTGCGCACCTTCACGCCGGAGGACCGCGACCTGCTGGAGCGGCGAATCGGCGAACTGGCGAGCGGCATCGGCGCGGCGATGGGCGCCACGGTGAAGGCGGACTACGTCCGCGGCTACCCGGCAACGGTCAACGACCCGGCGATGACGGAACTGGTGCGGGACGCGGCGGCCGAGGTGGTCGGCCCGGAGAACGTGATCGAGCGGCCGCCGATCATGGGCGCGGAGGATTTCGCCTACTTCCTGCAGGAGCGGCCGGGCTGCTTCTTCTTCATCGGCAGCAGCAACGAGGAACGCGGGCTGGTCTGGGGGCACCACCACCCGAAGTTCGACATCGACGAGGCCTCGCTGGCCATCGGCGTCGAATCGATGGTGCGGACGACGCTGCGGTACCTGGCGGACTAACCCGCCGCACCTCGCCGCAAGCGCTCGCCGATTTGGGCGGGCTCCCGCCAGTCGTCATCCCGGGCGTGTCGAGGGATCTCGTCCTTCTCCCAAACGGTGCATGCAACGAGATCCCTCGACAAGCTCTGGATGACGGGATGGTTGACGCCGCAACGCCCCGAAACACGCCAGTACTCGATCTACCCACCCGCCGTGCCGGCTGGGGCACACGTGCGGTCGCCATGAATCCCGGGCGTGCTCGGGGGCCGGATCACATTCGCAACCGCCATCACCTCCATCCGCCGCCACCTCAACGCACCGGACCGGTCCACCTCTCTATACTCCGGGCGTGATGAACACTCCAGACACGTCCACCACGTCCGTTTCCCCACCGAGCCGGCGCGCCGCCCTGCTGCGGTCGCCGGAATTCCTCGGGCACGACACCGGCGGGCACCCGGAGAACCCGGGGCGCATCGCCGCGATCGAGGCCGAACTGGTCAGGCAGGATCTGCTCGCCGCTCGGCCGGAGGTTCCATTCAGGCCGGCGGGGCTGGCCGCGCTGGAGCGCGTCCATTCCATTCGGTGGATCGACGCGCTGGAGGAGATGGCCCTGCTCGGCGGCGGGGCGGTCGATGCCGACACGATCGTGCGGCCGGACTCGTGGGAGGTCGCGCTGCTCGGGGCCGGGGCGGCGACCGCGGCGGTGGATGCCGTGCTCGATGGCCGCGCGCCGACCGCGTTCGTGCTGTCCCGGCCGCCGGGGCACCACGCCACGCCGGACCGCGGCATGGGGTTCTGCCTGCTCAACAACGCCGCCATCGCTGCCGCCCACACCCGCGACCGCGGGCTGGATCGGGTGCTCGTGCTCGATTGGGACGTCCACCATGGCAACGGCACCCAGGACGCGTTCTGGGACCGCGCCGACGTCTTCTACGCCTCCATTCATCAATCGCCGCTCTACCCCGGCACCGGGGCCGCCTCCGAGCGCGGGGCCGGCGCCGGTGCGGGGTTCACGCTGAACGTGCCGTTGCCGCCGGGATCGGGCGACCGCGACTGGCTGGCGGCGCTCGACGAGGCCATCCTGCCGGCGGCGCGCGCGTTCCGGCCGGACCTGGTGGTCGTCTCGGCCGGGTTCGACGCCCACGCGGCCGACCCACTGGCGTCCTGCCGGGTCAGCGAGACCGGGTTCGCGGCGATGGCGAGCCGGGCGCTGGCGCTGGCCGACGAGACGTGCGGCGGGCGGCTGGTGGCCGTGCTCGAAGGAGGGTACGATCCTCCTGCCCTCGCCCGCTCGGTGTGCGCCGTCGTCCGCGTCCTGGATCGCGAAGGCGATGCGGCCGGCGCGTCCGATGCAGGACATCCCGACCCGCGGCAGATCCCGTCCCCGACCGTCGGCGACGACAGGAGCGAGCGCGCCCGATGACCGCCCAACCCGGCAACCGACCCGGCATCCAGCCCGCCGCCTACCGGCAGGAGGACGAACGCCGCCGCGACGAGCAGCGCGTCATTGCGTTGCAAAACCAGATCGATGAACTGCGCCAGGTCGTGCGGGACCTCGCCGGCCGCCAGAGCCGCGAGGAAGAGCAGCTCAAGCACTACGAGGGCAGCGCCGTGCAGAACCGCATGGCGATCGACCAGTTCAAGCAGGAGGTCGCGCAGGCCCTGCAGGCGCGGGCGCTGGACGAAACCCGCACCCGTCAGCAGATGACCGACCTCGAAACGAGGATCGAGGACGTCGGCCGTCCGATCCGTTCACTGCAGGCGCACGTCGTCGAGTTGCTGGAGGCCGCCCGCCAGAAGGTGGACGATTCGTCCCAGTACAAGAAGCGCGACGAGGAACTGCAGGTCCAGATAGACCACGTTTCGGCGCAATTCGACCGCTCGGCGGTGGTTTCCCACCAATTGCGCGACTCGATCGACGCGATCCGCGGCGAGATCGATGGCATCCGGCGCGACATCATCCGGGCGGAGGACGCGGTCAAGATCGTCGATCAGGAGGCGCGGCGGCGGGTGACCGAGGTCGCGCAATCCGGGGAAAACCTCGGGTCGCGGATCGACGAATTGCGCTCCGATATTGGCCACTTGTTCGATTTGATCGACGACACGCGGCGTTCCATCGTTCACATCGACCCGGCACTGGAAGAGTTGCGCGGCATCGATGCCGGGTTGCGGCAAGACATCGTCCGCTTCCAGGCGCAGGCCATCGAGCGGCACGAGGTGATGCTCGACCGGCTGGAAGACACCCGGCAGGAGATGGACGCGCGGTTCACCGACATCCGCGCCGCCCAGGAGCAGCGGTTCGAGCGGCTGATCGAACGGATCGAGGACCTCGGTGAAATCCACCGCGACCTCGGCTACCGGATCGCGGCGCTTTCGACCCAACTCGACGAACTGCGGCTGGCCGACAACGCGATCCGCCGCGACGTTTGGGTCCGCGACGAGCAGCGGGTGCGGCTACGGCTGGAGCAGGCGCAGCAGGAACTGGACCTGATGACCGCCCAGCGGCGCGACGCCGAGGCCGCCGGCGACGCCGCGCCGCGCCGCCGGCAGACGGACCACTAATGACGACCGGTGGGGGTGTACGTCCGTCCTGTTGCGCGATTGTGATGCCCTTCGGGGGTGGAACCTGCTTGACAGGCGCGCGGCGCGGTTGCTATGTTCGGCCCACTCGGGCATGCGCTCCGCGAATGTCCGGGACCAAACGTCTAGGTGACGCCGCTTGCAACGGCGCGGGCAGCGATCCGGTGGGGACGACGATGGTGCGGTACGCACTCGGGGGTAAACTCCTGATGACCGCCAATTTCGGCGTGCGCATGCGGTTGCTGGCCGGCTCGGCGGTGAACCTCGACAGGTGACGATATCCCCGGAGGGTGGCATGGATGGATGCCGCCCTCCGGTTGCGTTTTCGGTAGCGGTCCTGGTGTGGATGGACGCCCGGGCCGACGAACCACCGCCGTGCCGGGCATGAGCGCCCGCCGGCAAGGGAGGAAACAGGTCACACCCATCCCGACACCTGCGGGCCGGTCGAGGGGCTGCTCGACCGGAGACCTTGGAGGGAAGGACGTTGGTCACGCTCGCAACGGCGCCGCGCCGGCTCATGGCCGCGCTTGCCGCGATGCTGTTGGTGTCGCCGATCCTGGCGACCCCGGGTCGCGCCGCCGATATAGCCCCGGGTGGGGGCGGCTTCATCGCCGCCGATGCCCCCGTCGCGATCTACACTGAACCGGGATACGGCGCGCCAGTTGCCGGTGAGGCGGCTCCGGGCGTGTGGGTCACGGTCGTCAGTGGTCCCGTCTACGACGCCGAAGGCAACGCCTGGTACCAGACCGACGCCGGCGGCTACGTGCCGACCTGGGCGGTCGCGGAAGGCGCTGCCGCCGGTCAGGAAGCGGCTCCCGAGCCGGTGTACGAAGAACCGGTGTACGAGGAGCCCGTATACGAAGAGCCGGCGTACGAAGAGGCTGCCTACGAGGAGCCGGCGTACGAGGAACCGGTTTACGAAGAGCCCGTCTACGAGGAACCCGTCTACGACGAGGCCGCGACCTACGACGAGGTCGCCACGGCCGACACCACGTACAGCGAGCCGGTCTACGAAGAGCCGGCCGCCGAACCGGTGTACGAGGAGCCCGCGCCGGAACCCGTCTACGAGGAACCGGCCCCGCAGGCGCCCGCTTACGACCCCTACAACGTCATCGCCACCGCCTGGATCGCCGGTACCAACGGCGAAGGCGCGGTCTGCCGCGCCGGTATGGGTTTCGACACCGCCGACCTCGGCTGGCTGGGCGAAGGCGAGCAGGTTTCGATCATCGGCGACGCGGTCGGCGAATGGCAGCCGGTGTCCTGCGCCGGGCAGGCCGGGTTCATCCACGCCTCGTTCATCTCGTGGCAGCAGCCGACCACGGTGACCAGCAACGCCGCCGGCGCCGACGGGATTGGCGCGGCGACGGAGTCCGCCGACGCGGCCGCCCAGAAGGGCCGCCGCAACCGGAACCGTGGCAACAACAACAATTCGTCGAACACCGGGGGCGGCTCCGGCCAGGAGATCGTCAACTTCGCGATGCAGTACGTCGGCTACCCCTACGCGTACGGGGGCGAAGGACCGCACGCGTTCGACTGCTCCGGCTTCACCAAGTACGTCGTGCAGCAGACGCTGGGCATCGACATCACCCACGACATGTTCACCCAGGTGGGCATGGGCCAGTCGGTGAACCGGAACCAGTTGCAGCCGGGCGACCTCGTCTTCTTCGAGGACACCTTCCGCAGCGGTCTGTCGCACGCCGGCATCTACATCGGCAACGGGCAGTTCGTCCACGCCGAGAACGAATCCACCGGCGTCGTCGTCAGCGATCTCAATTCCGACTACTACTCGTCGCGCTACTACGGCGCGACCCGCCTGACCTAACGCGTCAGGCGGAGGGGGTTGAGGACCGGGCGCGCGTCAGCCGCCCGGTCGGGGGAAGCAGGGGGGTGGCGCATCCAGCGCCACCCCCTTTGCTTTGCCGTTATCGCCGGAAACGGCCGGGGCTGCGACAATAGGCGGCACGGGCGGGCCTGCCGGCCCCGCCGGGCATCTTCGACCGGAGAACCTTCCTTCGTGCCAGCCGCACCGCTCGAACGGCCGCCCCGATCCGCCGCGCACGACGCCCCGGTTCAACCAGATCCCGCCCGCCGCGCGCCGACCCGGCTGCCGCGCGGGCTTTCGTCGTTCCGGCACCGCGATTACCGCCTCTTCTGGTTCGCCCAACTGGTTTCGCTCACGGGCACCTGGCTCCAGAGCCTGGCCCAGAGTTGGCTGGTGCTGACGCTGACGAACTCGCCGCTGCAACTCGGGCTGATCGGCGTCTTCCAGTTCGGCCCGTCGCTGCTGCTCGGGCTGCCCGGCGGCGTCCTCGCCGACCGCGCGCCGAAACGCCGCCTGTTGATGATGACCCAGGCGGCGCTGTTCCTGATTACCGGCACGCTGGCCGTGCTGGTGGCGCTGAACCGCGTCCAGTTGTGGCAGATCTACGCGGCGGCGCTGATGACCGGCGTCGTCAACGCCATCGACATGCCGACCCGCCAGGCGTTCGTCACCGACATGGTCGGCCGCGACGACCTGATGAACGCCATCGCGCTGAACTCGGCGCTGTTCAACACCACGCGGGTGATCGGACCGGCCCTCGCCGGCGTCCTCCTTTCGACGGTGGGCATGACGCTCTGCTTCGCGCTCAACGCCGTCTCCTACATCCCGGTGGTGATCGCCCTCGGCCTGATGCGCGCCAACGGGCTGCCGAGCGCGGCGGCGGCGGCCGCCCGCCCGATCGACCACCTGAAGACGGGGCTGCGCTACGTGGCCTCCACGCCGGCCATCCTGCTGCCGATCCTGCTGGTGGCCTGCGTGGCGACGTTCGGGATGAACTTCAACGTGTGGGCGCCGTTGCTGGCCCGCGACGAACTGGACGCCGGGGCGGCCGGGTTCGGTATGCTGATGTCCGCGCTCGGCATCGGCTCGCTCACCGGGGCGCTCGCGCTGGCGTTCTTCGGGCGCCGGCCGAACCGCCGCGTCATGCTCGGGACGGCCGCGCTCTTCGGCGCGCTGGAACTCGCGCTCGCGTTCGTCGCCGGGGCGCACGCCCCGATGGCGGTCGTGATGCTGCTGATGGCCGGGATCGGATTCTCGATGAGCACCACGATGGCGACGGCCAACACGACGGTGCAATCCAACGCGCCGGACGAATTGCGCGGCCGGGTGATGAGCGTCTACACCACCGTCTTTACCGGTTCCGCGCCGCTCGGGGCGGCCGTCGCC
>JAFAEX010000305.1 GCA_023423795.1 Chloroflexota bacterium | reverse complement strand
GGCCGAACGCATCCTCGACGCGCTCGACGCCGAGGCCTCGACGCGAACCGGCTCAACCGAGCACGGGGCCCTCGACGGCGAGGGCGCACTCCTGCGGGCCGCCGCGGTGGCCCGCAGTGTGGCCACCCTCAGGCGCGCCGAGGCGGCGATGCTGGCGGCCCGAACCGCCGAAGAAGAAGCCAACCGCCACAAGGCCGCGTTCCTCGCGACGGTGAGCCACGAATTGCGTACGCCCCTCACTGCAGTCGTCGGTTATTCCGCCATGCTCGAGCTAACGCTTGCCGGACACGGGCTGGCGGAGGAGGCGGCGGACGCCGCCCAGATAGCGCGGAGCAGCCAGCAGTTGATCGCGATCGTGAACGACCTGCTCGACGCTGCCCAGCTTGGGGCCGCGAAGGTGCCCCTCAATCCCGCCTGGATCGAACTCGGCCCCCTCGTGGCCGACGTCGTGGCTCAGGTGTCACCACTCGCGGCACCGGGCGTCGTTGTATCGACCGAGGTGAGACCGGGGTTGGGCCTCGTCGGCGACGAGACGCGTCTGCGCCAGGTGATGATCAACCTGGTCGGGAACGCGGTCAAGTTCACAGGGGCCGGACGGGTGGTCGTGTCGGCGCGAGAAACGCACGACGGGGTTGAAATCTCCGTCGCCGACACCGGCATCGGCATCGCCCCGTACGAACTTCCCCACGTTTTCGAGGCGTTCCATCAGGCCGAATCGTCGGCGTGGCGCCGATACGGGGGAACGGGATTGGGGTTGGCCATCGCCAAGCAGTTGGTTGATCTGCACGGAGGGACGATCCGGGCCGAGAGCCGCGTGGGATTCGGTACGACGATGACTGTTGTCCTGCCGGTGCCGCTTTCGGGAGCCGTTGCGCTGAACGCGACCTGACGGAGCCAGGGCCAGTTGGCGCCGCACGTCCGCACCGCCATGTCTCGGCGAGGCGCAGGCACGTGTTCCGGGAGCTTGGATCGCGATGCGAGAGTGCGCCGCGCCCCCTC
Organism: Chloroflexota bacterium; assembly: GCA_023423795.1. Taxonomy (GTDB): domain Bacteria; phylum Chloroflexota; class Chloroflexia; order Thermomicrobiales; family UBA6265; genus CADCWF01. The sequence goes on along the minus strand of JAFAEX010000305.1, from coordinate 105,743 downwards.
ACCAGGCCGATCCCCGGGCCCGCCGACGGGACGGTTGGCCTCATCCGCGGTGGCGGCGTCGTCGCGCACCCGGCCGGCTCGGCGGTCAGCTCGGTTTCGGTGCCGCCGCCCCGCCGGCGAGCGCATCGGTCATCACTTCCAGCAGGTGGTCAATGTCCACGGGCTTGAGCACCACGGCGACGCCCATCCCGTCGAGGTGTGGCCGCAGATCCTCCACGATCCGTACGGCGGCGGTGCAGGCCACGACCGGGATGCGGCGCGTGGCCCGATCCATCCGCAGCATCTGGCGGAACTGCCAACCCAGCACCTCGCCGCCGATCAGGAAGTCGAGGATCATCAGGTCGGGCGGGTCGGCCTACACCCGCTCCAGCATCTCGGTCATTTCCACCGCGAAGCGGTCGGTGGTCACCCGGTAGCCCTCGCCACCAGCAGCGTGCTGAACAGCGCGAGGATGTCCGGCGTGTCGTTGACGACCATCACATGCGCCGGGCGTGCCCGCTCGCTCACCGTTCCCCACGGTGCTGGAACTGATGGTCCTGCCAGCCGGAATCCTCGAGCCCGTTAGGGGGTATCTGCGGCCAGCGCGTCGAGGCGCGCGCAAAGTCGCGCCACCGCCTTCTCGATTCCGCGCAGTTGGCGGGCGACGACGGGCGCCCGTGCCCCGTCCTCCAGCGATGCGGAGCGCGCCACCTCGCGGCTCGCAAGCTGGGAGAATCCGTGTACGGCAGTCAGCGGTCCGCGCAGGTCGTGCAGCAAATCGTCGAGGGTATCCTGGTCGAGGGCGTCGTGGGGCATGGGATTCTCCGGCGATCGTAGCCGCATCACCTGCCGCAATGCACTATCGGTGCCTCCGACCGTATGCCGCGATGCTGCCGTGCCCGCCTTCGCCACCGTGAGTGGCCGCGCGCAGATGGTCGTCGGGCCGCTCGGATTCGGAGCCGTTTGACCGATAGTGCCGGGGCGGCCGGGGCGGCCACGGCCGGCGCAGCAACGCCGATGGGGGCCGCGCACAGGGGCGGCGGGCACGGGCGCCACGGGTAGCGTCGGCGTACCGCGTCCGTTGAGCCCACCAGCGCCAATCCTCTGTTATGCGCACCACACCGATGACGCCACGATCCCGGACGATCACCGCCTGGCGCCCCCAAGGGTACGCAGCAATGAGATACCCGGCATCCGATTGAAAATAGTTTTCGTGTTATAGTTACATTGTTATGAAGGAGGCGGGCAATGAAGTCGATCCGTGCGTTTCGGCAGGAACGGGGGTGGACCCAGTTCGAACTGGCGCTCCGGCTCGGCGTTCCGCCTCAGGCCGTGCGCCGGTGGGAATCCGGGCACGAGGCGCCATCGGTCCCTCACCTTCGTCGGCTGGCCGGCGTCTTCGATCTGCGGATCGCCGCCACCGCCGGGACGGAAAGTCGCTCGCCGTTCGGTCGGCAGGATGACCTGCGTCGGCACGTCGCCGAACCATAGCGACGTCGCGGTATGCCTTCGGGACGACCCCGGGCCGATAGTCACCTAGAGGCGGCCGTGACCGCCGAACGGAGCACCGATATGGGCGAAACCGTCGCCACCACCGTGGACGCCGCCGAACAAGGCGAGCGGGCCTATTTCGATTTCACGTCGCGAATCCCGGAGGAGACGTGGTACTGGGCCGCCGTCGGCTCGATCGGGGTTTCCGCCCTGCTCAAGCTGTCGGGCAAGGACCATTGGTCCCTGTTCGTCGGGCAATGGCCACCGACGTTCCTGCTGTTCGGGCTCTACCACCGCATCGCCCGACCGGGCCTGAAGCCGACGGCAATCCGCGCCGCATAGCGGCCGTCGAGTGCCTAGCACTCCCGTCAGGAGGACCTCGAATGAACGTCGTCTCCAGTGTTCTCGCTCGCTTCCGTCCGCCGCCCGAACGTGGGACCGCATTTCGGGCGCCGCTCGTCTGGGCAGAAACATCCGCCGAGTGGAGCCGGCAGCGCCGCATCGACCGCCTCGCCCTGATCTGGCCGTACAGCTCGGTGGGCGGAGTCGTCGGCGGCGTCGTGCCGCTGGACGACGGGCAACGGCTGGCCGTCCTGAACGGCGATTATCTGGTCCGCGCTGCGGTCGCCGGACGATCCCCGTATACCCACGTCGTTTCCTCGGGTCGCCAGGACTATCTCGCGTCGTTCGTCGTCCGCCCCGATCCTCCTGATTCGCCGCCGCCGTCGGCCCCACCCCGGCAACCCGACCAGACGGATCGGCGCGACGCGGAAGCTCGGTCCGACCGCGCCGCCCTGGAGGAATGGGGGTCGGAAGGCGGCGCCCCCGCCGGCGGTCACTCGACGTCGATCCGAGCACCAGCGGTGCGGACCGGGTAGGGCAAACGATCCCGCTCGACGAAGGTGCGCCATGACCGGAACCATCACCCGACTTGAATCGGGCAATCCCGCCGGTGGCTTCGGCCACATCGCCTCGGATGCCCACGAACTGTACGGAGAGCTTGGGTTCCCCGAAGCGGAGGTTGCCCCCGGAGGCTTTGCCCGTTTGCGCCGCGGGCAACGCGTCCGCTTCGACCCTGCGCCAATCCCCGGCTCCCCGGGCAACTTCCACGCCATCCACGTCATGCCACTGGCGGCGAAGGAGACGGATCGATGACCCGGAATCGGCGCGTGCTCGCGGGTCAGAACCTCGCCCACGCCAACCTTTCGTCCGACGACTTGTCCGGCGCAGACCTGCGCGGGACCGACCTGAGCAAAGCCACCCTGAAGGGAACCCGTCTCGACGGCGCAGATCTGTCGGGCGCCAACCTGTCCAACGACGCCCTCGGTGGCGCCACCCTGGCCGGAGCCCGACTCGCCGACGCAAACCTCGAGGGCGCGGACTTGCGGGGAGCGTCCCTCGCAGGCGCCAACCTCGCGGGTGCCCGGGCCGCCGGTGCGCGGCTCGAGCAAGCGGACCTCTCCGGGGCCGATCTTTCGGGGGCCGACCTCTCGGGGACCGATCCGACGTCTGCCCGTTCGCTCCAGGGCGCCACGATCACGGACGCTACGGGGTTGTCCGACGACCAGCGTGAGGCGTGCGCGGAGCGGGGGGCGCTGGACGAACCGACTTGACTGCCAGCCTGAGAGAGTCCGCCGCCGACCCGGCCACCGGAGGTTCCGATGCGCAGACGACTGCGACCGGGACCGGGTGTTCGACGAGGTAGGAGGAGCGGTGGCCAACGACAATCTCGTCGTGGCCGTGGACCCGTTGAACGACTCGGGCTACGCCGGCAAGCGATCTTGACGCCGAACGGCGACCGGACCGAAGGCAACGCTTACCTCTTCCGGGAGTGGACGGTGTCACGGACGGGGTAGTTGCCCAGGAGGTAACCGATGTTTGACTTGCCAACGGTTCTTGTGGTCTTGGCCGTCTTGCTCGTCGTCGGCGTCGTGATCCAGCGCCGTCGGAGTTCGACCCGGACGAAGGCGAGTCGCTCGGCCGCCGAAGCCGAGTTCCAGCGTCCTCGCGACTTCGTGCAGGAACGCGAAGATGCGCGCCGATTGGCACTCGGCGGGGATGGCCGCGACTGGGAAGACGCGAGCGTTCGAGGAGCTGCCGTGACCCCGGAACGCGGCGGTAGCGCCGGGCAGTAGTGAGCTATGGGCAATTGAATTCCGGGTGAGACCGATTGAGCACCTGTCCACCAGGCGCGGCGTCCCGGGCCGTCGATCCGCTTCCCGTTAGCCCGCAACCAATCCGGTTCCGGGGTTGAGTCGTCGCGCGATGGGGATGATGGCCGGTCTCTTGGTTGCACTGATTGCACCCCGTCAATCCGACGATTCTTCAACCTCTCGACGCCCAACAAACGCCTCGATGCGCGTATCCGTCGAGGTCATCGAGCAGTGATCGCACCGCCAATGGGTGTTTCCCGGTCGATCCTCAGAGCCCGTCTCGTGACCGACGGGCCGAAGATCCTTCGATCCGCAGTACGGGCAGGTTCCCGGCGGCCTGGATTGCTCACGTTGGATCATCGACGCGGCGACCTCCCATCCGGTTCGTGGACGCAATCCCTGCCGGCGGGCGACGACCGCGGCGAAAGTTCGCAACCGCGCCAGTGCAGTGGATTGCCGAAGCCGGCCCGGTCGTGTTGTCGAGCCGGCGCGGCGCTAGCGGCCGGTTTGGACAAGCGCTTCGGCCGCTTCCATCAGCGCCTGCCCCAGCGCCTTGGCGACGTCGGCCTCGAGGAGAAACTCCGAGATTTTTCGGTTGCCGTTGTCCCGGATATCGACCCGGACCACCGGTCCGTCAGGGTCCTCCGCGTACGCCTCGACGACGAAGTTGTGGCTCGGCGCATGGGTGACGTTCCGGTACGCGCGTTTGGATTCCATCGGATTCCTTCTCTATTCGCGGTTCACATGCCTGCGGGCGGCGCACGCGACGACAAGACAGAATGGGGAAACGCGCACCGTGCTGAGGAACCGGCCCGTCGAGGCAGCTGCTCGCTCGGGCGAGGCACGCCGGCGGCGTCGACCTGTCGTGGGACGAGGCCGCCGGAGACATCCGGACGACGCGAGCGGCCAAACGCCGTGTGCAGCGGTTTCGCGTGCATAATTTCGGAGGTGCCCCTTGCCGGGTACCCCACAATACCCGGTCTCGGCCCGGAGCGCGAGAAGGAGCCTAGGAATGGATAGCCACGAGGTCAAGGGGCGGCCCGTCGTCGGCATCGCCGACGGCACGCGGGTGGGCACGGTCGATCGCGTCTTCCTGGACCTCGCCGCCCGGCGGGTGGTCGGGTTCGGCATCGCCGCCGCCGGCCGCCGGTTCGGCACCGGCCCGGGGGAACCGGAACCGACACTGGCCGCCTCGGCGGTGCGCTCGCTGGGGCCGGACGCGCTGATGGTCGAGGACGTTGCGGCCGCCCACGCCGCGTGGGTCGCCGGCAACTACCGCGAGGTCACCGCGGCGGACGACCTGGTCGGGCGCAAGGTCGTCACCGAGGGCGGCGCCGACGTCGGGCACGTGTCGGCGGTCGAGTTCGATGCCGCGACCTTCGCCGTCACCGGACTGACGGTCGCCTCGGGGGTGTTCCGGTCGAAGTCGGCGATTCCGATCGCCGCGATCGTCCGCATCGGCCCGGACGTCGTCGTCGTCGCGGACGCGGACGCATCCACGCCCTAGAGCCGTCTCATTCGGCACTGTCCTCTGGCCGCAGCCACGCCCGCTCCGGCGGCACGTCCAGTTTGTCCAGCCGCCGCTCGTGCTCCGTGAGCCGTCCGGAGAAGCGCTTCACCATTTCGGCGAACTGCCGCTCAAGCCGGTCCAGGCGGGCCGCAAGGTCGGCCACATCGGCGCCGTCGTCCCCTGTTCCAGCACCCACGGACTGCCTCCCTTTCAACCGTCAAATCCCAGCAAGCACCGGGACGATGGCTGGACTGGGGTCGTGGGCCCCCGCGGCCATTGCGCCCGCGACGGGCTGCCACTCTCGCTGCGGCCAGCGTCCCTTCCCCAAGATGCTCGTCCAGGCCTTTCGCCCCGATTGTCTCTCCGATTCTCGCTCAACCGCATCGCTCGAAAGGCATGGGCCGATCGGCATGGGCTGCCACTGCAGGCGGCGGCTAGGTGAAGCGCGCGCGATCGTGGCCGTCGTCCTGCCGGCGAAGTGCCATCGGTTCGCAGATGTTCCGGCCGTCGCTAATCGGAAAATCTCGCCGGCGCTTGAGCCTCTACATTGACCCGAGTCGCCACTGCTGGCCACGCACGAGCGATGCCGCCCGCTATGCCTCTCCGATCATCACGGTACTGCGGCGAGCATGTCCTCCAGTGCGAACGGCTTGCCGGGGTAGCGCTGCGCGCCGTGGCGGGCCGTCCCGCGCCTTCGCCGGCGTCGCCGGAGCCGTGGCGCGTTCCTGCCGACGCGCTCCGGCCTGCGCTGCGACACGAGCGTGAAATGCGCGGGAAGGGGCCGGCTCCGGCCGGTTTCTTGGCCGGCTTGCTCCGTGCCCGCCGGTCCGCCAGACTGCGGGCATGGAGACGGCCACGACGCGCCCGCCGGTCGAACTGTTCACCCAGGACGGCTGCCCCGACAGCGCCCGCGTCCGCGCCTGCTTCCGTGCCTCCGGCGTGCCCTTCGTCGAGCGCAACGTGTCGCGCGACGGCGACGCGGCACAGGCGCTGATGGCGACCGGCGTCTTCGCCACCCCCCTCGTCGCATCCGGGGGCCGAGTCGTGCTCGGGGCGAACCTGCCGAAGCTGGCCGACGCGCTCGGCTTCGTGTGCCGCTGCCGGCCGGTCACGTAGGCCGCGGCCGGTGCCGCAAGCTACGCGGGGTTGGCCGACCGAACCGCGTTCAGCGCCAGAAGCCGCCCGAGGATGTCCTCGTCGGTCGTGCCGCTCGGGTCGCCGTCCCACTCGTAGGCCGCCCACACCGCGCGGTCGAGCGCAGCGTGCAGGTTCGCCAGCTACGTTGGCCGCTCGTTGGAGATGTCGTTCAGCGTCCGCTTCGTCAACGCAGCTTCACTTCCGTCCGGCGGATTGCGCCATAGATCGCGCCGCTCGCATGTCTCATTCACGGCGTCGGAGATCGGGAGCAGGTAAGGATCGTCTCAAGGCTCGCATCTCGGCGACGCGGATAAGCTATTAGGCGGTCGACCGATCGGATCGGCCGATTTGGCAGACCTGTTGCTTGCAACCGGTGCGCGAGCACGTTAACCACCCGCCGACGCTTGCCTACGCGACCTGCCGATTCTATCGGTTGCCCTTTGGAGTGGCCTCGGTTTGGTGGACGCGCGGATGTTCGGTGACGACCGGTTGAGCGAAGCACCTCCACGCGAAGGTGGAAGGGGAGCGGCACGGCGGCGCAAAATACTCCCATCCATCTTCCCTCCATTGGGGTACAGTGCCTCCTATGAACCTGATCAAATCCAAACAGCGCGTCGCCGATCACGGCGAGGTCTTCACCCCGGCCTGGCTGGTCGAGCAGATGCTCGATCTCGTCAAGGACGAAACCGCGCGCATCGACTCCCGCTTTCTGGAGCCCGCCTGCGGCAGCGGCAACTTCCTCGTGCCGGTGCTGCAACGCAAGCTGGCCGCCGTGCAGGCAAAGTACGGCAAGAATGACTTCGAACGGCGGCATTTCGCCCTGCTGGCGCTGATGTGCGTCTACGGCATCGAACTCCTGCCGGACAACATCGCCGAGTGCCGTGCCAACCTGCTGGAGGTCTTTGCCGATCACCTGAGCCTGAACGAGGAGGACGACCTGTACCGGGCAGCGTCCACCGTGTTGGCGCTTAACCTGGTGCATGGGGACGCCATGACCATGCGCGATCCCAGCGGCGACCCGATCACCGTGGTGGAGTGGGGCTACCTCGGGAAGGGCAAGTTCCAGCGGCGCGATTTCCGCCTGGACGAGATGACCAGGGCGGTGCCCCACTGGGATGGCGCAGCGGGCGCCGTTTCCGCGCGTTCGCCCAGGCTGTTTGGCGAAGAGACGTTGTACCCGCCGCTCACCGTGCGCGACCTTGCCGCGGCGGCGCCCGGCGTTTCGCGGGGGAGCGCGCCATGAGCGAGCGAGGCGGTCAGGCGGCCTTCGCCCTGCGCGGGCACAACCCCGATATCCTGACCTGCATCGCCAATCTCTCCAACGACGAGGTCTTCACGCCCCCTGATTTTGCCAACCGGATGCTGGACAGCCTTGCCGATGCCTGGGCCGCACAGCACAACGGCGCGAACATCTGGGCGGACAGCGCCGTGACGTTTCTGGACCCTTGTACGAAATCGGGCGTCTTTCTCCGCGAAATCACGAGTCGGCTCGTGGCGGGATTGGCGGAAGAATTCCCAGATCTGCAGCAGCGCGTGGACCACATTCTCACCCGGCAGGTCTTCGGCATCGGGATCAGCCGGTTGACGGCCATGCTGGCCCGGCGCAGCCTGTACTGCTCCAAGTGGGCCACCGGCAGGCACTCCATCGCCCGCGGCTTCGCCCACGACGACGGCAACATCTGGTTCGAGCGAACCGAGCACTCGTGGCGCGCCGGCAGGTGCTCGTACTGCGGCGCCAGCCAGGGCGCGCTGGACCGTGGCTCCGGGCTGGAAAGCCACGCCTACGCCTTCATCCACACCGCTGACGTGCGGGCGTCGATGACCGAGATGTTTGGAGGACCCATGCAGTTCGATGTCATCATCGGCAATCCGCCGTATCAGCTTGGCTCCGATGGAGGCACGCGCGACGTGCCTATTTATCAGCACTTCGTCGAACAGGCAAAGATGCTGGAGCCGAAGTTTCTTGCGATGGTGATTCCGGCGCGCTGGATGGCTTCTGGCCTGGGGCTGAGTGAGTTCCGAAAGTCCATGCTGGGCGATACCCACATTCGCAAGCTCGTGGATTACCCAGCGGCGAGCGAGGTGTTTCCCGGCGTCGAGATCAAAGCAGGTGTGTGCTACTTCCTTTGGGACTCGGCCTATAGTGGCCCCTGCGAAGTCACTACGTACCGCGGTGGTGAGGTTGTTGGGCCCATGCCGCGCGATCTCGGGGAGTACGACGTCTTTGTGCGAGACGGCCGGGCTATTTCGATTCTCCACAAAGTGTTGAGCCGCGGGGAGCCGTCGGTAAATACCATTCTGGCGCGAGATAAGGAGTTTGGCTGGACTTCGAACTTTTCTGGTTATCACGAGACGCCGAATCCAGGAGACGTGCCGCTTTACTACATTCGAACGATGAAGCGAGGTGTGGGCTTCATCGAACGAGAAGCGGTCACGAAAAGCGCGAACCTGATTGACACTTGGAAGCTTCTAGTCGCGGAGGCGTATAACGGCGGCGATGGGCTTCCCCATCCCATCTTGGGGAAATCGTTGATCGCTCCCTCGCCCTCCGTCTGCACCCAATCGTACTTGTTTTTCTACGTCTCGACGGAGGAAGCCGCGAGAAGCGTTCAATCGTACTATTCAACTCGACTATTTCGATTTCTTGTCTCACTTCGGAAGATTACGCAACACGCCACTCACGCAACGTACCTATGGGTTCCAATGCAAGATTGGGATCGCACATGGACGGACGAGGAACTCTACGGGAAGTACGGGATTTCTTCCGAGGAACAGGCGTACATCGAGTCGCAGGTTAAAGCCATGCCCCTTGATGAAGACAACGATGAATAACTCCACCATCGCCGATATCCTCGCGCCGAAGCCGGACGCGACCCCCCGCATCTACGCCTACGCCATCGCCGACGACGCGCACGCCGGCCTGCTCAAGGTGGGGCAGACCACGCGCGACGTGCGGCAGCGGGTGGCGGAGCAACTGAAAACCGCCGCCATCACCAACTACACCATTGAGCTGGACGAACCGGCAGCGCGGGATGATGGCTCCATCATCACCGATCACGCCGTGCGCGCCCGCCTCGTGCAGAAGGGCTTCGCCAATCCGCAACTGGAGTGGGTGGCGTGCCGCGTCGCGGACGTGCGCACCGTCCTGGCCGAACTGCGCAGCGGCAAGGAGTACGAGGGCTCCCATCACGAAGACTTCCCCATGCGGGATGAGCAGCAGGCGGCGGTGGAGAAGACGTTCGCCTACTACCACTCCATCTGGCGGGAAGACCCCGACGCCGTGCCGCGCTTCCTCTGGAACGCCAAGATGCGCTTCGGCAAGACGTTTGCCACGTACCAGCTTGCCAGGAAGCTCGGGGCTCGGCGGGTGCTAGTGGTGACCTTCAAGCCCGCCGTGGAAGACGCCTGGCAGCACGACCTGGAATCGCACGTCGATTTTTCCGGCTGGCGCTATCTCTCTCGGCATTCCGGCAAGGACCCCAGCGGGATCGCCGACGCGCAGCCGCTGGTCTATTTCGGCTCGTTCCAGGACCTGCTGGGGCGGGACAGGGTTGGGAACATCAAGCCCAAGAACGAGTGGCTGCACGTCACCGATTGGGACCTGGTCGTCTTCGACGAATACCACTTCGGGGCCTGGCGGGAGACCGCCAGGGAACTGTTCGAGGGGGAGGAGAAGGGGGTCGCCAGCAAGGCGGAAAAGGCCGAGTACGGCCCCGACCTCGGGCTGGTGAACGAAGACCTCGGCGAGCTTTCGGAAGCGGAGACCGAGTTCCTGCCGATCAGCACCCGGGCCTACCTCTACCTCTCCGGCACCCCCTTCCGCGCCCTCGCCACCGGCGAGTTCATCGAAGAGCAAATCTTCAACTGGACCTACACCGACGAGCAGCGCGCCCGCGAGGAGTTCGCCGTCGCCCACCCCGGCCGGCGCAACCCCTACGCCGCCCTGCCGCAGATGCGCCTGCTCACCTACCAGATGCCGGACGACCTGCTGGCCATCGCCACCACCGGCGAGTTCGACGAGTTCGACTTGAACGAGTTCTTCAAGGCCGAGGGCGTCGGCGTACTGGCCGCCTTCGCGCACAAGAGCGAAGTGCAGCGGTGGCTCGACATCATCCGCGGGTCCGACCTGCAACGCTCCTACGAAAACCTCAAGGTCGGGAGCGCGCCGCCGTTTCCGTACTCCGACGCGCGGTTGCTCCCCTACATGCAGCACGCCTTCTGGTTCCTGCCCAGCGTCGCCGCCTGCCACGCCATGGCCAACCTGCTGGCGGAGCGGCAGAACGTGCTCTGGCACGACTACACGGTGGTGGTGGCGGCGGGCGCGGAGGCGGGAATCGGGCTGGATGCCCTGGCGCCCGTGCGCGAGGCGATCGGCGGCGGCTTCGACACCAAGACGATCACCCTCTCCTGCGGCAAGCTGACCACCGGGGTCACCGTGAAGGAATGGTCCGCCATCCTCATGCTGCGCAACCTGAGATCCCCGGAGACATACTTTCAGGCGGCGTTCCGGGTGCAATCTCCGTGGTCCATCAGGAACCCCGAAGGCAACGACCCGAACGAAGAGGCGGTGCTGAAGCCGATCTGCTACGTCTTCGATTTCGCGCCGACCCGCGCCCTGCGCCAGTTGTCCGACTACGGCATCGGCCTGGCCCCGGAGGCGCAGAACCCGGAGCAGGCCGTGCGGGAGCTGGTTTCATTCCTGCCGGTGCTGGCCTACGACGGCGCGACGATGGAATCGCTCGACGCCGGACGGGTGCTGGACTACGCCATGTCCGGGACGACGGCCACCATGCTAGCGCGCAAATGGGAATCGGCCCTGCTGGTCAACGTCGACAACGACACCCTGCGCCGCGTGCTCAACAGCCCGGAGGCGATGGCCGCGGTGGAGCGCATCGAGGGGTGGCGCAACCTGGGCGATCACGTCATCGAAACGATCATCAACAAGAGCGAGAAGGTGAAGGAGCTGAAGGGCAAAGCGAAGGGTGGGAACCTGACCCCGGCCGAGACGAAAGAGTTGACCGCCGAGGAGAAGGAATACAAATCGAGGCGGAAGCAGGTGCAGGAAAGGCTGATCAAGTTCGCCACGCGCATTCCCGCGTTCATGTACCTCACCGACTACCGCGAATACACGCTTCAGGATGTCATCACGAAGCTGGAGCCAGACCTCTTCCGGACAGTGACCGGTCTGACCGTGGAAGACTTTCACCTCCTGGTGCGCCTGAACGTCTTCAACACCGAGCAGATGAACCAGGCGGTCTTTGCCTTCCGGCGGTACGAGGACGCCTCACTGCGCTACACCGGCATCGCGAGCCACGACGACCTTAGCCGGGTCGGCGGCTACGACACCGTGATCGCGCTGCCCCGTTAACGGTACTTCGTCGACAGCCACGACAAAGCCCAGTGGGCGATCTGGGCGTCGTGACCGACCGGGGATGTGACCCGAGGACGACCGGAGATCGGGTGTTGGTCGAGGATTTCCCCTTCTTGCACCGTGTGCCCACCTCGCGGCGCACCTGGCGCAACTCCTCACGATCGCTCGGTGTCAAGCCACCGCGACCTCCGTCGCCGATCTTGGCGCGTTGTATTCGGTCGGCACCGGGACGCCGAGCGCGCGGCACAGGTCGATGAAGTGCGACTGCGCCGCCGCCCGCTCCGTGAGCGAGACGCCGCGCCACTTCGCCCGGAAGCCCGGCGGCGTAAAGGCCCCCGAGTCCGTCCGGTCCACCGCATCCCCCGCGCCGTTGCGTCCACCCAAGGCGCGGCACAGTACCAGGCCGCAGGCGCCCGCGGTCAGTCGTCGTCGCCCGCGGCCGTCACGTTGACCTGTTGTTCGGCGACGTTGAGTTGCCCGCCGGCCGCCACCACCACCGTGCCGAGGATGCGTCGCTGGTCGCGGTACGCCTTCAAGAGGCGCAGGAACTGCCGCTGGAACCGGTCGGCCATCATCATCGCCCGGTCCACCGTCTCGGCCTCGGAAAGGCGCGGCGTCTCGTACTCCCCGCGCGTGCGGGCATCGCGCTCGAACCGGATCGCGTCGAGGGACTCGGACTGCACCATCCGGTGCAGCCACCGCCGGTGCATGACCAACGCCTGCGCCATCGCATCGATCAACAGCCGCTCGGCGCCGTTGGCCGGTTTCAGCCCATCGGCGAGCGCCACCCACACTGCCAGGTACTCGGCGCGGGCCATCGGCCGGTCGTGGTAGCCCTCGACGGCGAGCGCCCCGGCTTTTCCGGCCCCCAACTCGTCGCGTGCCGTTTGTTTGATCCGCTCCCACAGCGCCGTGCCGGCGGCCTCGTCGTGCCGGATTTCGGCCGCTACGTCGTGCCAGGAGAAGTCGGCCGGGGTCAGGTGGTCCTGCTTGCCCGGCCCCTCGCGCTGGAGCCGTTCGAAGGCATCCAGCGCCCAGCGCGTGAAGTCGAGCAACCCCTGAGCGCCGGCGCGTTCGTCCTCCGGCTTCCAGGCCACGCGGTTGTACTTCGTCTGCGCGTCGGCCAGCAACGCCCGCCACTCGCGCAGCGTGCCGCCCATGTAGCGCGCCACGGCGGCTTGCAGGTCGCCCCCGACCTCGGCGAGTGCGCCGTCATCGGCCACGGCCGGAACGGTCGGATCGGTCGGGTCTTTCGCGTCGGTCATCCCCGATCCCTCCGATGGATACCCAGGTCGTCGAGGTCGCGGTGCAGCGCCTTCAGGGCGCGCAGGATCGAGGCCGCTTCGGCCAACTCCGCGCCGAGCAGGGCGCGCTCGGCCCGCCTGCGCTCCACTGCCGCCCGCACCGCCGCGAGGTCGGCCGGGCGCACGTAGCGCCGGCGGTGGACCGCTCCCTCCCGCCAGCGCAGCGACCAGTACGGCCCGTGCGGATGGCCCCGGCCGCAGCGGCAGCCCGCCTTGCCGCACGTCTTCCACGTCGGCACCAACGCCGGAATCTTGGGGCACGTTTCCGCGATTTCGAGCGGCGAGCGCGCCCCCATCGACTCGGCAAGGAATCCATTTCGCGGCATGGCCGCCCCCTCCGGCCCGCGACCCATCACGCCCACCGCGCCGCCGGCCCAGTCGGATCGGGATCGCACGCGGGGCAGCCGTGCATCCCGTCCCTTCGCGCAATCCGGCCGCACCCGACGCACAACGGATTGCCCGCATCGTCCATCCATCGCCGCCGCCGCTCCGCGATGTCCCCCGCCGAAGCGGCAAACGCCCTTTCGCAACCGCGGCCAGCGACCAGCGCGATCAACTCCACCCGATGCCGCCCGACGAACGCCGCCCTGTCCGCGGTCACAACCCCGGCCGGAGCGTCGGCGAGCAGGCGGTCGCCTTCGACCCTGAAGCGAACCCCGGCCGCCTCCAACTCCGCGAGGAACCCGGCCGGCGTCACCATGCGAACGACTCCTTCTCCGCTCCCTTCGGCTCGTTTGGGGAAACCCGTCCAATCCGTCCGTTCTGGCCATCATGCCCATCCGTGGCCGGGTCTTGCGTGTCTTGCGGGACGGATTCGAACCATTCGGTGGCGAAACCCGGCCGTGAAACCCGGTCGTTCTCCGCTTCTTCGCTCTGTGGCCACGAAGCTTGCGCCTTGTCTGGGCCGGATCGGTCGGATTGGCCGGGTTCTCCGACGTGCACCGCATCGGCCCTCAGGTGATGGACCCGCCTCCGTGTGCCTTCGAGGTGGCGGCGGACGCTCAACCCGCCGTTCGCCCCGGCCTCGGTCGATGCAAGCAAGCCCCGCTGGTTCATCCGCTTCGCGAGGGTCTTCGCCCCGACCGGCACCCCGCCCCCGGTCGCCAGCCCAACCCTGTTGACCACCGCAAGCGCGGCTTCGAGGTCGATGTAGAGGTCGTCCCTCACGACCCAGCCAACCCGGCGACCCTGTGGGCGCCATTCATTGCGCTGGTAGTCCCCGGCGGAAACCGTCCATTCTCGCCAGCCCCACCGTTCCGGCACGGCAGGATGGCAACCGTTGTCCGCGGCGACATGCGCCTCCCCGGATGCCAGCGCCGAACCGAGCAAGTCGAGGAATCGGCGGGTCGGCTCCTGGTCGGCCTGGTGCCCGGCTTGCCGGCGACCGGCTTCGGCCAACCCGTCCCAAACCCGTACCCAAACCGCCGCGGCGTCGGCCCTCGACAACGCCCCGCAGTCCGCCGCGAACCGTAGGAACGTCCGCCAACCGATCGCGAGGTTCGCGATGGCCTCCGGCGTCCGTGCGTGCCCGACCCCGCCGTGCGCATCCGCCCGCAGCAATGCCAGTTCGGCCGCCAGTTCGTCCCCAAGCCCGTCGTAGCGGGCCGCCAACCAACGCACGTACCCCGCGGTCGCCGCGGCCAACGCGCCAGCCGCCCCGCTTGCCTGACATGCCGTCAGCCGGGTCGAATCGACATCTCCCGGCTCGACCTCCACCACCACCAACCGGGCGCGGATGCTGTGACCCCGCGGTTCGTCTTCGCCGGTGGCGATCAAAAACCCGCGCGCCGGGTAGACGGGTCGCGCCGTCGCGTCCGCCGACAGCCGGCCCCGTCCCGATGCGTTGCCCACCCCGCGGACGATCCGTTCCGCCGCCGCGTGCAGCTTGTCGGCCTCCCGTTGGGATGCGCTCGGCGCGAAGTCGTCGATTACGACCGGGCAATCCTTGAAGTCGAAGAGCATCCGTTCGAGATAGTTCGGCGTTGCTGACCACGAACCCGGTAGATGCAGGCGATCGAAACCGACGCCGACGTGCCGCATAACGAGCGCCGCAAGCTCGGACTTGAACGAACCGGTCGGTCCGACCACGAAAACTCCGAGGTCGGCCGGGGCCGCCGCCAGCAGCGGCGCCCGGTAGGCCGCGCCGAGCAGCGGCGCGGTGATGGCGTCCGGCGCGAGGTCGAGGACCGCAAGAGAGGCGCGAACCGCCGACCGCAACGCCTCGCCGTCCGGCGGCTCGGGCAGGCGAATGAGCGCGGCCGTGGCCCTCAGATCGACCTCGACCCCGCGGACCGGCCCATCCGCGCCGATGGCCCCATCAGCGTGGAGGAACGCCGGCCCGTCGTCGAACTCCCGCCAGCCCGGATGCTCGAACACCCGCCGCTGCTCGACCGCCGGCGAAAGCGTCTGGATCGCCGCCCGCAGCTTGTCGGCGTTGCCCATCCCCGGCTCGGTGATGGCCCGCGTTCCCCAGCATTCGAACGGCCATTTCATCGCCTGGAACCGCGTCCGCGGCACCCGCGCCGTCGGGAGCGGCGTCCCGTCCGCCAGCGATCCGACAATGACCAATTCGCCGCGCTCGGTCGCCCCGTCGTCGGCGACGACCTCCTCCACGATCTCGGCGGAAAAGTTCGCCAGCGGATGCGGCGCCGCCTCGATCCCGTCGCCGGTTCGCTTCATCTCGCAGACGCGGCCACCAACGACGGCGAAGCGCTCCGAGACGGCCGACGCCGGGTCCGGGCGCAGATCGTCTTCCGCCAGGTCGAGCAACCCTCGAATGCTCCCACCGCCCGCGAAGTAGTCGTCGAGGCCCTGCTTCGCCCCGTTCGCCAGCGGCGGCAGGTACACCGGCTTAACGGTCGCCCCGCGCGAGTCGAGGAACGCCTTCAACCGCCGCAACGCCAAGGCGACGGCGGCCTTCCCCATCACGTCGGAGTCGAAGACCACGTAGACCGAGCGACCCTTCAGCGCGACCAATTCCCAATCCGGGAGCGCGGTCGATCCTCCTTGCGCGTTCCTCCCCCGCCAGTTCCACACGCCCAGCAGCGCCACGCAGGCGATCCCGGCCGTAGCCCCGGCATCACCCTTCCTGAACCCTTCGGTCACGAACAGCGGAATCGTCGGGTCGCCCAGCAATCCCCGAACCGCCGGCGGCACGTCGAGCACCATGCCCGACCCGGCCGGCGTTTCGTACTTGATCGGTTTTCCGTTCAGAATCCTCGGCGCGTCCGGCCGAAGCTGGTACGTGCCGATCTCGCCCGCGGCCGTCCAGACCGGAATCAGCAGGGCGGGGACGTTCTGTTGCGCCCGGCCGAACCCGAGCCGCGCCGCGTCGGCCTTCGTCGTCAGCGACCGATAGCCCCGCGCTCTCGCCACCTCATCCGAGATGGCCGATGCACGGATCATCTCCGCGTGCTGAGGCAGCAAGGTCGGTTCGTTCGAGTCTCGGGTATGCTTTGCCCTGTTCACGACGACACCCTCGCCGCGCGCCCCGGGGACGGAATCGGCCCCTCCCCCGGGACGCGCCGTGCCCGCCGTCAGGCGGCATCCGCTCCATCTGCCGCCCGTTCGCGCTCCACGCGCGCCGCAATCTCCGCCAGCACCGCCACCAAGGGGCGCAGCGGGTCGGCCGCGTCGGAGCGCGGACAATCCCGGCTGGGAAAGTCGGGCGAACCGTTCAGTTGGATTGGCTCGGGGTGCCGAGCCGGAGCGCACCGCTCCATACGAGGCAACCTCACGACGACACGGGGACAAGCCCCACGAATGCGCTCGCGCGCGTCGTCGGCTCAGGGCCGATGTCTTGCCTCTAATGGGCTGGTCCGGGCTCTACGGCCCGAATCTGCGCTCTACGGCGCGGGTCGTGACTCTACGGCCTGGTCTGGGCTCACCGGCCCCAATCGTGGCTCTGGGCCTTTGCCGGGCTCTTCGGCCCTACCTGCAACCATGAAGGTAGCGAGCAATCGAGCACCTAGAACGGGATGTCGTCATGTTCGTCGGTCTGCCGCTGGCGTATACGTGCTTCCTCGACACTCCGAAGCCGGCCGAACAACCCTTGCCGGGTCGTAATCACGACGGCTCCACGACAACGGCGGCATGTCGTCTTCACACGGGCAGCCGTGGCATCGATATAGCCGAGCGAAAACCTGCACCGTTCGCACCGCCACGGTCCGTCTTCGCCGTCGTCGACGGGTTCCCCGGGGTCGAGCGTCACCCGTTGAACGTTGAGGAAGCTGCACTTCGGACACTGGCGTTCGACTAACGCCACGCCTGATCGCTTCCAGTACGGGATGCCGTCGTAGTCGTCGACGAGCCACATCTCGATGGTGAGGTCGAACGCCCGCGCGTTACAGGCGCCACAGTGAATCTGGACCTCCTCACCAACCCCGCCCCCGCACTTCTTGGCAGCCGCCGAGTCGCGGACCACGAGGCGCGTGGGCTCAGGGGAAGCGGGAGTCTTAGGCGGGACGCTAACGATGAATGTTCCCGGGTGTGCGTTGGTCAAGACCGACTCCTTCATTCGTCGTTCGTGGCGGCACCTCGATCACCGCCGAGCGAATGCGCTGAAGGTCCATCTCGGTGTAGACCCGTTGCCCGCGTTGCCTGGTGGCGGGCTCAATCACCCCCTTCTTCTCCCACGCTCGGAGCGTCTGCGGATGCACGCCAAGCCGGCGCGCAGCTTCCGAGGTCCGGAATCGCTCGGCGATCTCCATAGTTCCCTCGCAACGCCGCGGGGCGTGTACGGACACCCACGAAGAGTGTAGCAGGTTCGCGCAAGTTCACGCAGCTTCCTTCAAGGGGTACTTTGGTCCGGCGTTGACTATCCGGCGCACGGTTTCGTGGCTGACCCCGAACTCAGCCGCCAATTCCCGAAAGGAGCGGCCTTGGTGCCACCGTTGCACCACACGCTCACGCTCCGGAGAGGTGAGTCGGGTTGTCCGCTGTCGTTGATATGAGGCACGGCCAGAGCGTCCCACTCGCGTTCGCTCGGG
Organism: Chloroflexota bacterium; assembly: GCA_023423795.1. GTDB lineage: Bacteria > Chloroflexota > Chloroflexia > Thermomicrobiales > UBA6265 > CADCWF01. The sequence goes on along the minus strand of JAFAEX010000305.1, from coordinate 87,810 downwards.
CGGCAGGGCCACGACGACATAGTTGGGGTCCGTGGTGCGTTCGCTGGATCGAATCCCGTCGCTTCCGCCAGCTTGAACAGAACCGGTAGGGTTCGGGGCGTTCCTTCGGGGACGCCCTTTGTGCTGCACCTCATTTCGCGCACCGTGGGACGCGGTCGTGGCCGGCGGCGGCGCGCGGGCAACGGGGTCCCGGAGTGGGACGTGACGACGACATCGACGCCCCGCTGCGCGACATGAGCCGAACGCGTCCCAAGCCGCTGCGGGTCCTGTCCTCGTTGCGGGACAATTCCCGCTTCCGTCTGCTCTGGCTCTCCAACATGTTCTTCTTCGGAGGGGCGTGGACCCAGACGCTGGTGCTGGGCTGGCTCGTCTACGAAACGACGCAGTCGGAGTTCCGGCTCGCGCTGTTCACGGCGGCCCGGCTTGCCCCGCTGCTGCTCGGTCCGCTCGGCGGCGTGCTTTCCGACCGGTTCGACCGGGTGCGCCTGCTCATGATCGCGTGCTTGTGGGCGGTCGCGGCCGTCTCGACGGTCGCGGCGATGACCTCGGCCGGGTACATGCCGTTCTGGGCGCTGGTGCTCGGCGGGTTCGCCATCGGGCTGGCGCAGTCACCGTCGCAGCCTGCGCGCGCCGCCCTGGTGTTCGATCTGGTCGGCCGCGAAAACCTGAGCAACGCGAACGCGCTGAACGCGATGGCGATCAACGTCACGCAGGTGGTCGGTCCCGCGCTCGGCGGCGCGATGATCGGCGCGTTCGGAGCGCCGGCCGCCCTCTGGGTCTCGACCGCCTGGTACGCGATCTCGCTGGTGGCCCTCCTCCCGTTGCGTTCGCAGTCCTCGGTGCGGCACGCGCCGCCGGAATCCATCCTCCGCATGCTGACCGGAGGGGTTCGCGCGGTGCTGTCCAACCGGCTGACGGCGGCGGTGCTGCTCATCACGCTGGCGGCGAACATCCTGCTGTGGCCCATCTACCAGGGGTTCATCCCCGTGTTCGCGGCGGACGTCCTCGGACTGGATGCGGCGGGGCTGGGGTGGCTGCTGACGTGCGCCGGCGTCGGCGGGCTGAGCGGCTCGCTGCTCGTCGCTTCGCTCGGCGATTTCCGCTTCAAGGGCGGGCTGTTCGTGCTCGGCACGGCCGCCTGGGGCGTCCTCTGGACGCTGTTCGCCCTTTCGCGCTCGGTCCCGCTCTCGTTCGTGCTGATGGTCGGGATCGGCCTGCTGGGCGCCGTCTACGGGGTACTGCAAACCACGCTGCTGCTGATGACGACGGAGCCGAAGCTGCAGGGTCGCGCCCTCGGCATCCAGGAACTGGCGATCGGGATCATGCCCTTTTCGTCGCTCGCCATCGGCCTCGTGGCGGAACGGATCGGCATCGCCACGACCACCGTCGTGACGACGCTGCTGCTGACGGCGACGATGCTGCTGCTGGCGGTCCGCGTTCCCGACCTGCTCCGGTACAGCGGCATCGAGCGGCCGGGCCGCTGATTTGATTGGTGCGGCAGTCCGTTCGTCGTTCGTAGGGGAGGGACCCGTGCCCTCCCTCGTCCGTACGCGGCTTCGGGCACGGGAGGGCACGGGTCCCTCCCCTACGACCGGCGGCGCGATGCTGCCGGGCAAAAACGGCCGCGGCCGGCCGGATTTCGCATGAATCGCCAATCCCGGATGGGTGCGCCCGACAATGCATGGCAGGGCATGCCACGAAGACATTGGTGGGGCGCTGGCCCTCGTCGCGCCTCGCGGGGTGCCGGGCCGAAACGGAGGCGACTGCCGGCGATGACCCGTTTCCCACGGCAACCGTAATGATCGGATACCGTTGCCGAAGATTATTGACAGTGCCTGATGCAACCACTAGAGTGGCCACGCCTTCGACCGTAGCGTCCGGCGAGCGTCCTCGTAGGATTCGCTGCGCCCAGACGGGAACCGGTGCCTCCTGGCCGAAGCCGTGCCGTTCCGCGCGCCGACCAGGATACCGCCTTGGACGATCTCCGCTCCGGTAGCATCGTCGGCGCCGAGAGCCTGCTTTTCCCCGCCACGCCGCCCAGCTGGCCCTCCAGGATCGAACGAGAGCCACCCTCCGCCCGATCGATGTGCCGTTCCCGGCGGGATCGGGTGGGTGTGCGCTCCGGCCGGCCGGAGCGGACGACGCCCATCCGTCCACCGTGCACCTGGCCAGGTGCCGCATCGCCGTCGCCGCACAGCGATTTCGGACACAAATGCCACGCTCGGGTCGGCGCAGGAACCCGGTTCACCGTCTTCGGCGGCGATCACCCTCCGTCGATCCACCTCCCGTCCCGCGAGAACGATCGAACGCCGTGCCAGGAAAGGGGATCTCGTGACGGAGCGTAGATTCGGAGGGTGGATCGTGGTGGCGCTCCTCGTCGCCACGCTGCTTGTCCCGTCGGTCTCGTCCGCGACCCGTGTCGATGCGCAGGAGGCGACCCCCGTGCCGGGCGCGCAGACGTGGCGCGTGCTGGTCAACAACGTCAGCCCCGACGGCCAGAACTGGAGCTTCAACACCTTCTACCCGGATCACCTCCAGGTCCATCCGGGCGACTCGATCGAATTCGTACTGGCGCCGAACCAGCAGGCGTTCCACACGGTCCACCTCCTGGCCCTTGGGATGAACCCGATGGAGTTCTACCAGGGGTTCTCCGGAGGCTTCGTCCAACCCGACCTCACGACGGCCGGAGGGTGGCAACGCACGTACTTCGGGTTCCAGGCGGCGACGCCGTGCGGCCGCGCCGGCCAGCACACCTGCGAGAGCGTTGACGTCACCGACGACATCAGTTTCGGGCTCGCGTCCCCGGTCCTCGTCAACCCGCCGGCGGCGGGCGGCGAAGGAAACACCTCGTGGATCACCACCATCGACGCCGCGACCCGGCCCGGTCCCTACTACATCATGAGCGACGTGGACGGACCGACAATGCACGGACGGATCGACGTCGTGCCGCCCGACCAGCCGGTGCAGACGGCCGAGCAGCTCGACGCGACCGCCCAGCGGCAGTACGAGGCTGACCTGGCTTGGCTGGCCGGGTTCGATCGGGTGGACTTTCCGGCGCAGGCGTCGAACCCGGACGGCACGAAGACGTGGCAGGTCGCGGCCGGCCACAACGGCCAAAACCGCGACTGGCTGTCGATCAACGAGTTCGCCCCGTCCGAAATGGTCGTCATCGCCGGCGACACCGTGACCTGGACCAACGACGGTCCCGGCGCCGTCCCGCACACCGTAACCGGGTTCGCCGCCACCCCCGACGCTGTCCCGCAGGACATGAGCCCGTTCCAGCCGGCGTGCATCACGGCTGACGGCGGCTACCAATTGCCGCCCGCCGGCAGTTTTCCTGCCGACATCTGGAACACCTGCCCCGGCGCGGAAGTCACCAACCTCACGGCGGCCAGCCAGCCGTCCGCGCCGTCGGGCGATCCCTACGTCGATGGAGAGCGAACCTCGGGCATCCTGCTCGACCAGGCGTACCTCGATTCGGCGATCGGCGACGGACTCCCGTTCGAGAGCAGCTACAGCGTGCGTTTCGAGGAGCCGGGGACCTACGCCTACGAATGCGCGATCCATCCGGGCATGACCGGGACCGTCGTGGTGATCCCGAAGCCGCAGCCGCGCTAACCGCACCCTCGCACCGTGGCCGGCGCGAGGCGCGGGCCGATCCCGGGACCGACAGAGGAGCCGCACCAATGGATCGATCGCCACGCCCGCTCGCGACGCCGCGCGCGGAACGAACCCCGCGAAGCCGCCCAACCCACCACGTGATCGGGCGGCGGGGATTCGGGAAACTGGTGGCCGGGGCCGGGGTCGCCGCCTTCGGCATGGCGGGGCGGGGTCTGATCCTGCCCTGGTTCGACTTCGGCCGGGCGGCAGCGGCCGAGGAGTTGGCCGAACCCGAGGTCCGTACCAGCCGCGACGGCCTGCTCGACACGACCCTGACCTGCCGCGTGATGCCGGTGCCGGTCGCCGGGCAGACGGCGGTGATGAACGTCTACGAGGGTTCGCTTCCCGGCCCGACCCTTCGCGTTCGCCCGGGCGACCGCCTGCGGATCAACCTGGTCAACAAGCTCGGCGACGTTCCACCGGGGCTGCCACCGGGCAGCCCGTTCATCTGCTCCCCGGTGAGCCCGACCGGGCACGCCCTCGGCGAGCACGCCACGACGTGCGATACCAACCTCCACGTACACGGCATGCACGTCTCGCCGGAGGGCAATTCCGACAACATCTTCCTTACCGTCAAGTCCGGCGAAAGCTTCCAGTACGAGTACCAGATCCCGTCCAACCATCCGGCCGGGCTCTACTGGTACCACCCGCACCAGCACGGCACGGTGACCAACCAGGTCTTCGGCGGGTTGGCCGGACCGATCGTCGTCGAGGGCGACCTCGACGAGGTGCCGGGCGTTGCCGGCATTCCCGAGCGGACGCTGGTTCTCCAGGCGACGCAGCTCTTCCCCGACGGCGGCGGTGCGCAGAACATCGCGAACGTGCCGGGACCGCCCACCGATGGCCCGGTGCGGCTGAAGAACTACGTGCGCCTCGTCAACGGCCAGCTCAACCCGACGATGACGATCCGGCCGGGCGAGACGCAGCGGTGGCGGATGCTCAACGCGTCGTCGAACGTCACGTTCCTGCTGCACCTGGACGGCCACCAACTCCACCAGATTTCCAAGGACGGCAACACCCTGAACGAAACCTGGACGCGCGACGCGATCGTGCTGGCGCCCGGCGAGCGGGCCGAGGTGCTGGTCCAGGCCGGGGCGAAGGGAACCTACGCCTTCCGCACGCTGCCCATTTCCGTCGGCATCAACACGAACCAGGACACGGTGCTGGCGACCGTGGTAGTCGATGGGTCTCCTGTGACGCCGGAGCCGCTGCCGACGGCGCTCTTGCCGCTAGAGGACCTCTCGACCGTCGCGATCGACCGGCGCCGCGAGATTACCTTCCAGTTCTCGCCGCCGATCGGCCCGCACAACGCCGTGTTCTGGATTGACCACCACCAGTTCTCCGGCGACCGTGACGACCAGGTCGTGCAGCTCGGCGCGACCGAGGAATGGGTGATCCGCAACGCGAGCATGAGCTGGCACCCGTTCCACATCCACATCAACGACTACCAGGTCGTCGCGGTGAACGGGAAACCGGTGCCGGTACGCTACAGCGAGGACACGACCGGCGTGCCGCCGTTCGGCGAAATCACGATGCGGACGCGGTTCCTCGACTTCCCCGGGCGGTGGGTCTACCACTGCCACATCCTGTTGCACGAGGACAACGGCATGATGGGGACGGTGCGCGCTCTTGCGTGAACCGCTGATTCCCTCGGGATCGTCTCGCGACGGCGCGTTTTCGCAGCAGGCAGCACACTACGATGCCCGCGCCGGGATGCCGGCAGCGGTCGGCGCGGCCACGGCGCGGGCGATCGTCGAAATCTCGGGCGTCGCCGCGGGTGACCTCGTGGTGGAACTCGGCGCCGGCACCGGCGAGATCGGCGTGCACCTGGCGCGGCTGCCGGTCCGCTACATCGGCCTCGACAGCGCGCCGGCCATGCTGGAGGTGTTCCGCGCCAAGGCGGAACCGCACGCCCCGAATCTGGTCGTGGCCGACTGCGACCGACCGTGGCCGTTGCCGGCCGGGAGCACCGTGCTCGTCTTCGCGTCGCGCGTGGTCCACCTGCTCGACCCCGCGCACGCCGCCCGGGAGGCATCCCGCACCGCCCGACCGGGCGGGTCGCTGATCCTCGGCCGCGTGCTGCGAGAGCCTAGCGGTATAAAGGAGCGCCTCCGGGCCCAGCGGCAGGCGCTGCTGGTCGCCGCCGGGGTCGATCCGCGCCAGGGCGAGGCGGGGACGCGCCGGGTGATCGAGCGGTGCATCGACGCCGGCGGCGCGTTCCTCGGTCGCCGGGAGGTCGCGGCATGGACCGGGGAAATCGCGCCGGCCCGGGTGCTCGCCGACTGGGAGAGGCTCGCCCGCGCCGGGTCCGCCAACGTCGATCGCGGCGTTCGCGCCCGGATCGCAGCCGAGTTGCGGGCGTGGGCGTTGGCCGAGTTCGGCGACCTCGATCGTCCAGAAGCGTTCCACGAACGTTTCGTCGTCGATGTCGTCCGATGGCCGTAGGCGCCACGGGCAGTGCGGAGAGACCATGCACGACCAGATCCTGACAACGTTGGGCGAGGCGCTCGTCCAGGGCTCGCTGACCGACGACGCGTTGCTGGCGGAAACGGAGGGCTACCCCGTCCTGCCCATCCTGCCGAACGCCAACGTGGTTAAGATCGGCGGGCAGAGTTTCATCGACCGCGGCCGGGCCGCCGTCTTCCCCCTGCTCGATGAACTGGTGGCGAACCTCGCCAGCCACCAGATGATCGTCGGCACGGGCGCCGGCACGCGTGCCCGCCACGCCTACAGCGTCGGCCTCGACCTCGGGATGCCGACCGGGGTGCTGAGCATCCTGGGAACCTTCGTCAGCATGCAGAACGCCCGGATGCTGCACTACCTGCTGGCGAAGCACGGCATCCCGTTCATCGAGCCGGTGCAGTTCCCCCAGCTCCCGTTCTACCTGGAAGAGCGCCGGGCGGTGATCTTCTTCGGCATGCCGCCCTACATCTACTGGCAGCCGAACCCGGCGGTCGGGCGCATCCCGCCGAACCGGACGGATACGGGCGCGTACCTCGTCAGCGAGGTCTTCGGCGCCCGCTCAATGATCTACGTGAAGGACGAGGACGGGCTCTACACGGCGGACCCCAAGAAGGACCCGAAGGCGCGGTTCATCCCCGAGATCACGGTCGAGGAACTCGAAGCGCTCGATCTCGACGATGTCGTCGTCGAGCGCAGCGTCCTCGAGTTGATGAAGAACGCCCAGCACCGGCGCTCGATCCAGGTGATCAACGGGCTGAAGCCGGGGATGCTCACCCGCGCCCTGAACGGCGAGCCGGTCGGCACCATCATCACCGCCTAGGCAGCGAAACGAGGACGTTCGGATGACGGAGAGCAGAGACCAGCCGGCGGCGGATCGCCGCCACCACGTGCGCTCGCTGCTGATGCGCGAAAGCCTGCTCGACAAGGAGGTGATGGCCTCGACCGAGACGCCGGTCGTGCGGATGCTGCCGCACTGCCACGTCGTCAAGGTCGGCGGCCGGTCGATCCTCGACGGCGGCCGGGCGACGACCTATCCGCTGGTCGAGGCCATCGGCGCGGCGCTCGCGACAAACAGGCTCATCATCGGGACCGGCGGCGGCGCCCGCAGCCGGCACGTCTTTTCTATCGGCATCGACCTCGGCCTTCCCGCCGGCGTGCTCGCGCAACTGGCGATTGCCGACGCGCTCGGCAACGCGCACATGCTCGGCACGCTGCTTGCCCCGTATGGCGTCGTCGCGATCCCGCCGGAGATCTTCGGCCACCTGCTGCCGCTGTTCATCCAGGGCGCGCCGGGGGTCATCTTCAACGGCGATCCGCCGTTTTCGCTGTGGGAGCACCCGCCCGCGTTGGGCCGCATCCCCCCTCACCGTTCGGACGCCGGCGCGTACCTGCTGGCGGAGTGCTTCGGGTGCGCCACCATCACGCTGGTCAAGGACGTCGATGGCCTGTACGAGCGGGACCCGAAGGAGCACCCCGGCGCCCGCTTCATCGACGAGATCTCCGTCGCCGAGTTGCGCCAGCGGAACCTGCCGACCCTGCCGTTCGACCGTGCCCTGCTCGACCTGCTAGAGCGCGCCCGGCTGGTGACGCGCATCCAGATCATCAACGGGCTGGAACCGGATCGGCTGGAACGGGCGCTGCGTGGCGAGCACGTCGGCACGATCCTGCGAAAGGACGATGCACCGTAGCACGGACCAGCACCGGCAGCGTTCGCAGGGTCCGTGACGGCGCCGGTCGCGGGTGGCCGAGGAGCGATCTCCCGCAGCAGGCGCGATCGCCCGCCCTGCACGCTTCGCGGCGGCAGTTTGCGCCTCGCGGAGGTCGGGCGCCGGCACGTTTGGCGGCGTCAGCCAAGCAACTGTCCAGACAGGACTTCTGGTGGAAGGTCGCCCAAATGCACGGCATGACGACGCGTGATAGTGTGAACGGGCTGATAACGTGAAAATTTGATGAAGTGCCACAAGGCAGGGTCGCAGCAGCCCTGAGCCACGGTGCGACCGTGGCTCTCTTGAGCATCGCGGGCGAATTGCGCCCAAGAGGAGCATCGGGATGGCAAGGTCCAGGACAACTGAGATGACGGAGTCCGCGGATGGTCTGCCGCGCCGCAGGGCGATTCAGGGCATCGCGGGCTCGCTGGCCGGCCTGGCCGCCCTCGGCGCGGTGAACGCGTCGGCCAAGAAGAAGGGCAAGAAGGGTCGCCTGGTCAAGTTCGAAACGGCAAAGGAGACCGGGACCATACCGTCGGCTACGCCGACCACGATCACGGTGACGTGCCCGGCCGCCGGTAAGATGGAGCAGGTCTTCGCCACCGGCGGCGGCTATGCGGCGGACCAGGACGCCCTGACGATGTTCGCCACCACGTCCCAGCCGACGGGCGACGGCCAGGGATGGGAGGTGTCGTTCGTGAACGCCGCGGCGCCTCAGGACGTTTCGGTGTCGGTCGTCTGCGCGTACTTCAAGACGAAGTAGACCCTAGCGCCGTGCGGGTGGGGTGGGCGCTCGTTCCTGCCCCGCCTCCACACCAGTGGTTGCACGGCTAGCGCGGGGCTACACGGAAACGTCCGACCGCGGCCTCTTTGCCGGGCGCTCGGATTCTGTTCGGTCGGCCGCATTACGCAGTGCTTCGGCCGCTTCCCAACCTTGTTGGCTGCGGCTTTATACGAAATCCGGCTATTCGCTGCCGTTTCGCCCGCCCGTGACGGCGTGCGTTCGTAGGGGAGGGCCCCGTGCCCTCCCGTGCCCGGGACCGCGTACGGACGAAGGAGGGCATGGGGACCTCCCCTACGAACGCGAACGGATTCGCGCACCGATCAGTCAGATCTCGTATTACCCGATCGGTCGGGTTCATTACCTCGGGACGATCGATGGGAAGCCGCTCGAAGGACTCGATGTTCGGGCCTGGACCATCCGGCGCTCTCGTCGTGATGGCGAAACACCTGGCCCCGGCTACCGCGGGTCCGGTTCGGTAGCAGAACGGCCGCCCGTAGCGCGGTTGGCGTGCTCGGCAGGGAGCACGTGAGAAGGCCACGCGGGCGAGCCACAGGCGCGCGGGCTGGCTTGCGGGGAGGCTACGACGGCTCAACCGGCCAGGGCGGCACGGTCGCGTTCATCGACTGGCCCACCCGGAAGGCGGCCTGCTCGTAGGCGGTGCGTTCCTGGTGGAAGGCGCTCCAGGCGGCGTCGCGGTCCGGGGCGAGCGGTGCGCCCGCCTTCGCGAGGTCGGCGCAGGCGCGGTCGAAGGCGCCGCGGGTCACCTCCAGCGAGGCGGGGGTGCGCTTATGGCGCAGCAGCGCGTATTCGCTGCGCCCGCCCATTTCCTGCAGCGTCGTGGCGCCTTCGTCCAGGCAGCGGGCGGCGTCCGGGTCGGCGGGCAGGGCGAGGGCCGCGTTGCGCAGGTTGGCGGCGTCGATCACCGCCAGGGCGTCCGCCAGCCACTGGTTGTGGAGACCGGGCGAAAAGTGGATCAGGTAGCCCTCCACCGTAGGAAAGGATGCCCGGATCTGGACGAACTCCTGCGTCCAGTCCTGCCAGATCGCCGTCATCGCGGGCCAGCCGGGTCCGGCGAGGGCGCTTTGGAGCAATTCTGGACCGGTTTCGGCGGCGCCGACCTTCACTTCGATCGTGCGCAATTGCGCCTGCCGCTGGCTGACGGTGCTGTTCAGGTTGGTCAGGTAGGCGATCAGCAGGGCGACGAAGATCGGGCCAGTGAAGGCTTCGGCGAGGGCGAGCGTCGATTGCGGAAGCGTACGCGGCAGGCCGCCGAAGCCGAGAACGGAGAGCGACGACACGCTGTTGATGTACGACGACCGCATGTCGTCGGATGAAATGCCGTAAAACATGAGGGTGTAGCCGACGAGGATCTGGACGACCGCGATCGCCACGATCGCCAGCAGGCTGACGGTGACGTAGAGCGCCCAGATTTCCTGCCGGCGCTGCGGGTTCGGCACGGCCTTACCGAGGGAGACCATCAGCGCGCGCACGCCCTGGAAGACGATCCGCGCCATCCGCTGCGGTTCCGCGTTCTTGACCGCGAGCACCTGCATCGCCCAGAAAAAGGCGGCGACGACCAGGACGGCACCGCCGAACGTCGCCAGGACCCGGATGGCCGTCACGAGCGTCTCCTCCATCGGCCGCCGTCGCGCCCGGCGGCCCTATGCCTTGCGGAGGTCGGGCGCCGGCACGCCCAGCAGCGCCAGCCGGGCGGCGTTCCAGGCGACCGTCCGCGCACGCTCGGCCACCGCGCCGGTCGTCCCGAGGATGCGGACCGAAACGCCGCACCCGTTCGGCAGTTCGCTCACGCCCCAGGCCGTCTTGCCGGCGAGCTTGGCGTCGGCCGCCAGCGCGCCGCGCAGGATGCCGACCAGTTCGTCGGCCGGCCGCCGGCGGGAGAAGACGGTGAGCACGGCGAACGCGTCGTAGGGGCCGAGCAGGGCCGGACCGTGCGGAGCCTGCGCGCCGGGTTGGAGTTTGACGGTGTCGGCCGCGAGCAGCCGCCCGTCCGGGTCGTACGCGTTGGTTTGCGCGTAGTAGATGTCGTAGTCGTGCCGCTCACCGTGGGCGATGCGGCCCGCCGACAGCACCTCGCCGACGATGACGGTCGCGGTGGGGTCGATGCGCAGGTCGAGCCGCTGAAAGAAGCGCGACTGGCGGTACGGGATGGTGAGGTCGGGCAGGTACTCGACGAAACTGTCTGCCCCGGCTTCCAGCGTGACCAGTTGCGTGATGAAGTTCTCTTCGCACTTGTAGAGTTTGCTGGCCGACTGGGTGGTGAGGTGGACGGCCGCGCCGTCGCGGCAAGCGACGTCGATCCGGTAGCGGTCGCCCTGGAGCAGACCGCCGCCCTGCTGGAGCAGGACGACGAACGGCATGTCGGGCCGGGCGGGGTCGAGGTAGATGGGCTGGAGCAGCAGCAGCGGCGCACGGCCGTAGCGGTGCACCAACCGCGACGCGCCGTCGCGGTTGGCCACCTCCAGTTCCATCAATCCGACCTTGCCAGGCTTTCCGGCCCCGAGCACGGTGACCGGGGTGTCGTACTGCCGAAACTCCCGCGGGAGGTCGGCCGGCAGGACGTGCCCGGGGTCGTCCCGCACCGCGCTGTACGGCAGGTTCATCGTTCGCCGAGCCCGCCAGCCTGCTCGATGAACGCGAGCACCTCGGGCAGCCCTTCGCCGGAGTGGCAGTCGGTCATGATGAACGGGCCGCCGTTGGCGCGCGCTTCCTCCGCGCCGCGCCGCATGACGCCGAGGTCGGCGCGGACGTAGGGCGCGAGGTCGATCTTGTTGATGACCAGCAGGTCCGACCGGGAGATGCCGGGGCCCTTCTTGCGCGGGATCTTGTCGCCTTGCGCGACGTCGAGCACGAAGATGAAGGTATCGACCAGCGTCGGGCTGAAGGTGAGCGTGAGGTTGTCGCCGCCGCTTTCGAGGAAGACCAGGTCGGCGTCCGGGAAGCGGGTGGTGATGTCCTCCATCGCGGCCAGGTTCATCGTCGGGTCGTCGCGGACGGCGGTGTGCGGGCAGGAGCCGGTTTCCACGCCGACGACCCGCGCCGGGTCGAGCACGCCGTCCAGCGTCGTGCGGACGTGTTCGGCGTCCAGTTGGGTGAAGATGTCGTTGGTGATGACTAGGGGCGAGTAGCCGCGTTCGATCGCCATCGGCACCAGCGCCTCGATCAGCGCCGTTTTGCCGGAGCCGACCGGGCCGCCGACGCCCACCCGGAACGGCGGCTTCCGGCCGTTCGACGCGTGTTCGAGCACCATTCCTGATTCCTCCTGGGTCCCTGTTGCAGGACTGCGAGTGCGTTTCCCAACCCGGTCGGTTTGCACTACCCCGTCATCCGGAGCCACCCCGTCATCCCGAGCGTGTCGAGGGATCTCGTCGTTACTCGACTCCTCGGCGCGCGCACGAGATCCCTCGACACGCTCGGGATGACGGAATGAGAGATTCCGAAACACGCGCTACGTGACGAACAGCCGGATCTCGGCCGTTTCGTGCCGCATCGTCATGATCTCGGCGAACGGCACGGACCCGCCGATTTCGGCCACGGAGCGTTCGAGGGCGTCGTCGGTCGCCGCGATGACGGCCGGCCGCAGGTCGTGGATGACCGTCTGCGCCTGGCGGTGGTCGATGAGCGACATCCGCAGCGCCGCGCCGGCGCACCCGGCCGCGAAGGCGTACAACTCTGCCGTCACCGCTTCCCGTACCGGCACGCCCTGCCGGGCCTTCAGCATCCCCATCGCGACCGCCTGGTTGCCGGGCAAGCCCTCCGCCTTGACCCGCTCCAGGTAGGCTCCGGAGACGGGGTCGGCGAAGACGTCCCGCGCGACGGCGAGGAGCTGCCGGCCGAGCCGCATCGAGGCCTGCCGCGGTTCGCGGGCGAGCTTGACCGCGGTGAGCCGCCGGTCGGCCTCGGCGATCTGGTCGAGGTCGCCCTCCGGCGCGGCGCGGCAGGCCACGGCGAGCGCGACCGCGTCGGACGGGCCGACGCTGGCGCGGATCAGGTCGGCGGCGATCGCGGTGAGCGACTGGGCGTCCAGCAGACCGGCTTCTGCGTAGGTTTCCAGCCCGTGCGAGAGGGTGTAGCCGCCGCTCGGGAAGAACGAGTCCGCCAGTTGCAGGCTCGCGAGGAACGCGTCCGGCGACAGCCCCTGGCGTGATTCGGGTTCGGGTTGCGCGAGGGGTTCGTCCCGGTGGTTCACGCGTCCTCCGCGATACGAAGCGGCCGGGGGAGCGGGGCCCGATCCTGCGCGCCCCGCTCCCGGACCGGCTAGGCGAGGTAGTGGAGTTGGGTCAGCGGGAGGCTCGTTGCCGGTTCGATGTGGGCGTACTCGCCATCGACGGTGACCTTGAACGTCTCGGGATCGACCTCGATGTTCGGCGTCTTGTCGTTGAGCCACAGGTCGTACTTGGTGACGTCGCGGCAGCGCTTCACCGCCACGGCCTGCGACCGCAGCCCGAGTTTTTCGGGAACGCCGTTGTCGATGGCGGCCTGCGACATGAAGTTCACCCGGCCGAGCTGGTTGGCCAGCCCGTAGGCGCCGAACATCGGCCGGAAGTAGATCGGCTGCGGCGTCGGCAGCGAGGCGTTCGGGTCGCCCATCTGGGCCCAGTTGACGAGCCCGCCCTTGACGACGAGGCGCGGCTTGGCGCCGAACGACCACGTCGGCCAGATGACGATGTCGGCCAGCTTGCCGACTTCGAGCGAGCCGACGGTGTGGGCGATGCCGTGGGCGATGGCCGGGTTGATCGTCACCTTGGCGATGTAGCGCTTGATCCGGAAGTTGTCGTTGTCGGGCGAATCTTCCGGCAGCTTGCCGCGCCGGTCCTTGGCGAGGTGCGCCATCTGGAGGGAACGGGTGAAGTTTTCGCCGCAGCGGCCCATCGCCTGCGAGTCGGCCGAGACCATGCTGATGACGCCGAGGTCGTGCAGGACGGTTTCGGCCGAGATCGTCTCGGCGCGAACCCGGCTCTCGGCGAAGGAGACGTCCTCCGGCACCTTGGGATTCAGGTGGTGGCAGACCATCACCATGTCGAGCAACTCGGCGACCGAGTTGACGGTGTAGGGGAGGGTCGGGTTGGTCGAGGACGGCAGCACGTTCGGCAGCCCCGCCACCTTGATGATGTCCGGGGCGTGGCCGCCGCCCGCCCCTTCGGTGTGGTAGGTGTGGATGGTGCGGCCGTTGATGGCGCTGATGGTGTCGTCCACGAAGCCGCTCTCGTTGAGCGAGTCGGTGTGGATCGCCACCTGCACGTCGTACTCGTCGGCGACCTTCAGCACGCAGTCGATGACCGCCGGGGTCGTGCCCCAGTCCTCGTGGGCCTTGAGGCCGCAGGCTCCGGCCTCGACCTGCTCGACGAGGACGTCGGGCAAACTGCTGTTGCCCTTGCCGAGCAGGCCGACGTTGATCGGGATCTCCTCGAACGCCGCCAGCATGCGCTGGATGTGCCACGGGCCGGGCGTGCAGGTCGTCCCGTTGGTGCCGTCGGTCGGGCCGACGCCGCCGCCGATGTGGGTGGTGATGCCGTTCGAAATGGCGTGGTAGGCCTGCTGCGGCGAGATCATGTGGACGTGGGTATCGATACCGCCGGCGGTGGCGATCTGCCCTTCGCCGGAGATGACCTCGGTTCCGGCGCCGACGAGCATGTCCGGGTGGACGCCGGCCATGACCAGCGGGTTGCCGGCCTTGCCGATGCCGGCGATCCGGCCGTTGCGGATGCCGATGTCGGCCTTGATGATGCCGAGCACCGGGTCGATGATGACGACGTTGGTGATGACCAGATCGAGCGCGCCTTCGGAACGGGTGACGCCCGGCATCAGGCCCATGCCGTCGCGGGCGCTCTTGCCGCCGCCGTAGACGAGTTCGTCGCCGTAGGTGGTGTAGTCCTTCTCGATCTCAGCGATCAGGTTGGTGTCGGCCAGCCGGATCTTGTCGCCGACGGTCGGGCCGAAGAGGTCGGCGTACTGGCTGCGCGGAATCGACGGCATCAGTTCGCCCCCTTCCCGGTGTCATCGGATTTGGTCGTGCCCTTGGTTCCCGCGGCCGGTTTCGCGGCGGCGGCCTTGGCGGCGGCTGCCGCGTCGGCCTCCATCTCGGCCTCGGGGGTGCTGCGGAACTCCAGTTGGTTCGCCTTGTCGATGGCGACCTTGACGTTCCAGATCGCGGTGACGCTGCCCATCGTCAGGGCGTTGAAGCCGACGGCGCGCTTCGAACCGGCGTATTCGACCAGTTCGACCTCGCGCTCCTGCCCGGGCTCGAAGCGGACCGAGGTGCCCGCCGGGATGTTGAGGTGCATCCCCATCGCCTGCGGGCGGTCGAAATCGAGCGCCCGGTTGACTTCGAAGAAGTGGAAGTGCGACCCGATCTGCGCCGCCCGGTCGCCGGTGTTGCGGACGGTGAGCGTCACCGTCTTGCGGCCGGCGTTGATCTCGATCGGGTCGTCGGCGAGGATGAACTCTCCGGGTATCGCCATGGTGGCCCCTTCCTTACGACGTGCGTGGCAGGATCAGGCGATCGGCTGGTGGCAGGAGACCAGCTTGGTCCCGTCCGGGAACGTCGCCTCGATCTGGATCAACGGCATCAGCTCGGGCACCCCGTCCATCACCTGGTCGCGGGTGAGCACCTTGGTGCCCAGCTCCATGCAGTCGGAGACGGTCTTGCCGTCGCGCGCGCCTTCGAGGATGGCCTCGGAGACGAGGGCCACCGCTTCGGAGTAGTTGAGCTTGGTGCCACGCGCCATCCGCTTCCGGGCGAGGTCGGCAACGATGTAGATGTAGAGTTTGTCGAACTCCTTGGGCGAGAGATTCATCGCTCCCCTCCTGCTGTCGCCCTGCCGTCACGGTTGGTGCGGCGAATCGCCATCATGGCCGAGACCCTCCGTTTCGTATACGCCCGCGGCTACGCATCTTCGGCGCGTTCCCACCAGTGCCCCTTCAGGCGGTACAGGTTGAGGTTGCCCTCGGGGGTGGTGGCGTCGGCCGGTGGCACGGCCTTCACCCGGTGCAGGAACGGCTTGGCGGCGATGAAGATCCAGGTGGTCAGCACGAACGGCGCGGTGTAGACATGGCCGCCGTAGGGCGCCACGATCGCGCCGAGGCCGATCGTGACCACGACCGATGACGCGGCGGCGATCAACGCCAGCACGAAGCTGGAGCGATCGATCACGTAGAAGAGGCCGCCCAGCGCCATCATGGTAAGCACCGCGTTGTAGCCCATCAGCCCGAGGGTCAGCGACCCGGCATCGACGCCCAGCGCCCAGCCGATCCCGAGCCCGACGAGGCTGCCGATGATGGCCATCAGGCAGTCGATCCGGCTGCTGGCGAGGATGCCGAGCAGGAAGAGGACGCCGACGGCGACCGAAGCCTGGAAGAAGACCTCCGCGGTGCCGTTGAAGAACGCCTCCACGAGGTGCCCGAGGTCCAGGTTCGCCCGCTCGCCGATCGTGCGAACGGGAAGCGCCGGCGGCCCGGAGTTCGGCCCGCCCGCGATCCGGTCGAAGCCGAACATGCCGAGCGCGAAGAACCAGATGGTGACGACGAACGGCCCGGTCAGCGCCGGGATCTGCCACGTCGAAAGCAGGTTGCCGAGCGCCGCGGCGACGATCGCCGCGACCACGCCGCCGAGCACGACGTAGGCCGGCAGCATGCCGTCGTCGGCGAGGTAGAACACGAGCCCGACCCCGACGAGGGTGCCGTTGTACCCGTACAAACCGGAGCGAACGGCCGAATCGGGGATGCCGAACCAGCGGGCGGTGAGGGTGCTGGCCGCGGTGCCGAGCAACCCGTAAACGCCGAATTGCCAGCCGGCGACGAACAGGCCCGCCAGGAAGAGCAACCCGGTGATCGGGCTGTTCTGGAACATCACCTGCCCGATGCCGCGCAGCACTTCGTCGATGAAGCCGAGCACGACGTTTCCGGCGGCAGCCTGCCGCCAGCCGCGGTAGAGCCGCGACGCCAGGTTCACGCGCATCCCCCCTACACAACGTGTAACCATTTCTTGCGGATGTGCCGAGTGAGCACCGCCGGGCCGGAACCGAGGGTGCCGGAGCGCTCATTCGGGGAGTAACGGGATGTACGTCGCCTCCTGGACGCCCGCGGGCGTCCCCGGCGAAAACACGTACGATGGTTGGTATGGACCGATCCTACCAACAGCCGGATTCCTGTCAAGAGGTTAGTTTAGGAACGTTGCCAACCGGCATCCGGCGTGCGCGATGTGGCGCATTATGCCGATTGGGCATCATTCAACGTCCCGTTTCCTCACGATCCGTAGGCATTGGTTCGAGGCGGCCAAACGCGGCAACGGCGTCGCGGTGGCTCGCGAAGATGGTCCGGGGTCCGTTCGGCGGCTGGAACCCTGCCCGGCGCAGGGCGGTCTCGGCCCGCTCGTGGACGTTGGTGAGCCAGAGCGTCACGCCGGCGTCGTCGGCGCTTTGCCGCAGCGAAAACAGGGCCTCGATCCCGGTGTAACTGAGGTAGGGCGATTCCTCGAGGTCGATGGCGACGACGCGGGGCGGAGCCGATGCGGACGCGATGCGTTGTTGCACGCCTTCGCGCACCCACTCGGCGTTAATGAACAGCAGGGCCGCCTCGGGGCGGAGCGTGATCAGTCCCGGCGGCGTCGCCGCTTCGGGATGGGCAGCCGCGGAGACGAACGCGGATGACCCCGGCAGCGCGGCAACCTCGGTGATCCGGGGCCGGCTGAACTCGATCAGCAGCCAGAAGATCGACAGCACGACGGCGAACGCGAGGCCGTTCAGGATGCCGATGGCGAGCACGCCGGCGAGGGCGACCAGCGCGACAGCGAAACTGGGCAGGCCGATCTGCCAGACCCGGCGCATGGCCGGCACATCGACGAAGCCGAGCACGGCGTTGATGACGATGGCCGCCAGCACGGCGAGCGGCAGGTTGGCTATCAGCGGCAGCAGGACGACGGCGGTAAGCAGCGCCATCACCGACAGGACGACCGACGATGCCTGCGACTTTGCGCCGGCCCGGTCGTTGGCGGCGGACTGGCTCGCGCCGCCGCTGGTGACGAACCCGTGGAAGAGCCCGCTGGCGATGCCGGACGCGCCGAGGGCGAGGAACTCCTGGTTCGGGCGGACCTCGTAGCGGTGCCGGTTCGCGTACTGGCGGGCGATGGTGATGCTCTCCGACGAGCCGATAAAGACGACCGCGAGGGCGGCCGGCAGGAGGGCCAGCCAGCGGTCGGGCGCGACGGCCGGGATGGCCAGCGTCGGGATGGTGCGGTCGATCTGGCCGATGACGGCGACGCCGCGCTCGGCCAGCCCGAACGCGGAGACGACGACGATGGACAGCGCGACGGTGAGCAGCGCGGCGGGAAAGGCCGGGGCGAACCGCCCGAGCCCGAGCACGAGGGCGAGGCTCGCCGCGCCGATGGCGAGCGTCCAGCCGTGCGCGTCGCCGGCGTAGAGCATCAGGCGCCAGACCTGCTCGAAGAACGAGCCGCCGCCGTGCTCGATGCCGAGCATGGTGTAAATCTGGCCGACGATGATGGTCAGGCCGAGTCCGAACAGGAACCCGATCTGCACGGCGGAGCTGATGTACTGGGAGACGAAGCCGAGCCGGAGCAGCCCGAGGACGACGAAGATGAGCCCGCTCAATACGGCGAGGGCGGCTGACAGCGCGGCGAAGTCGGCGACGCCGGTGGCGAGCGCCGCGACGTGGGCGGCGGAGATGGCGGCGGTCGCCGAGGACGGGCCGCAGATGAGTTGCCGCGAACTGCCGAGCAGGGCGTAGGCGAGGGGCGCGGCGAAGGAGACGAAGATGCCGGCCTGCGGCGGCAGCCCGGCGATCTGGGCATAGGCCATCGACTGCGGCACGACGATCGCGGAGACGGCCACGCCGGCGACCACGTCCGAGCGGAGGGTGCTGGGATCGAACCCGGCGAGGATGCTCCCGCCGATGGCGTGCCGCGACGGCCGAGCGTGGTGCGGTCTTGCGGCGTCCCGGCCCGATCCTTCGTTGCGGTGCATCGACGGCGTTCCCTCGCGCGGCATGCGCCCGTATGCGTTCACGGGGCGATCCCGTGAGGTGCGGGAGTCGCGATGTTCGCATACCGGACCGGTCAGGTGGTTTCAGCCGCCGGGCCAAAGCGGGGAGGGCGGGGCGGACCCGAGCGGCGGTCGCGGGCGCAAGCGGAACCCGCGCCAGGTCCGGCGGGAGGCCGTCGGTCCCGGCGGCCATGACGACCTTGTAGAATCGAAAGCCCGTTTGGGGTGGGATAGCCACCAGGAGGATGCCGTGGACGCGTTCCTGGATGCCCGCCTCAGCCGCCGCGCCGTGCAGAAGATGGCCTTTGCCTT
Source organism: Chloroflexota bacterium (assembly GCA_023423795.1). Classification (GTDB taxonomy): domain Bacteria; phylum Chloroflexota; class Chloroflexia; order Thermomicrobiales; family UBA6265; genus CADCWF01. The sequence goes on along the minus strand of JAFAEX010000305.1, from coordinate 68,869 downwards.
GCCGGTTCCGTTCGTGGCGCCGACCGCCCTTCGGGTCCGCGCGCAGGAGGCGACCCCGGCCGGCGCCGTGGCCGACCTGCAGCAGTTCGCCGAGGATGCGTTCGCCTTCACCAACGGCGGCTACGTCTCGTTCTTCGTCGTCACCGACGAGGGGGTGATCGCCACCGACCCGGGTAGCCAGTCCGGCCCGGAGCGCGCCGAAGCCTACCGGGCGGCGATCGCGTCGGTGACCGACCAGCCGGTGCGCTTCCTGGTGTACAGCCACGCCCACGCCGACCACGCCATCGGCGGATCGGTCTTCGCCGACACGGCGACGTTCGTGGCGCACCGGAACGCGGTCGAGGGGATCGTGGGGCTCGGCGATCCGCGCACCCCGGCGCCGCAGGTGGCGTTCGGCGACACGCTGTCGATCCGGCTTGGCGGCAAGACCGTCGAGCTGCTCTACACCGGACGCAACCACTCCGACAGCAGCATCGTGCTGCTCTATCCGGCGCGGCGCATCCTGTTCGCGGTCGATTTCATCCCGGTCGCGCGGCTGCCCTACCAGGATTTGGGCGATTCCTACCCCGAGGAGTGGATCGCGTCGCTGCGGTGGATCGAGGAGAACCTCGATTTCGACGTCCTCGTGCCGGGCCACCCGCCGCTGCCGGGCACGAAGGACGACGTCACCGCGATGCGAACTTACCTCGAGGACCTGATGGAATCCGTGCGCGCGGCGCGGGACGCCGGGCTGGCCGACAACTCGCCGGAGATGGTCGCGGCGGTCCGGGCAGACCTGGAAGCGGACTACGGCGCCTGGGGCATGTTCGATGAGTGGCTGCGGCTCAACATCGAGGGGTTGCTGCGCATCTGGGCGGAGGAAGGGGCGGCAGGTGTGGCAACGCCGGCGCCGTGACCGGTCCGGTAGCCTGGCCTTCTGCGAACAAAGACACGGCCGCCGGGCGGCGAACCGTTGCCCGGCGGCCATGTCTTCAGCGAGTCCGGGGTCGGCCCGCCGTCAGGACACGATGATGGTTCCGGCCATGCCCGGGCCCTCGGGGCCGCTCGCGTGGAGCACGCAGTAGTAGGCGTATTCGCCCGGGGTGTCGAAGGTCAGTTCGAACTCGGCGCCGCCGGGCAACGGTTCGCCGCCGAGCGCGCCGAGGAAACCGGAGTTGATGTAGCCCTCGCCGACCGCCAGATCCACGCCCTGCGGGAACAGCGTCAGCGGGTTCTGGACGATCTTCGGCGGCCCCTCCGGCTGCGGTTCGACAGAGACGTCCTCCGGCTGCTCCGCGCCGCCGAGGAAGGTGACCGTGTGCGGCTCGGTGACGGAGCGGTTGATCCAGCGCACGGTGTCGCCGGCCTCGATTTCGAGGGTTTCGGGCAGGAAGCGCATCACGCGGGCCTGGCCCTCGCCAGTGCCGGCGGAGATTGCCCAGAGGGTCGAGCCGTCGCCGCGAATGGTCGCCGTCGCGTTCGCGAACTCGGCGGCGATCGCCATGCCCTCCTCGATCAGCGCCGTCCGCTCCTGCTCGGCGCGGGCATCGACGGCGGCCTGGTCTTCCGTGCGCGGCGAACCGGCCTCCCGGACGGTAATCGTGGCCTTCATCACTTCGCCGTGCGGGATGCACTGGTATTGGAACGTACCGGGCGTGTCGAAGGTCAGGACGAACGGCGGATCGCCCGGAAGGCGGACGACGTCGAGTCCGGAGTTGACGTAGCCCGTGCCGCCGTACGTGTCGCGATTCGTTGGGAAGGCCGCGTCTGGATTGACGATGAGCTTGCGCGGTCCGGCTTCCGGGCTCGCCGGCGCGGCGTCGGCCGGCGCGTCGGGGACGAACAGGGGCGGCACGTCCCCGCCGGAAAGGAACGTCGCCGTGTGGAAGCCGGGCGGCGTCGGGAACTCGAAGAAGACGGCATCGCCCGCGTTGATGGTGAGTTCGCGCGGGAAGAACGACTGCAGGTCGAGCCCGTTCTCCATGTCCATCCCGGCGACGCGCACGCGCCAGAGGTAGGTGCCGTCCGGCCGCTCGCCGGGCTGGGGCGCGTCGCCGGCCGTCGGCGTGCCTTCGGCGTGGAAGAGCGCGCCGTGCTTGCCCGCGCGGTGGGCGTCGTGCTCGTCGCCGGCCGGGCCAGCACCGAGGGCGCGCGTGGCGACGCTGCCCGCGCCGACGACGCCAAGCCCGATCGCGCCGAGGCCGAGTCCGGTGAGCAGCCGTACCGCGGCGCGGCGGTCCATCTGCCCGGAGCCCAATACCGGCAGCATGTCCATCGAAGTCGTCTGGCAGTCGTCGTTCGTCGTGCCGTTCATCGGGTTGTCCTCCGTTCGTTCCTGGTGGCCGCCGCGGTCCGTTGCCGTTCGGCGGGCGGGGTGCTTCGACGTCTCGAAAAGCGTCTCGTTCGCGGTGCTGCCTCCTTTCCCCGGCGCCAGATCACGCGCCGACGGTGACTTCGCCGACCATTCCCCGCAGCCCGTGGTGCTTGCAGATGAAGCGGAACGTGCCCGGCTGGTCGAGGCGGACCTCGAAGGAGCCGCCGGGGTCGATGCGGCCGGAGTCGAAACTGCCGTCGAAGGCGGCGACGCTGTGCCAGTTCGCCCCGTGGTTGACGAAGCGCAGGACGGTTCCCGGGGCGACGGTCAGGGTGGGCGGCTCGAAGCGGTCGTCGAGCAGGACGATTTCGGCCGCGTCGTCTGTCGGCGGCGCGGGCGCGGCGTCCGCCTCCGGGGCGCGCTCCTCGTCCGTCGCCGAGGATGTGGCCGGCGATGGGGCTGCCGGGTGCGATGCATCGTGCAAGGTGCCTGCGCCGGCAGGGGCGAGGCCGCTTTCGGGGCTGAAGAACTCCGCGACCGGGCCGGTCGGGATCGCGCCGTCGTACTGGATGAGGGTCATCATCCCGTTGGCGGCGTGGTTCTCCATGTGGCAGTGGAACATCCAGACGCCGGGGTTTTCGCCGCGGAGTTCGAGGTCGTAGCGCTCGCCGGGGCCGACGAGCACGGTGTCCTTGAGGAGGCGCAGCCCCTCGGGCACGGGGTTGCCGTCGGTGGCGACGATCCGGAACGAATGGCCGTGCGAGTGGATGGCGTGGGGCAGGTTGCCGAGGTTCATCACCCGGACCAGTACCCGCTCGCCGTCGGCGATGGTGATGGGCGGGATGCCCTCGTGGGCGCGGCCGTTGATGAGGAAGAGGTCGGTGCCGAGTTCCCCGCCGCGCAGCAGGGAGTCGCGGGGACCGCGCGGCGCCTTGCCGGTCGCGACGTCCGGCGTCAATTCCAGGTCCCACTCGTTGAGCATCGCGGTGTATTCGCGGTCGTATGACGGCGCGGACTCACGCGGTTCGACGATCAGCGGGCCGTAGAGGCCGAGCGCGATCTGCACGGTCGGGTCGGCATGCGAGTGGTACATCCGGCTGCCGGGGTTGGTGGCGGTGAATTCGTAGACGAAGTCCTGCCCGGGTTCGACCGCCGCCTGGTTGAGCCCGACCGGGCCGTCCATCGCCGGCGCGACATCGACGCCGTGCCAGTGGACCGTGGTCCCGACCGGCAGCCGGTTGACGAGGGTGATGCGGACGCGGTCGCCCTCGCTGACGCGGAGTTCGGGACCGGGCACCTGCCCGTTGTACGCCCAGGCGCGAACCGTGGTGTCCGGCGCGATCCGCCATTCGACCTCCTCGGCCACCAGCGTGAATTCGCGCAGCGCCGCGGTGAATGCTCCCGGGTCGCCGCTCGGCGCGGTGGCGGCGCGGGCGAGCGGGCCGATCGCGTAGATCAGGGCGGCGATCCCGAGCGAGGCGGCCGCCAGGAGGAGCGCAAGCCGCCGGGTTGACGCGATTCCTTCGAGCGCGGGCCGCGGGCGCGGCATGGCCCATTGGCGGGCGAATTCGGCAACGATCGCGCGGTACATCGGAAACTCCTCGCCGGGCGTGCTCCGCGTTGGGAGCGCCGGCTCCCGTTCGGTGATGGGGTTGACCCGTCGCGGCCCGCCCATCGGGCCGGCCGCGACGCCGCAGCCCGGGCTACATGACGAGGCAGTACGGGCGGTTGTCGGTCACCTTGAAGCAGCAGGTGACGCCGTTGACGGAGCGGCAGTTGCCGGCGGCGCAGCAGCCGCCGCCGCAGCACTCCGCGCCGGGCCCGCAGCAACGGTCGCCGCACGAGGCGCCGCTGACGATCTGGCCGCCGCTGCAGGACTCGCAGGCGGGCGGGCTGCTGTTCGGCCCGACGCATGCGCCATTGCGGCAGGTGGTGCAGGCGCCGCAGCGGTTGCCGCACGCGCCGCAGTTGTCGTCGTCGCTGGTGAGATCGGCGCACGTTCCGTCGCAGACATCCCGGTCGCCGCCGAGCACCTGGCAGCAGCCGTCGTCGGAGCAGACCTCGCCGAGCAACGGCGAGCAGCAGCCGCTCGGTGAGGCCGGACAAGCCTCTTCGTGGTCGGGGCAGCACGCGCCCTCCCCGACGCAGCCGCCGGACGGGCACGAGCGCTCGCCCGGGCAGCACGCGTTCCCGGCAACGCAGCCGGATTCGCATCGCCGCTCATCAGGACAGCAGGCGTTCTCGGCGATGCAACCGCCATCGCCGCAGCGGCGCTGGCCAGGGCAGCACGCATCCTCCGGCACGCAACCGGACTGGCATTGGCGCTCGTCGGGGCAGCACGAAGTTTCGGCCACGCACGATCCATCGGCGCAGCGCCGCTGGCCGGCGCAGCACGCGTTACGCGAAACGCACGACCCATCGGCGCAGCGCTGCTGGCCGGGGCAGCAGGCGTCCTTCGCCACGCAGGTGCCGTCAAGGCAGTCGCGCTCGGTGACGAAGCAGCACTGGTCGCCGGGGATGCAGAAGCCGTCGCCGCAGAGCCGCTCGCCCGGGCAGCAGTCGGTCCCGACCTCGGGAACGCAGCGGCCGTTGGCGCAGCGCCGCTCGTCGTGGCAACAGGCGCCTTGCGGCACGCAGCCGCCGGAGCGGCACTGCCGTTCACCCCGGCAGCAGCGATCCGCGCCGACGCAGGTTCCGTCGCAGTCCTTCATGCCGTCGGGGCAGACGCAATCGCACAGGAGCGGGTCGAAGACCTTGCCGCCCGGGCAGGCCCGGCGGACGCAGCGGCATTCGCAGGTCCTGCCGTCGCGGGACTGGCCGTTGGGGCACTTGTCGAGGCATTCGCCGCCGCAGCGGACCTGGTTGCGCCGGCAGTTTCGCCGGTCCTGCTTCTGCTTCTTTTTCCCCTTGCCCTTGCCCTTGTCCTTGCGGCGGCGCTCCTCGCCGTCGGTGGCGGCGGGCAGCAGGGCGGCGAGGATGCCGCCGGCGATGGCCCGCAATGCGCCGCGGCGCGATCCGAAGGCGGATGCGGCGCGCGCGATGTCGTCGAAGCGTCGGTCGTCCATGTCGTCCTCGGATGGTCCACCGGTGGGCGGCTCCCGGCAGGCCGCGAGCGGCCGTCGCTTGCGCGGCGGGCCGGTCACGCTCCGGGATCGAGCGCGGGGGGAACGGCGGGCGGCCGTGGCTGAGGGGCCGCCCGCCGGATTCCCGCCTACGCGCGCGGGGGAACGTTCTGGTTGAAGCGGAAGAGGTTGTCGGGGTCGTAGCGGTGCTTGATCTCGGCGAGCCGGGCGTAGGTCGCCGGCGGGTAGGCATCCCGGACGCGGTCCGGCCCTTCGTTCTGGAGGAAGTTGACGTAGACGCCCTGCCCCTCCGGACGGATGGTTTCCCACAGCGACTCGGTCCACGCCTCGTGCCGGGACGCGTCTTCGGCGGCGTCGAGCCAGAGGCCGATGATCGATACGAAGTAGCGCCGCCGACGGTGGGCGAAGGCAGTCGCGTCCTCCGGCACGCGGGCCAGCGCGCCGCCGAGCCCGCGCAGGTGGAAGAGGCTGTAGGGCGAGGAAGCGTGCTTCATGGCGTCGAGCGCGGCATCGAGCGCGGCATCGCTGAGGTCGTCGGCGAACATCATGCGGATCGAGGCCGCGTGCGGTAGCGCCTGGTGGGCGGTGAACGTGTAGATGTCCGGGTAGGGCATCGGCGCGATGGCATCGGCGATCGGCCGGCCCAGCGCCCGCAGCGGCGCGATGGCCCGTTCGCCGTCCTCAATGGCGCCCGTCCAGCAGACGATGACGGAGAAGACGAGGTCGCCGACGTGGTCCCCCGGGACGTGCGGCGCGGGCGGGGCGTGCATCAGGCTGGCGATGGTGGTCAGGTCGTCCGGGGCGGACACGGTGTAATCGAGGTAGCCGCGCATCACCTCGCGGGTGGCCGGCAGGAGCAGTTCGCCGCCGAGGATCTGGCCGACCGGCGCGAGGCGGTAGGTGAACTCGGTGACGATGCCGGCGTTGCCGCCGCCGCCGCGGATCGCCCAGAAGAGGTCCGGGTGTTCGGCGTCGCTGGCGGTCACGATGTCGCCGCTGGCGGTGACGACCTGGGCCGCAAGCAGGTTGTCGATGGTCAAGCCGTACTTGCGGACCATGAAGCCGACGCCGCCGCCGGTGGTCAGGCCGCCCATGCCGACCGAGTGGGTGTCGCCGGTGGTGAGCGCCAGCCCGTGGGCGTTGGCAGGACCGGCGAGGTCGCCGGAGGTCGCGCCGGGCTGGACGCGGGCGATGCGCGCCACGGGATCGATGGCGACGCGCTTCATGCCCGAGAGATCGACGACGAGCGCGTCGTCCATGACGCTCAGGGAGGCGATGCTGTGCCCACCGCTGCGGACGGAGAGCGGCAGGCCGATGCGGTGCGCGCAGACGACGGCCTCGGCCACGTCGTCGGCATCGACGGCCCGGACGATCGCGCGCGGGCGGCGGTCGATGGTGATGTTGACGGTGCGGCGGGCGTCGTCGTAGCCGGGGTCGCTCGGGAAGATGACGTCGCCGAGCAGGCGCGAACGGAGGGCGGCGAGTTGGTGGTTGACGTAGGTCGCGGTGCTGTTGAACGACATCCGGGCGGGTGCGATCGGGGTAGCGACGCTCATCCTGGTGACTCCTTTCGTGTCGTCCGGGGTTCCCCGGTGGCTTGCCCACAACCTATTGGCGGGGCGGGCCGACCTCCACGACGGCGACCTCCCGATCGGCTGACGGTTTCGGCGGAGGCGAAAGGAGGGGTGTGAGGCGGTGGCTGTCCGGGCACGTCCGCTCGCGGCGATCGTCCGGGGTCGAAGGCGTTTGCCAGGACCGGCTGGGCATCGGCGGGGCGGGCGCGATGATGGCGGTTGCCAAAAAAAATAAGGCGGCCACCGCCCGCGCGCGCCCCGGAGAGGCTTCGTTTTCGTAGCCCGGGGTTGAAACCCCGGGCGGGTTTGGCCGGTGGCCGGATCAACGTGGCTACCGCCATCAACGCGCCCGCTACTGGATCGCTGTCCGAATCACCGAAGCGAGCGCCGTCAACCCCGCGCCACGAAGACGAAGCCCCTCCGGGGCTGAAGACGGGAGTCGTGGCGGTGTCTGCAGGGTTCGGCACCGTGTGGATGCGGGGGATCTCCGACAATCCCGGCTCGCGCTGTGTCCGTTCGCCTATCGGTGGAGAGCCACGGCAGCGGGGAGCGCCACCGGCGGCGAGTGGCCCGTGGCGATACGATCCGTGGCGGGAACGTCGCGAGTGGAGGGCGAGCGATGAGGACGAGGGCGCTGGGTGGGGTACTTGCCGTCGCGGTCGCGGCGGCGGCGGTCGCCGGTCCCGCGGGGTCGCTGGCGGGGCAGGGGACGCCGAGCCCGTTGGCCTGCACCGCGGGCAGCAGCGGGATCGGGGACGGCTACTACCCGCTGCTGGGCAACTCCGGGTACGACGTCCGGCACTATACGCTGGACCTCGACCTCGACGTCGCCAACGGCGCGATCGACGCCGGCCGGGCGACGATCGACGCACTGGCGCTCACCGATCTCTGCACCTTCAACCTCGATTTCCGCGGGCTGGAGATCGACGCGGTGCTGGTCGATGGGCAGGAGGCGGCCTATACCCGGCACGGCGGCGAACTGACGGTGTCGCCGGCGGCGCCGATCGCGGCGACGACGGGGTTCACGGTGGAGATCGCCTACCGGGGCGAGCCGCTCGGCCAGGAAGCGCCGACGGCGGGCGGGCTCGTGCTGTCGCTGCTGGCAGCACTGCTCAGCCTGGGCGGCCCCGAGAAGGATGGGCTGCTCGACGGCGAGCAGTACGGGTCCGGCTGGTGGTCGGGGGACGAGGAGATCTTCATCGCGGGGGAACCGGCCGGGGCGGAATCCTGGTTTCCCGTCAACGGCCACCCGGCCGACAAGGCGACCTACACCCTGCGGCTGACGGTGCCCGAGCCCTACGCGGTGGTTTCCAACGGCACGCTGCGGGAAACGATCCGCGAGGACGGGGCGACGACCACGATCTGGGAATCCCGCGATCCGATGGCGAGTTACCTCGTCACGTTCCACGCCGGGCGGATCGACGTCGAAACGCGGACCGGCCCGGGCGGGTTGCCGATCCGGCTCGCCTACGCCGAATCGGTCGCGCCGGCCCAGCGCGCGATGTTCGACCGACTGCCCGAGATGATCTCGTATTTCGAGACGGTCTTCGGCCCGTACCCGTTCGAATCGGCCGGTGGCACGATCGTCGGCGCGCCGATCCTGTTCGCGCTGGAAACGCAGACCTTGCCGATTTACGGGGAGATGCCGCTGTTCGGCATCCAGAAGTTGTCGCCCGCCGAGATGCAGGCGTTCGAGGAGATCGTCGCCCACGAAACGGCGCACCAGTGGTTCGGCAACAGCGTCAGCCTGCTCCGCTGGCAGGACATCTGGCTGAACGAGGGGTTCGCGGCCTACGCCCAGGCGCTCTGGCTGGAGCACAGCGAAGGCGTCGCCGCGCGCGACCGGGACCTTGCGGAGATCTACGCCGCGCTCTCGTCTGATGCGGCGCGGGACGCCGTCGGCGCGACCGCGACGACCGCACGTCCCGGCCCGGCGGACCTGTTCTCACCGACGCTCGTCTATGGGCGCGGGGCGATCGCGCTGCACGCGCTGCGGCTGGAGGTCGGCGACGAGGCGTTCTTCGCCATCCTGCGGCAATGGACCAGCCGGTTCCGCAACGGCAACGCGACGACCGAGGACTTCATGGCCCTCGCCGAGGAGGTCAGCGGGGCCGACCTGGACGCGCTCTTCGACGCCTGGCTGTTCCAGCCGGGGTTGCCGCCCTTCCCGGACGCCGACGGCTCGGGGTAATGCTCTATCCGGTCGTTCGCTGCCGTATCACGTGGCCGCCACCCGCCGTCGTACGACAAGCGAATCCGCGTATTCATGAGCCGGATTCCGCATAGCACACATGTTTCTCGTCTTGCCGCGGGCCGGGATTCTCATCTGGCCGCCCTCGCGTGCGGTCGTGTCGTATCGGCGGCGATTGAGTCGTCGGGGTGACCGCCAATCCTTGAAGGCTTGGCGGATCGAGTTCTGGCCGAGCCGATCCCGGTTTGAGCGTACGCAGACGACGTTCCGCGATCGAATAAGCGTCGAACAAGGGCCGCGCAGATGCCGAGGAAACTATAGGGGCAGAGAGGGAACTCGGGCGGATACGGCCGTTCCCGGTCAGGGCGGGCACGGCCCGGACGGTTGGCGCCGGGCCTTCCGATGGGTGATGCCAACCGGCCGATGGGCAATCGACCGGACCCCGTGCCGGTCGTTCATCCATCTCACAAGAACATGTGGTATGCACATGGAAAGATTCCTGGCCGCTTCCGATCGGCCGAGCGCGGAGGTTGGCGCAGGGGAGGACGCCGTGGCGAGTGTCCCGGACATCGAGGACCCGACGCCCGACCCGGTGTGGCCGGGAGCGTTGGGTCGCCCGGAACGGGACCGCTGGACGGGCGGTCCGCGCGGTATCCCGCGGCCGGCGACCCCGCTCGTCGGGCGAGAGGCAGACATCGCGGCGGTGGCGACGCGGCTGGCGCGAGATGCCCGGCTGGTGACGCTGACCGGGCCGGGCGGGGTTGGCAAGACCCGGTTGGCGCTGGCCGTGGCGGATGCCTGCGGCGGCCGCTTCGCGGACGGCGCGGTGTTCGCCGACCTTTCTCCGGTCGCCGATCCGGCGTTGGCGGCGTCGGTGGTGGGCCGCGCCGTCGGCGCGCGGGAAACCGGGGAGCAGCCGCCGCGCGCCGACCTGCTGGAGTTCCTGCGCGACCGCGAACTCCTGCTGGTGCTGGACAACTTCGAGCACGTCTTGTCCGCTGCACCGCTGGTTTCGGAGATCCTGGCGGCGTGCCCGGACGTGTCGCTGCTGGTCACGAGCCGCGCGCCGTTGCGGCTGGCTGGCGAGCACACCTACCCGGTCGATCCGCTGGCGCTGCCGGCCGGGGCGGCGCTGCCGGATTTGGAGGCATCCCCGGCGGTGCGGTTGTTCGTCGCCCGCGCGTCGGCCGCCGCGCCGCGTTTCGCGCTCGACGAGGCGAACGCGGAGGCGATCGCCGCCGTTTGCCGCCGGCTGGACGGGTTGCCGCTGGCGCTGGAGTTGGCCGCGGCGCGCAGTGCGGCGTTTCCGCCGGCGGCGTTGCTGGGGCGGCTGGAGCGCCAGTCGCCCACGCCGTTCGTCGGGCCGGACGATGCGCCGGCGCGGCAGCGCACCCTTCGCGATGCGATCGCCTGGAGCCACGACCTGCTTTCGCCGGGCGAACGCGCGTTGCTGCGGCGTTTGGCGGTGTTCGCGGGCGGCGCGCCGCTGGAAGCGGTGGAGGCCGTTTGCGGCGACGCGCCGGAGGACGAGTCGCTGGCTGGGCGCAGGCAATCGGCGGGCGATGCGCTGCCAACCGACGTGGTCGCCGCGGTTGTGTCGCTGGTCGATCAGAACCTGCTCCGGGCGCTCGATGGGGTCTGGGCCGAACCGCGCTACGCGATGCTGGAGACGATCCGGGCGTTCGCCCACGACGAACTGGTCGCCAGCGGGGAGGAGCGGGCGACCCGGCGTCGCCACGCGGAGCATTTCTGCTCGTTGGTCGAACGGGTGGAGCCGGACCTCTGGGCGGACCCGCCGGGCCCGGCGTTGCACCGGCTCGCGGCCGACCTCGACAACCTGCGATCGGCGATGACCTGGGCGCTGGACGAGGAGCCGGACCTGGCGCTGCGCCTGGCCGGCGGGTTATGGCAGGTCTGGGAAAAGCGGGATCTCCGCGCCGAGGGCTGGACGTGGCTGGATCGGGCACTGGAGCGGGCCGAGGTCGGCAGCGCGCCGCCAGCGGTGCGGGCGCGGGCGCTGGCGGCGGCTGGCGCCCTCGCGGTATTCCGGGACGACCACGCCGCCGCCTCGGCGCTGCTCGGCGAAAGCGTCGCGATCTGGCGGAACCTCGGCGACCGGGTGGAACTGGCGCGGGCGCTGCTGCACCTCGGCGAAACCGTCCAGCGTCAGGGCGATCCCGCCGGCGCGATGGCGTTGTGGGACGAGGCGCTCGGGCTGTTCCGGCCGCGTGAAGACGCGCGCACGCGAGCCGAGGTCTTCAACCAGATGGGGCTGGCGGCGATCGACCTGGAGGAGTTCGAGCGCGCCGAGAGCCTGTTTGGGCAGGCGCTGGCAGCGATGCGGGGAAACGGCGACCGCGGGTTCGAGGCCCGCCAGTTGATGAACATCGGGGTTGCCGCGGGGCTGGCCGGCGATTGGCCGCGCGCCGCCGCGCTGTGCGAGGAAGCGCTGGCCGTCCTGCGGGCGGGCGGCATCAAACTCGGGATGGGGTACGCGCTGCTGAACCTCGGCGACTGCCTGCTCCGGCTGGGTGATGCCGCGCGGGCGCTGCCGCTGGTGCAGGAGAGCCTGTCGGTGGCGCTGGAACTGGACAACCGGGAAGGGGTCTATTTCGCGCTCGAAGGACTCGTGCCGGTCGCCCTCGCGATTGGCCAGCCGCGGCAGGCGGCGCGGCTGCTCGGTGCGGCCGACGGGCTGCGCGCCGCGCACGGGGCGCCGCCGACGGCGGTGGACCTCGCCGACCGGGCCGAACGGATGCTCGGGCCGTTGGCGTCGGCGCTGGGAGAACGCGACCTGTCGGCTGCCGTGGCCGCCGGCCGCATTGCCCCGTGGGAGGTGGTGGCGGCCGACGCGCTGGCGCTCGTTCCCTCGGGAGCCAACCGCCAGATGCGCCCGGCCAGGCCGCTGGTGGAGCCGCTGACGCGGCGCGAGGAGGAGGTCCTGCGGCTGCTGGCCGACGGCCGCTCGGACAAGGAGATCGCCGAGGCGCTGTGGATTTCCCGCCGCACGGCGTCGAAGCACGTGGCGAACATCTTCGGGAAACTGGCCGTGTCGTCGCGGTCCGCCGCCGCCGTGACCGCGTTGCGGGATGGGCTGGTGTAGGCGCTAACGTCATCCCGAGCCTGTCGAGGGATCTCGTCGATCTCCCAAATATGATCGATATGATCGCTGCCCGTTCACATCGGCCACCGCTGCCGCCCGCTGCGGGCGACCACCCTACGACGTTTCCCGCCGCGCGCGGTGAGGCCCGGCCGGGTCCCGCGCCGCCCATTTCTTCGGTGTTTATTCGGCGTTTATTCGGTATTTTTTCGGTCGGGGAACGCCGCGTACGTACGCGCCACTGCGACCTATTCGGGGTTTGTTCGCCCCCCCTCCCATACCCAGCGCCCGGAACCCCGTGCCGGACACGCTCGCTTCGCTTACGCCCTCGAGGCTGGGAGGGGTTGCCGAAGAAACCCGGTTTCCGCGTGTTCATGGGAAAACCGCCGCCGAATAAACGCCGAATAAATACCGAATCAATTCCGAAAAAATTCCGAACAAACCGGGCCGGTCGACCCGGCCCGTCCACCCGCGACGGCGGGTCCGGACCTATCCGTCGTACCCCTTAAGAAAAGAAGGCTAAGGATACGGAGACACAACCCTTCCGGTGCGGGACGCGGCGGCCGATGTCGCCGTGATCGTGCTCAACCCCGGAGGGGTTTCGTTCCAGTAGCCCGGGGTTCATGGCGTTTGCCTGTTCGATCCGGACACCGGCCCAGCGGCGGGCGCGATTCATCGCGCCCCTACTGCGCGCGTCGGCGTCGCCGTATGTAGGGGCGCGATTCATCGCGCCCGCCCCGTCGATGCCCGGACTCTTTGGGCAACCGCCATCAACCCCGGGCGGGCGTGGACGGTGGCCGGATCAATCTGGCAACCGCCATCATCGCGCCCGCCGCTGGTCCGGTACCCGGATCGAACAGGCAACCGCCATCATCCCCGTCCGAGCGGCAGCGGTGACCGAATCGTCCTTGCCTCAGCCATCGTGGAGGAGACGAGATCCCTCGACAGTCCCGGGATGACGGATAAGGACGGTCGCCCGCCTATCCCCGGGCTGGGCCGCGCAGGCGCGCCGTCTCTTCGGCGTCGATGACGTACTGCTCGGGCAAGCGGACCAGCGCGTCGGCCGGGCCGGTGTAGCGGATGGCCACGCCGTAATCCTGCGCCGCCGATTCGGGCGAAACGTAGCCGTTCACGACGTCCTGGAGGACGCGCTGCGGGTCGCGCTCGAAGGGATCGCCGTAACCGGCGCCGCCCGGCGGGTCGAGGGCAATGCGCGCCCCGGCCGGCAGGGACACCCGCGCCTTCGCTTGCGGGCGGGTCGCGCGGTCGAGCAGGTACGCGCCGGGCGCGCCCGCCTTGCCGCCGGCGAGGCCCTGCGCCGGGTGGTCGATCCGGTCCACCTGCGCCGCGACCGACCACGGGCCGTCGTGGCGGGCGCTGACCTCGGTCCATTGGCCGAGGCCGCCGCGCTGCCGGCCGGGGCCGCCGGAGTCGGTCCGCAGTTCGCGGCGATGCTGGATGAGCGGGGTGAGCGATTCCATCACCTCGGCCGGGACGCCGCCGACGCCGCTCGGGAAGCCGGTGGCGCTGAGACCGTCCTTGGTCGGCCGCGCGCCCATGCCGCCGCACTGGAAGAGGCTGAAGGTGTAGGGCTCCGCGCCCTCGGGCCGCCCGCTCCAGACGCTGATCCAGATCGGGTCCGCGCCGGCGGCGATGATCCGCTCCGGCAGGGCGTCGGCCAGCGCGCCGAAGATGACCCCCGGCAGGAAGTGGCCGATGATGTGCCGCGCCGCGACCGCCGCCGGCGGCTGGCAGTTGAGGATGCTGCCTTCCGGGGCCGAAACGTGGACCGGCAGGAACGCGCCGTGGTTGTGCGGCACGTCCGGGCTGATCGCGGCTTTCACCGCGAACGAGGCGTAGGCGTGGGTGTAGTTGAGCACCACGTTGATGCCGCGTGGGCTCTGCGGCGAGGAGCCGGAAAAGTCGATGTCGATGTCCTCGTCGCGGATCGTCACCGTCACCCGGATCACGATCGGCTCGTCGTAGCCGTCGCTCCACGACTCGTTGGTCCACGTCCCGTTCGGAAGCGCGCGGATCGCGTCGCGCATCGCCCGTTCGGAGCGGTCCACGATGGCATCGGAGAGCGCCTCCATGTCCGCCATGCCGAACTCGGCGAGGAAGGCGAGCAGGGAGGACGCCCCGACCGCGTTGGACGACATCTGGGCGTAAAGGTCGCCGATGGTCTCCTCCGGCGTCCGCACGTTGGCGCGGATGATCTCGATCAATTGCTGGTTCGGCTCGCCGGCCGAGAACAACTTCATGATCGGGAGGCGTAGCCCTTCCTCGTAGACCTCGTTGGCCTCGCCGGAGAGGATGCGGCCGCCGACGTCCGGCGAGTGGCAGGTGCTGGCGAAGTAGGCGACGACGCGGTCGTTGGCGAAGACCGGGGTGACCACGGTCATGTCGTTGACCTGCCCGGCGGTCAGCCACGGGTCGTTGGTGATGAGCACGTCGCCGGGGACAAGCGATTCCGGCGGGAAGACGGTCAGGAAGTGCTTGACCCCGGTGGCCATCGCGTTGATGTGGCCGGGGGTGCCGGTCAGCGACTGGGCGACCATCCGGCCGCGCCCGTCGAAGACGCCGCAGGCGAGGTCCTGCGATTCGCGAAGGACGGTGCTGAACGCGGTCCGGGTGAGGGCCACCTGCTGCTCGTTGACGACGGCGAGCAGGCGGTTCCAGAGGACCTCCAGCACGATCGGGTCGATGGCGGTCGGCGTCGTGGCGGTCATCGGGCTCCCCCGTGCTGGCGCAGGTCGATGACGAGGTTGCGGCGGTCGTCGATCGTGCAGGCCGCGCCCGGGCCGACGACGACGGTCGATTCGCGCTCCTCGACGATGGCCGGCCCGGTGAACGACGCGCCGGGACCGAGCCGGTAGCGGTCGTAGACCGGGGTGTCGAACCAGCCCTCGGTTTCCGGGAACCACGCGGCGCGCGTTCCCTTGACCGCCTCGGCGGCGTTGGCCGTGGTCTCGCCGGCGGCGGTGACCATCCGCAACTCCGGACGCGGGCCGGAGGAAACGACCCGCCAGTTGATCGCCTCGACCGGCACCGGCGGGCCGAGCCGCCCGTAGAGCCGCCGGTACTCGGCTTCGTACCGTTGCTGGATGTGGGCGACATGCTCCGGCCCGAGCGGACCGGGTGGCAAAGTCACCGGGATCTCGTGCCCCTGGTTGACGTAGCGCATCTCGGCGACGGCGGTGTGGGAGATGTCGGCGTCGGCGACGCCGGAGGCGGCCAGCAGGTCGCGTCCCTCGGCCTCCATCTCGGCGATGAGCGCGTTGACGCGGTCCCAATCGACCGCGTCGAGCCGGCCCGGGGCGGAGCGCACGAAGTCGAACGCGACCGGCGCGCTGAGGAACCCGACCGCGCTCATCACCCCCGCGCCGAGCGGTGCGACGAGCAGCGGCGAGCCGAGCGCGGCGGCGACGCGGAAGCCGTGCACGGGTCCCGCCCCGCCGAAGGCGAAGACCGGCAGCGTGCGCGGGTCCTTGCCGCGCTCGTAAGCGTGGATGCGCGCGGCGCTGGCCATCGACTCGTTGACGACCTGGTGGATGCCCCAGGCCGCCTTTTCGACCGGCATGTCCAGCGGCCCGGCGATCTTTTCGGCGATGGCGCGGCGCGTGCCGTCCGTATCCAGCGCCATGCCGCCGCCGAGGAAGAAGCCGGGGTCGAGGTAGCCGAGCACGAGGTCGGCGTCGGTGACGGTTGGTTCCGTGCCGCCGCGCCCGTAGCAGACCGGACCGGGGTCCGCTCCCGCCGAATCCGGCCCGACCTTGAGCAGGCCGAGCGCATCGACGCGGGCGATGGAACCGCCGCCCGCGCCGATCTCGATCATCTCGATCACCGGCAGGTTGACCGGCAGGCCGGAGCCCTTCTTGAACCGGTAACGTCGGTCCACCTCGAAGCCATGGGTCAGCAGCGGCTGCCCGCGGTCGATCACCGCGAACTTGGCGGTCGTGCCGCCCATGTCGAAGGAGAGCAGGTCGTCGTGCCCGGCGGCGGCCCCGATCGCGGCGGCGGCGAGCGCCCCGGCGGCGGGACCGCTTTCCAGCAGCCGCACCGGGAACCGGCTGGCGGTGTCCACCGTCGCCAGCCCGCCGGAGGAGAGCATCAGCAGCAGCGAACCGCCGAACCCGGCCCGCTCCAGCCTCGCCTGCAATTCACGCAGGTAGCGCTCCACCCGGCCCTGCACGTAGACGTTGGCCACCGTCGTACTGGTCCGCTCGAACTCCCGGATCGCCGGCACCACGTCGTACGAGACCGAGACGCGGATGCCGGGCGCGACCCGTTGCACAGCCTCGCGCGCCTGCCGCTCCGCCTCGGGGTTGGCGAAACTGTTGAGGAAGGCGATCGCGATCGCTTCGACCCCGGCGGCGTCCAGTTCCCGCGCCAGCCGCTCGACGAAGGCGACGTCCAGGTCCTCAAGCGTCGTGCCGTCGGCGAGGGTGCGCTGCGGCACGTCGAAGCGGAGGTAGCGGGGGACGAGCGGTTCGGGCAGTTCCAGCAGCAGGTCGTAGAGGTCGTAGCGGTGTTCCCGCCCGATCTCCAGCGCGTCGCGGAAGCCGCGGGTGGCCAGCAGTGCGGTGCGCGCGCCGCGCCGCTCGATCAGGGCGTTCGTCACCAGCGTCGTGCCGTGGACGATCTGGCCGAGGGCGTCCCAGCCGACGTTCGCGCCGGCGATCGTCTCGGCTAGCCCGGTCTCGACGGCGATGGACGGGTCGTCAGGGGTGGTCAGCGTCTTGCCGACCGCCACTTCGCCGGTGCGCTCGTCGAGCAGGAAGAGGTCAGTGAAGGTGCCGCCGATATCGACGCCGGCGCGGATGCGGGCAGCGCTCACGGGCGGCCTCCCGCCACCCGCTCCAGCCGCGGGAACTTCGACAGCGGGAAGATGTCCACCTGCGGCGAGCGCTGCTGGGCGAGCAAGCCGCCATCGACGACCGTGGCCTGCCCGGTGACGTAGCGGGCGTCGTCGGAGGCGAGGAAGACGGCCGGTCCGGTCATGTCGTCCGGGTCGCCGACGCGGCCGAGCGGGATCGTCTCGCCGCGTTCGCGGCGGGTCAGGTCGTCCATCCCCCTGGTGTCGATGCTGCCCGGCACGAGGATGTTGACGCGCACGCCGTACGGCCCGAGGTCGAGCGCGAGGGCGCGGCTGAACGCCTCGATGCCGCCCTTGGCGGCGTCGTAGGCGGCGTTGCCCCGGTGCGCTTTCGTCGCGCCGCCGCTGCTGACGTTGATGATGGAACCGCTGCCCTGCTCGGCCATGGTCCGGGCGGCGCGGCTGGCGCAGAGCCAGACGCCGCGCAGGTTGACCGCGATGATGCGGTCCCACCAATCGTCGTCGCCGTCCAGCGCGTGCCGCTCGGTGTTGACGAGGCCGGCGTTGTTGACCAGCACGTCGATGCCGCCGAACCGGTCCGTCACGGTAGCGAAGAGCGCATCGACCGACGCCGAATCGGAGACGTCGGTGGCGATGGCGATGGCCTCGCCGCCCGCGTCGAGGATCGTCGCGGCGACCGTTTCCGCGCCGTGCTCGTCGATGTCGGCGACGACCACCCGCGCGCCCTCGGCGCCGAATCGTTCGGCAATGGCGCGCCCGATGCCGTGCGCGCCGCCGGTGACGACGGCGGCCTTTCCTGCCAGTCTGGTTCCCACGCGTGTCGTGCCTTTCCCTGCGTTGCCGGCGCGCGCCCGAACCGGGCGGGATTGCATCGGCGGGCATCATCGTTCGATTCGCTGGCGGAAGTATGGTGCGGCCGTCCGGCGGCGACCAAGGGACTGGCGGGCCGAAGGGGCGACCGCCGTGGTGCACCTGTGCGATGCATCGCCATGCATGCGGTGGAATCGCGGCTCGTCCGCGCCCGAGATTCGCGATGCCGGGCTCGTCGTCGTAGGGGATGGACCTGTGCCCTTCCTCGTGATCGCCAACCAACGAAGGAGGGCACAGGTCCCCCCCTACGATACGGCGGGATAAGGTGACGCCGCGACCGCGGTCATTCCTCGCGCAGGCGAGGGCAGGCCGAGCCGTCCGGGCGGGTGCAGACCGGCTCCGGGGCGGGGATGGCCACGCCGAAGCGGCGCAGCAGTTCGGCGACTTCGCAGAGGGGCAGCCCGACCACGTTGGTCCAGCAGCCGTGGATGGCGGCGACGAAATCGGCCGCGCCGCCCTGGATGGCGTACCCGCCGGCCTTGTCGAAGCCCTCGCCGGTGGCGGCGTAGGCGGCGATCTCGTCGTCGGTCAGGTCGCGGAAGCGGATCACGGTCGGCACCGCGTGGCGCTCGATGCGGCCGGTGGCGGGATCGACGATCGCGATGCCGGTCCAGACCTCGTGGGAGCGGCCGGATAGGCGCGAAAGCATGTCCGCCGCGTCGTGAGCATTGCCCGGTTTCCCGAGCACTTCTCCGTAGAGGGCGACGACGGTATCGCCGCCGAGCACCAGCACCTCGCCCGGACCGTGGCCGGGATGGCGCGCGGCGACCGCCCGCGCCTTGCGCCCGGCCAATTCCATCACCAGCCGCTCCGGCGGCTGCGACGGATCGGCGTCCTCCGGTTCGTCGCTCGTCTCGACGACGAACGGCAACCCGAGGCGGGCGAGCAATTCGCGCCGCCGGGGCGAACCGGAGGCGAGGATCAGGCCGGGCGCGTGACCCGCGCCGATGCTGGGCAGGGCAGGGGAGTCGTCCATGCGCGCAACGATACCGAATCGGGCGGCATCCCGGCATGCGCTCGCGGAAGACGTGCCAACCGGGCGAAGCGCCGGATTTCGGGCCTGTCTCCGCCGTCATCGCGAGTCCCTCACCGTCATCCCGAGCCCGTCGAGGGATCTCGTTGTGCCTCGACTGCGCGACATTCCGGCTTGGCAACGAGATCCCTCGACGGGCTCGGGATGACGGTGAAGTGAAGCCGTCCGGCGCGATTTCGCGCGGCAGGTCGCGGCTGCATCTCGCCGAGTTCTTCACGGGTTCTCCCGATTGCGCGGGCGGACGGGCTGGTATGGTGGAACCCGCGTTCGTCGGCGTCCGGTTCGGGCGCTGCTGCTATCGAGGGGGGTATGGATGCGCCGCCTGTTCGCCGTCCTGTGCGTCGCCGGGTTGCTCGCCGGTCCGGCGGTCCCGGTCGCGTTGGCGCAGGAGGCTACGCCGGTCGCCGGCGAGGTGGCCCCGGCGTTGCGGGCGGCCAACCTCGACGAACGGGTGCTGGCCGAGTTCGATGCCTACGTTGCCGCCCAACTGGGGCGATTCGGGGTGCCCGGGGCGGCGGTCGCCGTCGTCCACGGCGGCGAAACCGTGTTTGCGCGCGGGTACGGCGTCCGGGCGGCCGGCAGCGCGGAGCCGGTGACGCCCGACACGCTGATGATGATCGGCTCCAACACCAAGTCGATGACCGCGCTGATGGCGGCCACGTTGGTGGACGACGGGTTCGCCGCGTGGGAGGAACCGGTCGCCTGGCTGCTGCCGGGGCTGCGCCTGTCCGACCCGGACCTCACCGAGCGGGTGACGCTGGCCGACAGTTTCTGCGCCTGCACGGGACTGCCCCGGCGCGACATGGAACTGATCCTCAACTTCAACGAGTTGACACCGCAATCGCTGATCGGCTCGATGGAGCGCATCCCGGTCACGGCTCCGTTCGGCGAGGTGTTCCAGTACTCCAACCAGATGTACGCCGTTGGCGGGTACGCCGCCGCCCGCGCGGCCGGCGCACCGCTGGGCGATCTCCAGTCCGGCTACGAACTGGCCATGCGCGAGCGGGTGTTCGGCCCGCTGGGCATGGACCGCTCGACCTTCTCGCTGGCCGACGTGCTTGCGGACGGCGACTACGCCCATCCGCACGGTTCGACGATCGGTCGCGCCGTCGTGCCGATCCGGCTCCAGCAGGACCAGGCGTTCGCGGCATCAGTCGCGCCGGCGGGCGGGTTGTGGTCCAGCGCCAACGACATGGCCGCCTATGTGAGCATGCAACTCGCGGACGGGGTCGGGCCAGACGGGCAGCGGATCGTGTCGGCGGAGAGTCTTGCGCGCGCCCGGGACGAACGGGTGGCGCTGCCGCCGGCCGAGGGATTGGCCGGGTCGCTGGCAACGTCGATCACCGGGTACGGGATGGGCTGGGGGATCGGGAGTTGGCACGACCAGCCGCTGGTGAACCACAGCGGCGGCACGCTCGGCTTCGTCTCCGAAGTCGGGTTCCTGCCCGAATCCGACCTCGGCGTCGTGATCCTGACCAACGGCGGGCCGCTCGCCTCACCGTTCGTCTACTCCATCCAGTACCGGTTGTTCGAGTTGGCGTTCGGGACCGCTCCCGAGATCGACGCGGAACTGGACGCCCTGCTGGCGCCGATGATGGCGCTGCCGGCGCTGGCCGACGCGGCGATCGGGCCGATCGACCCGGATGTCGTCGCGCCATTTGTCGGCCGGTACGCTCACCCCGACCTCGGCGAGGCCGAACTTCGGCTCGCGGACGGCCGCCTGTGGATCGACGTGGGCGAGATGACCTCGGAATTGCTCGCGGTCAATCGCGGCGGTTCCTACACGTTCGCCGATCCGCCGCTGGCCGGCGCGCCGGGCAACCTCGCCTTCCGCTACGGGCGGGACGGCAACCCGGAGATCGTGCTGGACTGGCTGTCGGAGACCGAGCCGCTGACCTACGTGTTCACGGCAATGGGCGCGGCGGCGACCCCGACGCCGTAACCCGCAGGGCCGGGATTTTGCCCCTGTTACACTCGGTTGGGCCGCCGGTTGGGCGGTCCTGCGACGCAGCGACGAGGCAGCATTGCGCGTGACAGCCACCGCCACCGCCTCCGCGACAAGGGAGCAGGTCGCCGCCCCGCCCAACGGCTGGGCGCTGGAGACCCGCGGCCTGACCAAGCGATTCGGCAACGTGGTCGCGCTCGACTCGCTCGACCTGCGGGCGCCGCGCACCGCGATCGGGTTGCTCGGGGCCAACGGCGCCGGCAAGTCCACCCTGATCCGCATCCTGCTCGGGCTGACCCGGCCGACCGGCGGCGACGCCCTCGTGCTCGGGCTGGACGCCCGCGCGCAGGGCGTGGCGGTACGCGGGAGGGTCGGCTACATGCCGGAGGGCGACTGCCTGCCCGGCGACGCGACCGCTGCCGATTTCGTCGCCCACGCGGCAGAGGTCGCCGGGTTGCCGGCCCGCGCCGCCCGCCAGCGGGCCGCCGACGTTTTGTTCCAGGTCGGGTTGGACGAGGAGCGCTACCGGCTGATCAAGGGGTTTTCGACCGGCATGAAGCAGCGGGTGAAACTCGCGCAGGCCGTCGTCCACGACCCCGAACTGGTCTTCCTCGACGAGCCGACCAACGGCATGGACCCGCAGGGGCGCGACGAGATGCTGGCGCTCATCGCCCGCATCCACGAGATGATGGGGATGTCGGTGGTGCTGTCGTCGCACATTCTGGACGACATCGAGCGCGTTTGCCGCTACGTCGTCATCCTCGACGGCGGGCGGCTGGTCGCCTCGCAGCCGCTGGTCGGCATCGACGGCGGCGGCGGCGACCTGCTGGTCCGCATCGACGGCGACCCGGTGGCGTTCGCCGCCCGCGTCCGCGCGCTCGGCGCGGTGGCGGGAACCGGCGACGACTTCGGCCCCGGCGAACTGGTTGTCCGCCACGACGGCGACGCGGCCTACGACGCGGTGCGCGATGCCGCGGCCGACCTCGGCGTGCCGCTGCGCTCGCTGCGGGCGCGCACCCGGTCGCTGGAGGATCTCTACTTCGGCACCGTCGGCTCGGGCCGGGTCGGGGAGGGCGGCCAGTGAGCGTGCCCGCGCCGGCGAACGGCGCCCGCTACGGCGAGGTCTACGACCGCGGCTACCAGCACTACGAGGGCGCGCGGCACGGCCGCCTCGGCAACACCTGGGCGCTCGCCCGCTGGTCGATGGCGCGGGCGCTCGGCCTGAAGAAGGGCTGGACGTCGAAGGTCATCCCGGCGCTGCTCTACATCGGCGCGCTGCTGCCGGTGATCGTCGCCATCGGCGTGTCGGCTTTCATCCCCGGCGCGGAGTTCCTCGGGTACCCGGAACTGCTCGGCGCGATCTTCCTGCTGGAGGGGATGTTCGTCGCCACCATCGCGCCGGAGATGGTCTGCCCGGACCGGCGCGAGGGCGTGCTGCCGCTCTACTTTTCCCGCCCGATCCGGCGCGGCGACTACGTGCTGGCGAAACTGGTGGCGGCCGCGATCCTGACGCTGTCCATCTCGGTGCTGCCGGCCGCGATCCTCTGGATCGGGCTGCAACTCGTCGCGCCGGACCCGCTGCGCGCGATGGGCGACAACATCGGCGACCTCGGGCGGGTGGTTATCGCCGGGACGCTGATCGCGCTCTACCTCGGGGCGATCGGCCTCGCGATCTCGTCGTTCACCAAACGCAAGGCGGTCGCGGTCGGCATTATCATCGTCGGCTTCACCGTCACCGAAGGGCTGTCCGCCGCGCTGGGCGAGGCGCTGGCGGGCGTGCAGCCGTGGGGCGACTGGGTGCAGTACCTGAGCCCGACGCGCACGGTGATGAACCTCGTGGGCGCGCTGTGGCCGGCGGAGATGGGCATGGGCGAGTTCCCCGAATTTGCCCCGCTGCCGGTCGTGGCAGCGGTGATGCTGGCCGTCGTCGCGGTCGGTGCGGCCATCATGTTCGCCCGGTACTCCGGCCGTGACTGAGCAGACGGCGGCTGTCGCCGCGCCTGTGCTGCCCGGATTGTCGGCCGGGGAATCTGCCGTCATCCGCTGCGAGGGCGTCTCGAAGTGGTACGGAGACCACGTCGCCGTATCCGACGTCAGTTTCGGCGTGCCGCCCGGCGTCACCGGGTTGCTGGGGCCGAACGGCGCGGGCAAATCGACGATCCTGAAGATGATGTCCGGCTTGCTCGCCCCGTCCTCCGGGCGGATCACGATCGGCGGGCAGCCGGTGCGCGGCAACCCGACCGTGTACCGCAGGATGGGCCTCGTCGGCGAGCAGGAGACGGTCTACCCGTACCTGACCGGGTTCGAGTTCGTGCGCTTGAACGCGATCCTGCAGAAGTTGCCGGACCCGGACGCCGCCGCGGCGCGGGCCATCGACCTCGTGGAGATGGGCGACGCCGCGCAACGGGCGATCGGCGGTTACTCCAAGGGCATGCGCCAGCGGATCAAGGTGGCGGGCGCGCTCGTCCACGACCCGGAGGTGCTGCTGCTGGACGAGCCGCTCAACGGCACCGACCCCGTGCAGCGGGCCGGGTTGATCGCGCTGATGAAGCGGCTCGGCGCGGAAGGGCGCACGGTGGTCGTCTCCTCCCACGTCCTTACCGAGGTCGAGCGGTTCGCCGAGAACATCCTCGTCATCATCAACGGCAAACTGGCCGCCGCCGGGGACTACCGCGCCATCCGCGACCGGATGGACGAGCACCCGCGCGAGGTGTTGGTCCGCTCGGACGACCCGCGCCGGCTCGCCGCCGCGCTGGTGGCGGCCCCGGCGACGCGCGCGGTCCGCTTCGGTGAGGACGGCCGGCTGGTCGCGGAAACCGACGACGTGCGGGTGTTCTGCGCGACGCTGCCCGCGCTGGCGCGGCGGGAGGGGGTTCGCCTGTTCGAGGTGTCGCCGGTGGACGAATCGCTCGCCTCCGTTTTCGCCTACCTGGTGGGTCGCTAGATGGCGCTGTGGCGAACGATCCCGATCGTGATGCTGACGTTGCGGCAGTTCCTCGCCGGGCGGACGGTGCGCGTCTTCGGCGCGCTCGCGCTGCTGCCGGCGCTGTTCGCGCTGGTCTACCTGTTCGGGCCGGACGACCTGCCGCCGTACCGGTTCCTCGTCACACAGTTCCGGGAACTGGTGCTGCCGACGCTGCTGCCGATCGCGGTGCTGCTGGTTGCGACCGCCGCCATCGGCAACGAGATCGAGGACCGGACGCTGCCCTACCTGACGATGAAACCGGTCGGCCGCTGGCGGATCGTGCTGGAAAAGTGGGTCGCGGTGCTGCTGGTCGCCCTGCCGATCATGCTGGCCGGCGTCGCGGTGACGACGCTGGTGGCGGCGCAAGGCCCGACCGACACCGCCAGCCGGGTGGCGACGTCGTCCAACCTCTGGCCGCTGTTCGGCGCGATGGCCGCCGCCACCGGCGTGGCGACGCTGTTGCTGGCGTCGGTGTTCCTGCTGGTCAGCCTGGTCGCGCCACGGGCGTTGCTGGCCGGGGTCATCTACGTCTTCGCCTGGGAGAGCCTGCTGGGCCGCTTCCTGCCCGGCGTGCAGAACATCTCGATCCGTCACGCCGCCGAATCGGTCTTCGTGGCGGTGCTCGCCGATCCGCGGGTGACGCTGAGCGAGGCCGCGACGCTGCGCGGCGCGATCACCACGACGGTGGTGGTGTCGCTGCTGGCGCTGGTGCTGTCCACGCTGCGGCTGCGGACGATGAACCAGGAGTAGCCATCCGGGTCGGTACGGGTGGGTGCTACCATCGCCGGGTGAACCGCACCGACCGTCTGTACGCCATCGTCGAGGAGTTGCGGGCACGCGCGCCGCGCACGCTGCGCGCCGCCGAACTCGCGGCGACCTTCGAGGTGACGACGCGGACGATCGAGCGCGACCTGCTGGCGTTGCAGGAGGCCGGCGTGCCGATATGGGCGCGACCGGGACCGGGCGGCGGGTACGGCATCAACGTCGAGGCCACCCTGCCGCCGCTCAACCTCACGCCGCTCGAAGCGGCGGCACTCGCCACCGCGCTGGCGGCCACCCGCTCCATGCCCTTCGCCGACGCCGGCCGCTCGGCGCTGATGAAATTGCGGGCCGTGATGGCCGCCGCGCCACGGGACGAGGCTACCCGGCTGGTGCGGTCCATCCGCGTCGTTCCCGGCCCCGACGGCGACTTCGCGCCTGCCCTGGACGCCATCCAGCGCGCGATCGCGGCGTCGGTCGCGGTCGAATTGGCGTACCGAGACCGCCACGGGAGCGCGACGACGCGCACCGTCGAACCCGCCGGCATCATCGGCACGCGCAACGGCTGGTACCTCGCGGCGTGGTGCCGGCTACGGAATGCGCCGCGGGCCTTCCGTCTCGACCGGATCGAGGGCGCCGTGCCAACCGGCGACGTGTTCCCCGCGCGTCCGCTGGAATCGATCCTTCCCGACCTCCCGTTCGACCTCGTCGAGCCGAGTCTTCCGTAGGTCGTTTCGGCCGCGCCGAAATTCCCGACAGGACGTTGTCGCATCCCGCGGCTACGGTGGACGAGGCGGCGGCGATCGTGCCGCGCCTCGTTCCCG
This sequence comes from Chloroflexota bacterium, assembly GCA_023423795.1. Classification (GTDB taxonomy): domain Bacteria; phylum Chloroflexota; class Chloroflexia; order Thermomicrobiales; family UBA6265; genus CADCWF01. The sequence continues at coordinate 43,395 of JAFAEX010000305.1, read as the reverse complement.
ACGGGAGGATGATTGTGGTAACCGACCTGACCTTCGCGTTCGCCCTCGAATACGTCGCCGACATCGAGGCGACGAAGCGGTTCTACGTCGATGTCCTTGGCTTTTCGGTCGAGCGGGAAAGCCCGGCCTTCGTCCAGTTGCGAGACCCTTCCGGGGCCGCTTTTGCGCTCGCCGCCGACGAGGCGGTCGGGGGTGAGCGGACGCTCGAGTTGTACTGGGCCACGGAGGATGTCGAGGAGTCGTTCGCCGCGATTTCGCCGAATGCCGACGTGCGCCTGCCGGTGACGGAGTTTCCCTACGGCCGGGTCTTCGCCGTTGCCGATCCTGATGGGCAGCCCCGGTACATCGTCGAGTTCGCCCGGAATCGCCCGAGCACCGAGGTCGCCTGAGGACCGTGTCCGCCGGGGCGCTTCCTCTTCCTGCCTGCGCTAAGATCGCGGCCTGCTGACGGAACAGGGCCGCGCGCCGGAGCGCGGGCAGGGAGGGAACCCGATGGGCGAGGCGGGGCGCAGGCGGCCGTTGAAGGTCGGCATCCAGTTGCCGGAGATCGAGTACGTCGCGCGGTGGCGCGAGTACGAAGCGATGGCGAAGCGGGCGGAGCAGGCCGGATTCGATTCGCTGTGGGTGGGCGATCACCTGCTCTACCGCAACCCCGGAGACGTGGCGAAGGGGCCGTGGGAAGCGTGGTCGATGATGGCGGCGCTGGCCGCCGTCACCGACCGAGTCGAGATCGGGCCGCTGGTGGCCTGCACGTCGTTCCACAACCCGGCGATGCTGGCGAAGAAGGCGGCCACGGTCGAGGAGATCTCCGGCGGCCGCCTCGCGCTCGGCCTCGGCGCGGGCTGGAACGAAACCGAATACGCCGCCTACGGGTTCCCCTTCGACAACCGGGTGAGCCGGTTCGAGGAAGCCTTCACGATCATCCGCACCCTGCTGCGCGAAGGGCGGGCGGACTTCCACGGCGCGTACTACGACGTGACCGACTGCGAATTGATCCCGCGCGGGCCGCGTCCGGAGGGGCCGCCGCTGATCATCGGCTCCGAGGGGCCGCGCATGCTGCGGATCGCGCTGCCCCACGTGCAGGGCTGGAACGCGTGGTACGCCTGGTTCGGCAACGACCCGGCACGGCTCGGCCCGTTGCTGGCGAAGATCGACGCCGCCTGCGCCGAGGTCGGACGGGACCCGGCGACGCTGGAAAAGAGTTGCGCCGCGCTGGTGGCGCTGACCGGGGCGAAGGGCCGGCTGGCGGGCGACCCGACCGACCGCAACTCGCGCCCGATCTCGGGTACGAGCGAGCAGATCGCGGACGCCATGCGCGCATTCGCGAGGGCGGGTATCCGGCACGTCCAGATCGTGCCGGACCCGAATACGCTGGCGGCAATCGAGGAACTCGCGCCGGTGCTGGAGATCCTCGACCGGGAGGGGTAGGGGCCCGGTTACGGCGCCCACGACCCGTCAACACCCCGTCCCAGCCGCAACAGCCGACGCGGCGTGCCGCCGTGGCCGGCGCGCCCGCACGGCGATGCCAGACGAACGAAAGGACCCGAATGACGACGGAATCACGTCGCACGCGGCCGTTGAAGATCGGCCTGATGTTCCCGGATACCGAGCGCGAGATGGCGGGCGGTTCGGCCCGCTGGTCCGACCTGCTGGCGATGGCGAAGACCGCCGAGGCCTGCAGGTTCGACTCGATCTGGGTGTCGGACCACCTCATCTTCCGCTTCGAGGGCAAAGCGCCGCAGGGCGTCTGGGAGTGCTGGTCGCTGCTGTCGGCGCTGGCGGCGGTGACCGAGCGGGTGGAACTGGGGCCGCTGGTGTCCTGCACCGGGTTCCGCAACCCGGCGCTGCTCGCCAAGACGGCGGCGACGGTGGACGAGATCTCCGGCGGCCGGCTGATCCTCGGGCTGGGCGCGGGCTGGCACGAGCCGGAGTACCGCGCGTTCGGCTACCCGTTCGACCACCGGGTCGGGCGGTTCGAGGAAGCGCTGGCGATCATCACAGGATTGCTGCGGGACGGCCACGTCGATTTCGAAGGCCGGTGGCACCAGGCGCGGGATTGCGAACTGCTGCCGCGCGGCCCGCGACCGGGCGGTCCCCCGATCATGATCGGCAGCGTCGCGCCGCGGATGCTCGCGCTGTGCGCGCGGCACGCCGACCTGTGGAACGTCTGGGGCAAGAACTCGCCGGCCGACATCCCCGCAGTGCGGGCGGTCGTCGATGCCGCCTGCGTCGAGGCCGGGCGCGATCCGGCGACCCTCGGCCGCTCGGTCTCGGTGCTGATCGACTTGCCGGGTCGCGCCGGCAGGCCGCGGGAGACCGAACCGTTCCTCACCGGCTCGCCGGAGGAGTTGGCCGAAGCGTTTCGCGGGTACGCCCGCGAGGGCATCTCGCACGTTCAGGTCGTCCTCGACCCGAACGACGTCGCGGGAATCGAACGGCTCGCACCGGTGCTGGAGATCCTCGACAGCGAGGGGTAGCGAGGTTGCCGCAACCAGGCGCGGGACGAGGAACGGCCGGGGCGGCGTTGCCAACCCCGGCCGTTCCACGTATCCCTATCGGTCATACGAAATCCGGCTATCCGCTGCTGTTGCGCCCGCCTATGACGGCGTGCGTTCGTAAGGAAGGGACCCGTGCCCTCCCGCGTCCGTACGCGGCTTCGGGGACTGGAGGGCACGGGTCCCTCCCCTACGAACGACGAACGGAGTACCGTACCAATCGGCTGGATTCCGTACTACTTGCGGCGTTTGGCCGAGCGGCGGCGGGCCGGGGCGGGAGCCGGCTCAGCGGCGACCGGCGCTGCGGCGCGGCTGCGCAGTTCCGATCGGGCGATGGCGTCGTCGCCGACGAACTCGAAGTCGTCGGGGCGGGTGTTGCGGCCGAAAATCTGGTAGAGCACGATCGCGCCGAAGGTGCCGAGGGCGATCCCGTTGAGCGCGAACGCGCCGAGGTTCAGGGTGTAGTCCGCCGCGCCCACGATCAGCACGACGGCGGCAATGAACAGGTTGGCGCCCCTCGAGAAATCGACCCGGTTCTCAACCCAGATGCGGACGCCGGTCGCGGCGATCAAGCCGAACAGGACGGTTGTGACGCCGCCGAGCACCCCGGTTGGGATCGACTGGATCAACGCGCCGAACTTGGGCGAGAACCCGAGCACGATGGCCACCACGGCGGCGACCACGAAGATCAGCGTCGAGTAGACGCGGGTGACGGCCATGACGCCGATGTTCTCGGCGTAGGTGGTCACGCCCGAGCCGCCGCCGAAGCCGGCGACCATCGTCGCGATGCCGTCGCCGATGAAGCCACGGCCGAGGAACGGCATCAGGTTGCGGCCGGTCATCTCCGAGACCGCCTTGATGTGCCCGGTGTTCTCCGCCACCAGTACGACCGCCACCGGGGCGACCAGCGAGATCGCGGTCCAGTTCCACTCCGGCGTCTGGAACGCGGGGAGGCCGAACCACGCAGCGTCGGCAACCTTGGTGAAGTCGATCGCCGGGCCGGTCGTGCCGAGGAACTCGCGGCCTGCGGTTCCCGAGCCCCGGATAAGGACGGCGACGACGTAGCCGACCGCGGCGCCGATCAGGATCGGCAACCGGCCGAGCAGGCCCCGCGTCCACAGGGCGATCGCCACCACGGCGGCGATGGTCACGATGGCGACCAGCGGGTCCGCCGCCGCCATGTCGCGCGCCGCGCCGGCGAGGTTGAGCCCGATGATGGCCACGACCGCGCCGGTCACCAGCGGCGGCATCAGCCGGTCGATCCAGCCCGCGCCGGTGAGGTGTACCAGCACGCCGATCAGCGCGTAGACCAGGCCGGCGATCACGATGCCGCCGAGCGCCTGCCCGATGGTGCCGCCGGCGGTGGTGATCGCCAGCACCGGCCCGATGAAGGCGAACGAGGAGCCGAGGTAACTGGGCACCTTGCCGGCGGTGACGACGAAGAAGATCAGCGTGCCGATGCCGGAGAAGAGGATCGACAGGTTGGGGTCGAACCCCATCAGCACCGGGGCCAGCACGGTCGCGCCGAACATGGCCATGACGTGCTGGGCGCCCATGACGATGGTGCCGCCCCACGGCAGCCGCTCGTCCGGGCCGATCACGCCCGATCGTTTTTCGGTCCAAGTCAGTTGCACGGCGCTCCCTCCCGGTTGCGGCGCAGCCGGACGACGGTGTACGTACGCGATTGGCGCGCATCATAGCGGGGTTGGAAACAATCCGCATGAAGCGTCTGCGCGGGTAGTGCGCGCGACGCCGGGAGGGACGTTCGCGGTTTGCCGGCGGCCGACTCGTTGTGCCCCCTGGGCGTTCAACGCCGCTCGTCGTTCGATGTTTACGTGGCAAGACAACGGCGTTATGATCCGGCTGGATCATGCATTCCTGCCCGATCCGGCAAAGGGATACGCCGCGGCGCGGCGGCCCGTGGAGCAAGGAGGTTCGATGAGCGCTTTGGCCGGGATTCCCCAGCGATCGTTTCGGGCCGCGCTAGTGGCGGGCATCGCCGCCGTCGCCTTCATGGTTCCCATCGTCGGCGCCCAGACTCCCGAGGCCGGGATGGAGGGCCATACGCATCCGGTCCACATCCACGCCGGAACGTGCGCGGAACTCGGCGACGTGGTGGTTCCCCTGAACGACCTCGCCGCGCCGGCGGGCGAGCACACCGGCCCGGCGTCGGCGGTGCCGGTGACGCTCAGCGAGAACGTCGTCGATATCCCGTTGCAGGAGATCATCGACGGCGGGCACGCGATCAACGTGCATCTCAGCACGGAGGAGATCGGGACATACATCGCGTGCGGCGACATCGGCGGGGTCATCACCACCGACGAGGGCGGCCGCCAGGAGATGATGATCGGCCTTGCCGAATTGAACGATTCCGGCTATGCCGGGACCGTCTGGCTCGGCCCCAGCGCGGACGGCGCCCAGACCGAGGTGTCCGTCATCCTGATCGAACCGGCGGCTATGAGTTAGGGCCTGGATCGGAACCCCGCGGGCGTCACCCATCCAGTCATCCTGAGCCTCTAACCGTCATCCCGAGCCTGTCGAGGGATCTCGTTCTCCATGCTTCGCGCCGTTGACGAGATCCCTCGACAGGCTCGGGATGACGACGGCGGTGGTGCCGAAACGCGCTCGTTGGGCGCGCTCCAGAACGTGCCCACCCGGTACCGCGCTCGGTGCTCGCGGGGAGCCGCAAGCGGGCGGCGTTGCCGGCGCGCGGCGGCGATGATAGACTCGTGGGCACGCCCGGAACCGGGCGGATTTTCGTGCGTCCCTGGTTTTTCGGCGTACGGGTGAACCCGAAATACGCGGCGCGGCGTTCCGCCGGCGTCCGCGCCGTGGTGGCGAGAAGGGCGGAGAGCGATGGTTGCCCAGTTGATCCGCTCCGTGGAAGCGGAGCAGTTCCGGGGCGAGGTCCCCGAATTCGGGTCCGGCGATACGGTGCGCGTCCACGCGAAGGTGGTCGAGGGCACCCGCGAGCGGATCCAGGTGTTCGAAGGCGTCGTCATCCGGCGCCGCGGCGGCGGCATCAACGAGAACTTCACCGTGCGCCGCCTCGCCTCCCACGGCATCGGGGTGGAGCGCACGTTCCTGCTCCACTCGCCGCGCATCGACAAGATCGAGGTCACCCGCCGTGGCCGCGTCCGCCGCGCCAACCTCTACTACCTGCGCGGGCTGACCGGCCGGGCCGCCCGCATCAAGGAGCGCCGGACCTAACCCCGCAACCGGGATCAGGAACGATGAGCACCCCCTTCCCCGGACTACCGGGGGAGGGGTTTTGCGTTGCCCGGATCGCGTCCCGTGCTATCGTCGCCGCCATGAGCGTTGCCGCACACCCCAGCCGTTCCGCGCCCCGCCGCGCGACCGCCGCCCGCGTTCCGGGCGTGGAGCGCGAGCGCGCCTTCTGGGACGCCGGGATGGGCTACGTCGCCGGCATCGATGAGGTCGGGCGCGGCGCGATCGCCGGGCCGCTGGTGGCGGCTGCCGTGATCCTGCCGGCCTGCTCCGGCGCGAAACTGGGCGCGCTGCGACGGCGGTTGTCTGGGACCCGCGATTCCAAGACCGTGACCGCACTCGGGCGCGAGCGGTTGCTGGAGCCGATCCGGGCGGCCGCAGTGGCCGTCGGCGTCGGGATCGTCGAGCACGACGAATTCGACGTGCTCGGGATGTCGGCAGCCAACCGGATCGCGATGGAGCGGGCCGTCCTCGCGCTTCGCGTGCCGCCGGACGCGTTGCTGCTCGACGCCTGCACGATCGACCTCGCGCTGCCGCAGGTTGGCGCGATCGACGCCGACGCCCACTGCCTTTCGGTGGCGGCTGCCTCGATCGTCGCCAAGGTCACGCGCGACGCGATGATGGTCGAGCACGACGCCGCCGACCCGCGCTACGGCTTCGCGGGGCACAAGGGGTACGGCACCGACCTCCACTTCGCCCGGATCGTGACCCACGGCCCCGGACCGATCCACCGGTTGTCGATCCCGCGGGTGGCCAACGGCGGCCTTCGCCCGTGACCCCCACCGAGCGGGCGGCGCTCGGCGCGGCCGGCGAGGCCCACGCCCGGCGATGGCTGGAAGCGCGCGGATACGGGTTCGTCGCCGCCAACTGGCGCTGCGCCGCCGGCGAACTCGACTTGGTGATGACCGAGGGCGGCGAACTGGTCGTCGTCGAGGTCAAACTCCGGCGCGGCGAAGCGCGCGGCCGGGCCGAAGAGGCGATCACCCCGGCGAAGGCCCGGAAGTTGCTTGACGCCTCGGCGTGGTTCGTCGCCGACCACCCCGAGTGGCACGACGCGATCTGGCGGATCGACCTGGTGGCGATCACGCTGGACGCCGCCGGCCGGGTGGCGCGGATCGAGCACGTGGAGAACGCGGTCAACGCCGGCTGACGTTCGGCGCGGCGCGCAGCGCCATGGCTGCTCCGCAAGGTGGCGAATGCGGTGGAACGAAGTGTGCGAGACTGCGAATCGGCCCATTCCGGGCCATTACGCTCCGGTCCTCCGGTGGACAACGACGTCGGCTAGCAATCCAGCGGGAGGTATGGACATGGGCTCTTTCGGTATCCGCGCGTTCACGATGGCGGCTGTGCTCGGCGCGGCGACGCTCGGTACGGCCGGCCTCGCCGCCGCCCAGGACGCGACCCCGATGGCGAGGATGGGCGAGGCCGCGGCCTTCCCGAACCACATCCACGAGGGAACCTGCGACGACCTGAACCCTGCGCCCCTGTTCCCGCTCGCCGACCTCGCGTTCGATGCGGCCGAGGACGGCGCGGACGCGGCGATGGCCCAGATCGGTGGCAACATCCCGGTGGCCGTCGCCACCACCGAGGTCGAGGCGTCGCTCGAGACCATCCTCGGCGGCGAGCACGCGATCAACGTGCACGACAGCGAGGACGTCTCGCTCTACATCGCCTGCGGCAGCGTCGCGGGCACGCCGGACGACAACGGCAACCTGTTCATCGGGCTCGGCGAACTGAACGACTCCGGGTACGACGGCGTGGCGTGGCTGCTCGGCGAAGGCGACACCACCACCGTTACCGTTTTCCTCGTCCACGACGAGGGCGAGGAGATCGGCGGCGCGATGGGCAGCGACGACGAAGGCGACGTCATGGCGACGCCCGAGGCGTAAGCCCGGTCCTGCTCGAACGGAGGGCGCGGCCCGGGGAGATCCCCGGGCCGCGCTGCTGCGTCCGCGCGGGGTGATGCCGGATGGTTCCTCGATGCGAAAGGAGCACCCGATGTCCGCGTTCGACGCCGCCTCCCAACCCGGCGGCTCCGCCAGCACGCAGGCGCACCGCGAGGCCGCCCCGGACAACGTGCGCTGCGCCGTCCTCACCGTCAGCGACACCCGGACGCCCGATACCGACACCAGCGGCCGCCTGATCCGCGACCTGCTGGACATGCGCGGCCACGTCGTGGCGGCCTACGAGATCGTGCCGGATGACCCGGCGCGCATCCGCGACGTGGTGGCCGGGTGGGCGTCACGGACCGACGTGCAGGCGATCCTGACCAACGGGGGCACCGGCATCGCCTCCCGCGACACGAGTTACGAGGCGGTCGCCGGGTTGCTGGACAAGCGCATCGACGGATTCGGCGAACTGTTCCGAATGCTGTCGTTCGAGGAGATCGGGGCGGCCGCGATGCTTTCGCGCGCCGTGGCGGGCGTCCACAACGGCAAACTCATCGTCGCCATGCCCGGTTCGAGCAACGCGGTCAAGCTGGCGATGACGAAGCTGATCCTGCCGGAACTCGGGCATCTCGTGTACGAGATCGGGAAGTAACCGGGGGTGCTCGGGCATGCTGGGGGTTGCATTGTTGATCCGGGCATCGGCCACGCCCGCCCGGGGTTGAAACCCCCGGCTACGCAAACAAATCCCCTCCGGGGCTGAACACGGGTGGTGGCCGTTCCATTTGGGCAACCGCCACCAACCCCTGGCTACAAAAACGACGTCCCTCCGGGACTGGTCGCGGGCGCCGGGGCGCCGTCCGTCGGGCTCAACCCCGGACGGGCGCCACGGGTGGCGGCCGGTTGGGTTTCGGAGTGAGAGGGAAACGAGGAGATCGCTCGCCAAGCTCGGGATGATCGTTGAACCGCACCGTCGCGGCAGGCGCCTGCTCGTGTAGCATCGCCGGGTACGAGCGGATCGCCGGACGGGCGTGGCGCGGGAAGGCGGAGCGAGCGTGTCGAGCGGCGGTGGGCGCACAGCCCGGGTGCTGAAGGGGTTCCGGGATTTCCTGCCGGAGCAGATGATCCTGCGGAGCGAGGTGATCGGCCGTTTCCGCGAGGTGTTCGAGCGGCACGGGTTCGAGCCGCTGGAGACGCCGACGATCGAGTACCTCGAGGTGCTCACCGGCAAGGCGGGCGAAAACGAAAAGCTCATGTACCGCTTCGCCGACCACGGCGGGCGCGAGGTCGGCCTGCGCTACGACCTGACCGTGCCGCTGGCTCGCGTAGTGGCGATGCACCAGAACCACCTCGTTTTCCCCTTCAAGCGCTACCACGTCGCGCCGGTCTGGCGGGCCGACAACACCCAGCGCGGCCGTTTCCGCGAGTTCTGGCAGTGCGACGCCGACATCGCCGGTTCCCCTTCGATGCTGGCCGACGCCGAGATCATCGCGATCCTCGCCGAAGCGCTGACCGCCGTCGGCCTGCCCAACGTCTCGATCGCGGTCAGCCACCGGCGGCTGCTGGAGTGCGTCGGGCGCGCGGCGGGGATTCCCGACGAGCAAGCGGTCGGGCTCTACCGGGCGATCGACAAGCTGGACAAGATCGGCCCTGAGGGTGTCGCCCGCGAGCTGTCCGCCGCCGGGATCGAATCGGCCGCCGCCGAGCGCGTGCTGGCGCTGGTGACCGCGCCCGGCGACGGAGCGGAGCGCCTCGCCGCGCTGCGGGAGGAGCTTGCCGGCGTCGAGGGCGCGGCGGCCGCCCTGGAAGACCTCGACCAGCTCTTCGCCGCCCTGCCCGCGCTGGGGGTGCCGGAAGGCATCTGGCGGTTCGACCTCGCGCTGGCGCGCGGACTGGATTACTACACCGGCCCCGTTTTCGAAGCGGTGGTGACGGAGCCGAAGATCGGTTCGGTTGCCGGCGGCGGGCGCTACGACGGGCTGGTCGGCGCGTTCCTCGGGCGGGCGGTGCCGGCGGTCGGGGTGTCGCTGGGGCTGGAGCGCATCCTCGAAGTCGTGAAGGAATACGGGCTGATCGATTCCGGGCGCACGGTCGCGCAGGTCGCGGTCGCCGTCTTCCCCGCGACCGTGGCGGGCGGGGCGGCGATCGCGCGGGACCTTCGGGAGGCCGGGCTGCGGGTGGACCTTTCTCTGCAGCCGAACCGTGGGGTCGGCGACCAGCTCAGGCTGGCCGACCGGCGTGGTATCCCGTTGGCGGTGATCGCCGGCGAGAACGAACTCGCCGCCGGCCAGGCCGCCGTCAAGGACCTGCGCAGCGGCGAACAGCGGACCGTGGCGCTGCCTGACCTCGCGGCCACGATCCGGGAGATGCTGGCGGCGGGGTAGGGGCGCATCGGAATCGTTGGGTATTCCGGTTGCGATCCGATCGGATCTGCGCCGCGCCATGTACTGTCATCCCGAGCCCGTCGAGGGATCTCGTCCTTTTCACCCAGTGCGGGCGACGAGATCCCTCGACGGGCTCGGAATGACGGGTGCGCGGTCGGGACGACGGGTGCGGAGTCCGGGCGGTGCTCGCGCGCTCACGGTAACTGGTCAACGGAGATACCGCTCCAACCCCGCTCCCGTGGGCGGCCAGCCCAACACGGGATCGGCCCTGTTCGTCCGCGCCCCTGCGATAATGCGTGGCATCGTGACCGGCGGTCGCCATGACGCCGGCCTTGCCCACCCTTCGCGAGGGACGCTGCGGACCGATGACGTCAGACCTCCTGCACGACGAGTTTTCGACCTACATGATCGTCGTCGCCCACCCCGACGACAGCGAGTTCTCCTCCGCCGGTTCGGTGGCCCGCCTCACCGACGCCGGGCGCCGGGTCATCATCATCCAGGTGACCTCCGGCGACCGCGGCAGCCCCGATCCGGCCACGATCCCGGCCGAACTGGCGGCGACCCGCGAAGCAGAGTTGCTGGAGGCGACGAGCCGCGTCGGCGTCAAGCCGGAGGACGTCATCTTCCTGCGCTGCCCAGACGGCGAACTGATGCCGGACCTTTCGTTGCGCGAGAAGATCGTGCGGATGATCCGGACCTGGAAGCCGGACGTGATCATCACCCACGACCCGTTCCGGCCGTACGCGCTGCATCCCGACCACCGCGCGGTCGGGCTGGCGACCGTCGATGCGGTCTACCCGACGGCGCGCGACCCGCTCTACTTCCCCGAGCACCTGCGCGACGGGCTGGAGCCGCACAAGACCGCCGAGATCTGGTTCTTCGGCGCGGAGCATCCCGACAAGATCATCGACATCACCGACACCTTCGACCGCAAGATCCTCGCGCTCAAGGCGCACAAGAGCCAAGTCGGCGACTTCGATGGGCTGGAAGAACGCCTCCGCGAGCGCGCCCAGGAGATCGCCGAGGGGCTCGACTTCGAACTCGGCGAGTCGTTCAAGGTCGTGCAGATGCGGCGGTGAACGAAGTGCCGAGTGCCGAGTGCTGCGTCCTCGTTCAGGGTGAGCGCTCCGTTCTCCTGCCATTTGGCGCACGGCACGCAACACTCGGTACTCGAACCGATCGCGGGGGGTGGGCGTGAACGATCCGATCGCGGAGCGGGCGCTGGCGGCGGGACGGAAGGCGTTCGGCGACGATTGGGCGCCGCGCCGGATCGCGTCCGCCCCGGGGCGCATCGAGTTGCTCGGCAACCACCTCGACTACAACGGCGGGCCGGTGCTGTGCGCCGCCATCGACCGGCGGCTGGTCGTGCTGCAAGGCGATGGAGACGCCGACGGGTCGGATGTCGCGGTCGCCGCGGCGGATGCGCCGGAGGCCGGCGTCGGCCGGTTCGAGGCGGAGGCCCTGCGCAATTGGCGCAACCCCGAGCATCCGCCGGATACCTTCGCGTACGTTCGCGGGTTGGTCGCCGGGGCGGCGGAGCGGCCGGGACTGTCGCTGCGCCGACCGTCCACACTGGCGATCGCCGGCGACGTGCCGCTCGGGTTCGGCCTGAGTTCGTCGGCAGCGCTCTGTGTCGGGTTGGCGCTTGCGCTGGTGGAGCCGCGCCCGGCCGACCCGGACCTCGTGCTACTGGCGCAGGAGGCAGAGCACCGGGCGGGCACGCCCTGCGGCACGATGGACCAGTCGGCCTCGGTCGCCGGCGGCGTCATCCGCTACGACGGCGCGACCCTCGCCGTCGAGCGCTTGTCACCCGACCTCGGCGACCTCGTGTTCGTCGTCGCCGATTCCGGGGTGGAGCGGTCGCTCGGGACCTCGTCGTACCCGGCCCGGGTGGAGGAATCGCGGGCCGCGCTGGCGCACGCAAACCGGGTGCTCGGAACCAATCTGCCGCACCTCGCCGCGCTGTCGCCCGACCAGTTGGCGACGCTTTCCGCCGGCCCCGGCGCGTTGCCGTCGCCGCTGCTGGAGCGGGCGCGGCACGTCGTCGGCGAGACCGTGCGGGTTGCCGACGGACTGGACGCGTTGTGCGCCGGCGACTGGCCGACGTTCGGTCGCCTGATGACCGAGTCGGGCCGTTCCTCGGCGACGGATTACGCGATCAGCCACCCGCGGGTCGAGGAACTCGTGGCCGAGATCCTGGCCGTCGGCGGCGTGCTCGGCGCGCGGATGATGGGCGGCGGGGAAGGCGGGGCGGTGCTCGCGCTCGTGCCGCGTTCGCGCGTGCCCGGGTTGGAATTGGTGCTGAACGCCGGGTACTTCCGCCGGTACGAGATGGACGAGCGGCCCGGATTGGTCCACCCCTGCTCGTTCGCTCAGGGCGCGTCGGTGCGGCCGGTCTGAGCCGATTCCGTTTCGAGCTTCCGCCGGTTGCGCGGCCTGTCGGGTCCAGACCGGCTCGGAGCGGGTTAGGACCCGACCGAATTGACCCCGCCGCGGTCAGTGCGGGATTGGTCGTGAAGGATGCGCCCCGAGGTTCTCGATCGCGCGCAGGTACGCGGTCATTCGCTCGTCGAGCGCGATGGGATAGCTGACGCCGAGTTCAGCAGCCAGTTCGGATGCGGCTCGGCGAAACAGGTCGGTGGTGGCGAAGAGCGCGGCCCAGCTTTCTGCGGGATCGGCGCCAACGTACGTCGCCATGAATGCGTCCCACGTTTCGGCGTCGAGGCGTTGCTGGAGCCCTCGCCCGAAGAACCCCGAAGGCACTGACCAGCCGGTCGCGGCGCCCGCCCTCCAATCAAGCAGCCGGCGCACGACGAGATACTTCAGCTCGTAGTCGAAGATGACCTTGGCCGCGAGGAGTTCGTTCCGCCAGAGGTACTTCGCCACGTAGGTCGCGACGAACCAGAACTCCTGCACCAGATCGTCGAACTCGCGTTCGGTTGGGCGCGCGACGGTCCACGGCGTTTCGGTGGGAACCGGCCAGTCAGCCGTCGCGCCGTCCTTGTCGAGAAGCACCCTGTATCCGGCGGCGAATTCGTCGGGCAGACGGCGGACGACCCGCACGCGATCGAGGAAGATGGCGGGCCAGAAGCTGAAGTCGATCTTCGCCCAGTCGTCGAAGATCGACATGCAGTGGTGGACATCGAGGCCATCGACGGATTCAACGTCGCGGACCCGCACCAGGGGCGTACCGAACGAGCCGAGCCAGCCATCGTCGGAAAACGCATCCGGCTCCGGTGTGACGACCGCCACGTCGTAGTCGGTCAGCGCGTCCCGCGGGAACGCGCGGTTGGCTCGGGAACTCGTCAGCAGCACCACCCGCACGCGGTCGTCGTCGCGCGCCCAGCGATCGACCCTGGACAGGACCGCCGACTCCTCGGGTTCGAAGTTCACGCTGCCCGTTGGCTCCTTCAGGGGCGGCCGGTTGCCCGGTTCGCCCACGTCGTGACCGTAACGCGCCGATTGCGGCAGGCCATCTCCGGACCCGCCAACGCTATCCTCCCAGAATTGGGACCGATGTCGCGGGCCCGCTTCTGCCCAATCGACGGCGGGGAAAGCGAGCGAGCGCCCGTACCGTCCGGCCCAACCGCCACCGGTGGCTCAGTCGAGGAACGCCCGCTTGGGCTTGCGCTTGATGTCGCGGCTGCCCGAGCGCCGGTTGCGGTAGGCGGTCGTGAGGTGCTCGCCGTTGGCGGCGTCGAGCACCAGCACGGTGCCTTCCAGCCGCCGGAACCGGTCGCAGCGGCGATCCTTGGCCGGGATGTCGCGCTTTCCAAGGTGAACGAACACCGCGTGGCCGGAGTGATACCGCCGTCCGTGCACGAACACGTACCGGACGTCGGCTTCGCTCAGGTTCCGCTGGGCGAGTCGCTCGAAGGCGTGGGATGAAACCGAGGAGACGGTGTACTCGCGCATCGGGCCGACCTCCTTCCCCTGCTGGCGCCCTTGCCGCGGTTGGTTGCGCAAGACCCCGTCCAAGGGGTGTACGTACATTCTCGGGCACGCGCCGCAGGGTGTCAATCGCTTTGGTTTGCCCGTTTGTTGTGCGCAGAGTCCGAAGGACCTCAGTATCCGGCGGCGCTATCGACCTCGTTGCGCAGCGGCTCGCCCGCGTGCCAGCGCCGCAGATTGTCGGCGACGATCTCGACGCCGCGATCCCACACCCGCGGCGACGCGCCCGAGGTGTGACTGGTGATGACCACGTTCTCCATATCCCAGAGCGGGGAATCGGCCGGCAGCGGTTCCGGATCGGTGACGTCCAGCCCCGCGCCGGCGAGCCGGCCGGAGCGCAGCGCTTCGATCAGCGCATCGCTGTCCACGATCGCCCCGCGCCCGACGTTGTAGAGGTACGCGCCGGGTTTCATCGCGGCGAAGGCGGCGTGGTCGAACATGCCGACCGTCTCCTTCGTCTGCGGCAGGCTGATCGCGACGTGGTCGGCGTCGGCCAGCGCGGCCTGGAACTCGTCGAGGCCAAAGACGCGTTCGACAAACGGCGGCGCGGGCCGGCCCGTCCGGCGGCGCAGCCCGGTCACGCGCATCCCGAGCGCCGCCGCCCGCTCGCCGAGCCCGAGCCCTATGTCGCCCATCCCGACGAGCAGCACGGTCTGGCCGGCGAGTTCGAAGACTTCGCGGTGGGTGGCCTCGTCGCGCCATTCGTGGGCCGTTTGCGCCCGGAAGAGCGTGGGCAGGCGCCGCGCGAAGGCGAGCATCAGCGCCAGCATGTGCTCCGGCATGTTCGGCACGTGGACGCCGCTGTTGTTCGTCACGACGATGCCGCGCTCGTGCAAGGCCGCCAGCGGCATGTGTTCGACGCCCGCGCCGCCGGTATGGACCCAGCGCAGGCGGGTGCCCTCGACTTCCAGCCACGCCGGATCGGCCCGCCAGATCACCGCCGCGTCGAAGCCGGCGACCGTTTCGGCGTCTGGCGTGTCGTCGATGGAGACGAATTCGATGCCCGGAAACTCCGTCCGCAAGCGCTCCAAGTGGGGCGGCTGCATGGATGTGGCGATGAGCATCCGCTGGATGACCGGTCGTTCGTTGTCGGATCGCGTCACGTTGTCTCCCTGGCGTAACCAAACGCGGCGATGGGACGTTTTGATTCGTGTTGGCCCCACACAGGGGAGGGCCTCGGCGGCTATACTACGGGCGTCGCCCCACGACCGTGGAGACGTCATGTCCGGGAAGGCGAGGATCGGGAGGAACGAGCAGACGCTGACGAGCCGGCGGACGGCGTTCGTCGGCGTGTTCGCTGCTGCCCTCGCGCTCGCCGGATTCGGCCAACCCTTCGCGGCCTCGGCGCAGTCCGCCGACGGCGGGCGCACCCTCGAAGTGGCGCTGTCCTTCCCCGATTCCGGTCTCGTTGACGACGAGCAACTCTGCCTCGGGCTGTACCCCGGCGGCACCGCGGATTTCTCCGCGCCGCCCGTACAGGCCCGCTGCATCGATCCCGGCGACGATACCGCCCTGTTCGAGAACATCGGCGCGGGCGACTGGGTCGTCGCGGTGCCCGGCGTCGGGTCGCGTTTCGAGCCGGCCCGCTACCAGGGGCAATTGGTCCGCACCAGCGTGCCGGACGAGCCGACGCTGCGCGATTTCGGCATCGACGTCGATTTGGGCCTCGTGGACGACCTCGCCGGCACGACCGGGCGCGTCAAGGTGAACGTCTTCGGCTGCCCGTCCGGCACCGACGCGGGCACCGATCCCGAGCAGTGGCGCAGCGAGTGCCGGGCACTGGCCGGCGGCATCCCGCTCAGCCTTTCCGGGCTGGGCACGGTCGGCGACACCACGCTGGAAGGCGTCACCGGCGAAATCGGCGGCGACGCCGGGCGGCTCGACTTCTCGGGCCTGCCGGCGGGCGCCTACCGGCTCGGCGGGCGGTTGCCGGCGAACGCGACCAGCCCGGCGGTCTTCATCCAGTCGAGCATCGAGGGCGGCGTGCGGCCGATCGCGCAGGGCGATTCGCTCTCCGTGCGGCCCACCGAGGTCGTCGCGGTTGACGTCTACCTCGTCCTCGAGGCTCCCGGCGAGGCGAACGAGGAGGCCGACAAGCCGGTCCTGCTCGGGTTCGCCGAACCGGTCATCACGGGCGGGCTCTCGGCCGAAGAGGCCGCGGCCATGGAAGCGGCGCAGGCGGACGACGAGTAGCGTCCAGCCGCGCCGCAGGGGGAACCGGGGAAACGGGCCGCCGACCGACCGGCGGCCCGTTTCCTGTGCGTCTTCGCGCCGCGCACTGGCGATGTCCGATGGCGACGGACGTCTCTGTTGAGACCGTTTCACGATCGCGTTCGTCGCGCCATCCCGTGCCTGCCGAGGGGCCTCGTCCTGCATGGGGTCATCCCATCGACGGGATCCCTCGGCAGGCTCGGGACGACGTGGTGGAAGGCGTCGTCGTGGGTAGACGAGCGCCAGTGATCCGGGTTTCGGCGAAGTCCGCCTGGGGTCAAGGCGTTCGGCAGAATGGCCCGGTCATCGCGCTCGCCGGTAGGCCGATATAAGAAATCTCGATTACCCGCCGATCTGGCTCATCCCGCGCACGGTCTCGCGCTCGCCTTCGGCGAGGCGGTGACCCCAGGGCTTCCGCCAGATCGCGCCGCGCATCTGGCGCAACAGGGCGTCGTCGTCGGCGCCGGCGCGCAGCGGGTCGCGCAGGTTCGCCTCGTCCGGGCGGAGGAGGCAGAGCCGGAGGAAGCCGTCCGCCGTCAGCCGGACGCGGTTGCAGGCCTCGCAGAACGGCGCCGAGACCGGCGAGATGAAACCGATCGTGCCGGCCGCGCCGCGGATGCGCCAGAGGCGGGCCGGGTCGGAGGGCGACGTCTCGATCGGTTCCAGCGGGCCGAAATGCTCCTCCAGCCGCGCCTGCGTTTCCTCGCTGGTGACGAGCCCCTGGTCGTGAACGTCGCCGACGCCCTCCAGCGGCATAATCTCGAGGAACCGCACCGACCACGGGCGATCGACGGTCAGTTTCGCCATCTCGACGACTTCGTGGTCGTTCTGGCCGCGCATGACCACGGTGTTGAGCTTGATCGGGCTCAACCCGACCTCGTGGGCCGCCTCGATGCCCGCCCAGACGAGGTCCAGCCGCCCGCCGCGCGTCATCAGCGTGAAGCGGTCGGGGTCGAGGGTGTCGATCGAGACGTTCACGCGGTCGAGCCCGGCCTCTTTCAACTCCGCCGCCTTGCGCGACAGGAGCAGGGCGTTGGTGGTCATCGAGACTTCCTCGATGCCGGGGAACGCCTTCATCCCGCGCACCAGTTCGGTCAGGTGCGGCCGGATCGTCGGTTCGCCGCCGGTCAACCGCAGCCGCGTGACGCCGAGTTGGGCGAAGAGCCCGACCAACCGCAGCAGTTCCTCGTCGGTAAGGTGCTCGTCGCGCGGCTGGAACTTCATGCCGATCGCGGGCATGCAGTAGACGCAGCGGAAGTTGCAGCGGTCGGTCAAGGAGATCCGCAGGTAGGTCATCGCCCGCCCGTAGGCGTCGTGGGCGGCCTGCACCCGCGGCCGGCGCATGTCCTCGACGACCGGGTACAGGGGGAGCGTGGCTGGAGGGGAAAGGGCGACCATGGGTTGGCTGCTCCCGGGCGACGTTGCCGGACGCGGCACCGCCGCCCGACACTACTCAATGATTGAATAGGCTAGCAGCCCACGCCGCGCCGGTCAATCGCCTCCGCCTCATGCGTTGACGCTTCCCGCCAGCGGGACACAGAATCGCCCGCATGGGCGGCCCCGGCCCCGGGGCGAATGCGCGAGGAGCAGCACGGTGGCGGATGGACAACTGACCGACAAGGCGCGGGCGCTGATGCAGGAGTGGGTGGAGTCCGAGAGCCTGCGCAAGCACTGCGAGGCGGTCTCGGCCTCGATGCGCCACATGGCGCGGCGGCAGGGTGCGGACGAAGATCTTTGGGGCGCGGTCGGCCTCCTGCACGACATGGACTTCGAGAAGCACCCGAATCTCGAACTGAGCGAGACGGGCCACCCGTTCGTCGGCGTCCGCCACCTGCGCGAAACCGGCTGGGGCGAGGACGTCTGCCGGGCGATCCTCGCCCACGCCGACTACAGCGGCGTGGACGCCGAAACCCCGATGGAGCGAACGCTGGTCGCGGTCGATGAACTGAGCGGCTTCGTCATCGCCGTGGCGCTCGTCCGTCCCGACAAGTCGGTGCATGCGGTCGAGGTGTCGTCGGTTCGCAAGAAACTGAAGGACAAGGCCTTCGCGGCCAAGGTCAGCCGGGCCGACATCGCCCGTGGCGCGGAGTTGCTCGGCATGCCGCAGGAGGAGTTGATCGGCGAGGTGATCGCGGCGCTTCGCCTCGAGGCGGACCGGCTCGGTATCGCCGGGACGGTAGTCGCCGGAGCGGGCTGATCTTCGCGCCTCGATCTACAACCTGGCATCCTGACCTCGACCGGTCATCCCGAGCCTGTCGAGGGATGACCGGTCGAGGTCAGGATCGCGCTATCGTGCCGCCGGCTTGCCGCATCGAGGTGGCCCTCACGCCGGCGGCGCGGCCGGGGCAGATTCCCACGCCGGCAGCGCCCGCACCAGCATTTCCACCGCCGAAGCGACCGAGCGCTCGCCGCGCGTTCCCGCGCCGGGGTTGATGCTGGAAACGCACACAGAGGCCACCTTGCCGGTCGCCAGCACCGCCGCCATGGCCGATGCGGCCTGCTCGATCGTGAGCCCGTTGGCGGAGGGGGTGGACGCGCTCGGCACGAAGCGCGGATCCAGCACGTCGAGGTCCACGTGCAGGCACAGGTGCGTGCAGCGGCGCGCCAGCCGCTCGACCGAGGCGGCGAAGGCGGCCTTGTCCGCGAGGTCGGCCGAGCGCACCAGCCGGGCGTCGGTGGCCCGGATCAGTTCTTCTTCGCGTTCGTCCAGTTCCCGGATGCCGGCGAGCATGATGCGGTCGGTGGCGATCGGCGCGCGCAACCCGGCGGCCTCGCGCCAGAGCGGCCCGGCCAGCCCGGCGATGACCGCCACCGGCATCCCGGCGAGGATGCCGCTGTAGGAGGTTTCCGGGGTGTTGAAATCGCCGTGGGCGTCCAGCCAGACGAGCCCGATGGTGGCCTCCGGTTCGGCTTGCAGCACCCCGGCGACGACGCCGACGGCGGCGGTGTCGTCGCCGGCCAGCACCAGCGCGCCGCCACCGGCACGGCGCGCTTCGGCGACCAGCGCCGCCGTGCGCGCGCCGAGGCGGCCGATGTTGACGGCCACCCCTTCGTCGGTGCGGTCGGCCTCGTCCAGTTCGGCGCTGCGCGCTTCGCCGCAGTCGAGCCCGGCCGAGGCGAGGCGCGCGCGCAGGCCGGCCCGCAGGATGGCGCCGGGACCGGCGCCTAGGCCTTCCTCGCGTTCGTCGTAGCGGTAGGGGACGGTCAGCACTTCGAGTCGCATGGCGCCGGTAGCCCTCGCCGCGCAGGCCGTGCGCGGTCGTTCCCGTCGTGGCCCGCCGCTGCCGGCAGGCGGTGCGGCGGGCGTCCTCGCGTACAATCCCCCGGGCGCAGCCGACCGGCCCGCCCAATCCCGTGCGGATGCCGCCGGCACACGGCCGGCGCTGAATCGGACGACGCCGTTGACCGCCACCTCCGGCGCCGGCGGCCGGAGCGGCGGGGTTCCCCCGCACGCGACGGCGGACCCCGACGCCCCGGACCACTACCAGGTGCTGGGCGTGCCCTACGCCGCCACGGCAGCCGAGATTACCCGCGCCTACCGCGAGGCGATGAAGCGCGCCCACCCGGACCGCCACGACCCTGCCCGGCGGGCGGCGGCGGAAGAACGCGCCCGGGCGATCAACGACGCCTACGCCACGCTGAAGAACCCGGTCCGCCGCCAGGCGTACGACCGGACGATCCGAGCCCGCCTGGTGCAGGACCAGATCATGAGCCGGTACGTCGGCGGATTCTACCCGGCTGGACAGTCCGGCGGGGGGGCGGCCGACGCGCCGCGCCGGGAACCCACCCCGGCCGAGCGGCGGGAGCGGGTGCAGGCCGACCGTTCCGCGTTCCTTTCGTTGCTGGCCGCCTTCACGGTCGTCGCACTCGTCTTCGTCGTCATCGCCCTGGCGTGGGGCATCCTGTCGTCGCTGGTCGGCTAGGGCGTAGGTCGCAATCATGTCAGGACCGCCACCGTCGTCATCCCGGGCCTGTCGAGGGATCTCGTCCTTATCCAACGTCGAGGACACGAAGAGATCCCTCGACAGGCCCGGGATGACGGAAGTGGCGGTCCTGCAACCTGCCACGGGACGATGTACTGCGCGGGACTCGGGCCGAACCGGGTAGGCTGATGCAGGAAACGCCGCTTCCGGTAACGGACCCTCGTGTCGCAGGAGGAGCGACGATGCGCGACAAGCGAACGACCCTGCCCGAGGCGGTCGCCTCGATCCCGGACGGCGCGGTCGTCGCCCTCGGCGGCAACACGCTGCACCGCGCGCCGTGCGCCGCCGTCCACGAGATCGTGCGGCAAGGCAAGCGCGGGCTGATCGTCGTCAAGACGGCGGGCGCGTACGACGTCGATCTCCTGTGCGCGGCCGGCAGCGCGGCGGCGGTCGCCGCTGGGTTCGTGGGCTACGAGACCCCGTTCGGCATGGCCCCGGCCTACCGGCGCGCGGTCGAAACCGGCGCGGTCGAGGCGCGGGAGCACGTGTGCGCTTCGGTGATCGCCGGGTTGCGGGCGGCGATTCAGGGCGTGCCCTTCATGCCGATGGCGGGCATGACCGGGTCGGACCTGCCGGCCGCACGCGGGTTCCGCACGGTGGCCGATCCGTACGGCCGCGGCGAGGTGGTCGCCATCCCGGCCATCGCGCCGGACGTGGCGATCGTCCACGCGCAGGAGGCCGACGCCGAGGGCAACGCCCGCATCGTCGGCACCCGGTTCGAGGACCCGCTGATGGCGCAGGCAGCGCGGCGCGTGCTCGTTACCGCCGAGCGGATCGTGGACCGGATCGACGCCGACCTGGTGACGATCCCCGGGCTGTATGTGGACGCCGTCGTTGAGGTTCCGAACGGCGCGCACCCCTGCGGTTGCGCTGGCGAGTACGGCTACGATGCCGACTGGCTGGCGGCATGGACCGCCGCCGCGAAGACCGCCGACGGCGCGCGGGCCTTCATCGAGGAGCGGATCGCCGGAGCGTCGGTCGAGGCCGGATCGCCGGCGTAGGGGTGGAGCCGCCGGCGTGGCCGGGGGAGGCGACGTGAGCGAACCGACGGTCGCACCGGAGCAGATGGCGGTCGCCATCTCCCGGCTCCTGCGCGACGGGGAAACGGTGTTCCACGGCGTGGCCTCGCCGCTGCCGATGGTGGCGACATTGCTGGCGAAGCGCACCCACGCCCCGGACCTCGTCTACCTCTCGATCGCCGGCGGGGTGGACGCCGAGCCCGACACGCTGCCCGCCTCGACGGTCGATCCCGTCCTGCTGTGCGGGGCGCGGGCGATGGTGACGCTCGCCGAACTGTTCGACCTCAGCGCGCGTGGTCGGCTGGATGTCGCCTTCCTCAGCGGGGTCCAGATCGACGGCGCGGGGCGGATCAACATGAGCGCCATCGGCCCGTTCGACCGGCCGAAGGTGCGCCTGCCCGGCGGCGCCGGCAGCGCACTCTTGCTGCCGACGGCGCGGCGGGCGATCCTGTGGCGCACACGGCACGATCCGCGGGTCTTCGTGGACCGGCTCGATTTTGTCACCGCGTCCGGCAACGTGGACCGGGTGGTGACGCCGCTGTGCGTGTTTCGGCGGGTCGATGACCGGCTGATCGTCGAGTCGATCCACTCCGGGGTTTCCCCGGACGAGGTGCGGGCGGCGACCGGATTCGCGGTGGAGGTCGGGCCGGGAACGCCGGTCACCCCGCCGCCGACGCCGGACGAATTGTCGGCGCTGCGGGAGATCGACCCCGGACGCATCGTCGCGAGTGAGTTCTAGCGGAGTCGAGAAGGCGAGGAGTCGAGGAGGAGAACGACGACGGATCTTCTTCTCGACTCCTCGCCCGCTCGACCGCGAAGCGAAGCGGAGGGAAACGGATGCTGCTGGAGGATCTGCGGCGGCAGGTGGTCGAGGTCGGGTTGGCCGCGCTGGAGCGCGGCGTCGTCCACGGCACCGCCGGGAACATGTCGATCCGCGACGAGGAGAGCGGCCTGATCGCCATCTCCCCGAGCGGGATGCCCTACCCGACGGTGACGCCGGCCGACGTGGTGATCGTTAACGACCGGGGCGAGGTGATCGACGGCAAGCGCAAGCCGAGTTCGGAAACCCCGCTGCACACGATGGTGATGCGGGCGCGGCCCGATGTTCGCACCGTCGTCCACACCCATTCGCACTATTCGACGGTGGTCTCCTGCATCCGGCCGACGTTGCCCAACATCCTGACCGAGGTTTGCCTCGCGGTCGGCGATGTGCCGGTGACGCGCTACGGCCTGACCGGCACCGACGACTTCGGCGCCAGCGTGGTCGAGGTGGTCGGGCCGGAGACGCGGGCGGTCATCATCAAGAACCACGGGTTGATCTGCTTCGGCGATTCCTTCGACCAGACGCTCGGCGTCGCCGAGATCGTCGAGGAAGCCGCCAAGGTCTACGTTAACGCGCTGGCGGCGATGGGCGGCCGGGAACCGGACCTCGTGCCAGACGAACTGATCCCGGAGATGCGAGCGCACTTCCTCGCTAACTACGGCCAGCCGAAGGCGTCCTGACGCGCCGCCGAGTGGCGAGTGCCGAGTGGGTGCTGGGTGCTGGGTGCTGCGAACGGACCACACTCGCCACTCGCCACTCGAAACTCGGCGCGTTAGTCCGCGGCAATCGGCGGCGTCGAGCGGTTCCCGGCGGCGGCAATGACCTCCCGGAAGTAGGCAACGAGCCGGTCGGCGTGGGCGTCGAAGGTGAATTCGTCCCGCTGCCGCCAGACGCTGTCGCGGATGGTGGCTATCCGGGAGCCGTCGCGCAACTGGACGGCGAGGTCGGGGATGTCGTTGTAGAACAGGCCGAGGTCGCGGTCCCGCGCTACCGTTTGGATGGCCACGCGCGCCCCGGTGTTGTCGCGCTGGATCATCGGGAGGCCGGCGACGGCGAGGGTCGCCATCCGCGCCGGGATGTTGAGGTCGTCCCAGTCCGCCCGCCGGATGTCGCCGCCGTTGCGGCTGACGAAACCGTGCAGCCAGCCGGCGTCGTAGCGGGAGAATTCCTCGACCCAGCGCTCCTGATCCGCGTTCGGATGCAGGTGCAGGTGCCCCGGCGCGAGCGACCGCGTGCGCTCCACCCAGGCAGCCCATTGCCCTTGCGTGAAGTCGCCGTAGAAATGGAGGTGGACGTTCTCCGCCGCCAGCTCCGCGACCGTTTCCGGATGCAGCCCGATCGGGCGGCCCGGAACCACGGTGTGGATCGCGCCGTCCGTCGCCGACGACAGCTGCGAGCGGGGCGCGTCGAACCAGTCGCGGCGGGGCAAGTCGCCGTCCATCACCATCACCGGGCCGCGATCGAGCACGCCGGGGATGGCGGTGGCGTACCAGTCGCGCATCTCGTCGGAGCAGAAGATCTGCCCGTCCGCGCCGCGATGGAGGGCGACGAGGTCGTCCCACGTCCCCTTTTCGATGCAGATGAATGGCCCTTCCTTGACGTGCCAGACGAACGGGATGCCCGGGTTGGCGTCCTGCACCGAGCGGGCGAAGGGGACGGCCTGCCAGTTCAGCAGCGCGTAGATGACGTCCGGCCGGATGCGGCGGACCTCCTCGCGCCAGGTCTCGCGCGGGATGTCGGTCACGTGGCCGAAGGGGAGCGGGCCGATCGTGTTGTACCAGTACGGCTGCTCCATCCAGAGGCCGTAGAGGCGGTGGCCGCGCTCCTCCAGCGCGAGGACGCGGTCGGCGTTGTAGGCCAGTTCGCCGACAAGCAGGATCTTCAGCCCGTCCACGGCCGGCGGCGTGTCCGGTCTCTGCCGGAACCGGGCGTACCGGCGCGGTTCGTCGATGAGGTTCCCCGCGGTCGTGTGGAACCGCAGTGGCTCGGATGTGCCCACGTATTGCCGGTACGGGTTGATGCCGCCGATAGGCTCCCGCAGTAGTTTGTGCCGCTGGTTGGGGTGGTCCACCCATTCGCAGGTGACGCGGCCGGTCCAGGCGGTGCCGCCCCGCCGTTCGAGGGCGTTCCAGAGCATCCGGCCGAGGTCGTCGGTGGTCAGGTGGCGGCGTTCCAGCCAGCGGTCGGGCGTCACCCGGTGCATAGCCTGCACGAGTTGGATCGGCTCGTTCGGGATGCGACGCTCGGCGATGCGGTTGTAGTGGTATCGGACGCCCGCGACCGCCATCACCGCCGCCGGGTCGTCCCGCAGGGCGTCCAGCAAGGACGACAGGTGGTCCGGATACCAGACGTCGTCCGACGGCAGGTAGGCGACGAACGGCGCCCGCGCGGCTTGCAACCCGACGTTGAGCGCCCGCCCGAGCCCGCGGTTCCGCGAGAACCGGAGGTAGCGCACGCGGGGATCGGCGACGAACGGCGCGACCGCCTCGGCCGTCGTGTCCGGCGAGCCGTCGTCGATGACGACGAGTTCCCACCGCTGTTCGGTCTGGGCGAATAGGCTGTCGATGGCGCGGGCGATGAACGCCTGCTGGCGGAAGGTCGGCATCACGACCGTGACCAGCGGGGCGGGGGTGGCGTCGAGCGGATCAACCATGCATGCCGGCTCCGAACGAAACGTCGGCGGCGATTATGCCCGCGGCTGCGGCGTCGCGGGCATCCAGTTCGGCCAGTAGGTCGCCGAAGAGTTCGGTCGCGTTGCGGCGGCGGTCCGTGACCGTCGTCGGCAGCCCGAGGTGGTAGGTGCCGCTCGGCAGGATGCCGCAGCCGCCGTAGCGATTCAGCAGCAGGAACTGCACCACAACTTCTTCGCCGGCGTGCTCCGCCGGCAGCCGGTTCCAGAACGAGAAGCCGCCGACCGCGAGCAGTTTCTCCCGGTCGAACAGGACGTTCGCCCCGCCGATCCAGGCGACCTTGTAGCGGACGGTTTGCCCGTTCCGGCAGTAGCGCTCTTCGAGGTGGAGCGGGTTGGCGGCGTTGTTGACCTTGTGCCGGTCCCACGGAATCTCGTCCGGGCCGAACCGTTCCGGCGTCACCGGCCCGTGCCAGAATTCGATGTCCTGTTGGTGGGGTCGCACGTCGTCGAGGTACTCCAGGCCGGTCGCGGCGCACCCGACGAAGCCGCACCTTTCGGAGCGGATCGTATCGAGCATCCGTTCCATCACCTCGGCGTCGAGCAGCACGTCGTCGTCGATGAAGTGGACATATGGCGCGTTCGCCTGCCGCAGCAGGAAATTCCGCTGCTCGGCGAGACCGCGCCGGGGCAGGTGACGGTGGAGCGCGACCCGGTGGCCCCGGCGGCGCAGCGCGCGGATGGCGGTTTCCACCTCGATGCTGTCGAGATAGGCAGCGTCGTCCGGCGTCTGGTCGGAGATCGTGACCGAGAAATCGCGGAACGTCTGGTTGTAGAGGCTCGAAAGCGTGACGGCGAGCCCGGTCTTGCGGCCACAGGTGGGGATCAGGACATCGACGAGCGGCATGGGGCGACCTCCGGCCGGATGGCGGCGGATGTTCCGGGATGGTGGGAGCGGGATTAGGGCGTGCTGGCGAGGGAGCGCAGGACGAGTGCGAGCCGGACCTGGACGGCGTCGTCGAAGTGGCGCGGATCGAGTCCGGTCAACGTGACGACCTTGTCCATGCGGTAGCCGAGCGTGTTGCGGTGGATGCCGAGGCGCTGCGCGGTCGCGGAGGGGCTGCAATCCTCCGCGAACCACGCCTCCAGCGTCCGCAGCAGGTCCGGTTCGTGGTCGAGCGGGCCGAGCAGGTGGCGCGCGAGGTCGATCTTGGTCGCCTCGTCGGAGAGCCCGACCAGCGCCGCGATGCCCAGCCCGTCGAGGCAATGGACGTGGTTGTCGCCCCGGTAACGGCGGCCGAGGGTGATGGCCGCCCGCGCGTCCGAATAGGAGCGGGCGAGGCCGTCGATGCCGGGATGGTAGCGCCCGATCCCGATGGCGAGGTCGGACCCCGTGTCCTGCCGCAACCGCGCCAGCAGGGCGCGACCGGCGCGCTTGAGCGCGGCGAGGTTGGCCCACGACGCGCCGGCCGGTTCCCGGTCGCCGTCGCGATCGACCCAGACGTGAAGGTTGCGGGTGTCGCTCGCCTTGAGGACAGCGACCTCGCCCTCGCCGTTCCAGGCGCAGATCGTATCATCGGGCAGGTGGAAAAAGCCGACGACCGAGCGGACGACGACTTGCGCCCGCCGGTCCGAGCCTGGCTTTCGGGGATCGATGAAGTCCGTCGCGTCGAGCAGGATGACCGCTCGCGGCGGCGTCAGGTCCATCCCGAGCAACCGGGCGTCCCGCAGCACGGCGGCGTGGTCGGCCGATTCCCCGCGCAGCAGTTCGTAGATGAAGCGGTTCTTGAGGTCCGACTGGTTCGGAAGCCGGTCGGCGATGGCCACCTCACTGATGACCAGATCGACCAGCGCCTGCGCCAGCCGCGGCGGGATCGGTTCGTCGGCCCGCGATCGTGGGCCGACGAGGACTTCGCCGCCGCGGGAATCGAACCGCAACGGGACGCGGATCGCGCCGTCGGCGGGCGCCAGCAGGGTATCGGCCGGCATGGGGCTGCCGCTGGCCGCGACGACGTTGCCTCGGTCGTCGGTGACGTGGATCTCGGTTTGCAGCACCTCGGCCGCGCGCGCGGAGATCGCGCAGGCAACGCGGGTGAAATCTGCTGGGGCCACCATCATGGCGACGACGCCCTCCAGGGGACGCGATGGTTCCGGCGTGTCGGTGCACGGAGCGGCGTTGTTCCGTAGCGGACCCCGAGACGCGAGAATCGGGCCATAGTTGAATCCGCCACGGGTGTTCGGACACCGGCGCTCCGCACCGAGTCCCAGACAGGGTGAAGGTGCATTCGGGCGAGATTCGGCGTTCTGCATATTCGTGCCCGAGTTGGACCAGGAGCGTTCGTGACCGGATGCGGGCGATCGGGTTCTCGTGGGCGGCGCTGGCTGACCCCTTTGTTATGATCGCCCGCGACGCACGGACGGAAACTGGCGCGGGAGGGGAGGGCCGGCATGGCCGACGAACTGCTGCTCGGGATCGACATCGGGACCTACAGCTCGAAGGGCGTGCTCTGCACGCCGACGGGCGAGGTGGTCGCGTCGGCGACGATCGAGCACCAGTTGAGCCTGCCGCGTCCCGGCTGGGCCGAGCACGACGCCGACGCGATCTGGTGGGGCGAATTCGTCGGGCTGACCCGGCTGCTGCTCGCCCAGGGGTTTGCCGGCGACCGCGTCAAGGGCGTGGCGGTCAGCGGCATCGGCGCGTGCCTGCTGCCGGTGGATGCCGCCGGCACGGCCCTGCGGCCGGGCATCCTCTACGGCATCGACACCCGTGCCCCGGCCGAGATCGCCTGGCTCAACGAGCGGTTTGGCGAGGAGCCGATGTTCGCCCTCGGCGGCATGGCCCTGACTTCGCAGGCGATTGGGCCGAAGATCCTCTGGATCCGCAACCACGAACCGGAGGTCTGGGCCGAGACCGACAAACTGATGGCGGCGTCCTCCTGGCTGGTGCTCAAACTCACCGGCGAGGTCGTGATGGACCAGCACACGGCGTCCTACTACAACCCGCTGTTCGATCTGCGCGGCCTGAACTGGGACGACCGGTTCGCCGAACCGATCGTCGATCTGGAAAAGTTGCCGCGCCTGCTCTGGCCGACCGAAATCGCCGGCACGGTGACGCCGGAGGCGGCGGCGGAAACCGGGCTCGCCGTCGGCACCCCGGTCACCGCCGGCACCATCGACGCCGCCGCCGAGGCCATCAGCGTCGGCGTCGTCGATCCCGGCGACATGATGGTGATGTACGGCACGACGATGTTCTTCATTCACGTCACCGGCGACCCGGTGCCGGACCCGCGGATGTGGGCTACCGCGTTCGTCGTGCCAGGGATGTACGCCATCGATGGCGGCATGTCCACGACGGGAGCGCTCACGCGCTGGTTCCGTGACACGCTGGGCCAGCCGGAGATGGCGGCCGAGGCGGCGGGCGGACCGAACGCCTACGCGGCGCTCGCCGACCTCGCCGACGCGGTGCCGCCCGGGAGCGAGGGGTTGGTCTGCCTGCCGTACTTTGCCGGCGAGCGCACCCCCATCAACGACCCGGACGCGCGCGGGGTGTACGCCGGCCTGACGCTCTCCCACACACGGGGTCACCTGTACCGCGCCAGCCTCGAAGGAACAGCCTACGGCGTGCGCCACAACCTCGAAACGATGGCGGCGATGGGCGCGCCGCCGAAGCGGCTGGTGGCGGTCGGCGGCGGGGCGAACAACCCGCTCTGGCTCCAGATCGTCTCCGACGCTTCGGGATTGCCGCAGGACGTGCCGGAGCGCACCATCGGCGCATCCTTCGGCGACGCGTTCCTCGCGGGCGTGGCTACCGGGCTGGTGGACGGCATGGGCGCGTTGCGCCGGGACTGGGTCAAGCCGGCCGCGACCTATCGGCCCCGCGAGGCGGAGCGCGCGATCTACGACCGGTACTACCCCGTCTACCGCGGCCTTTACGAATCGTCGAAGGAGCAGTTGCATGCGCTGGCCCGGCTCGGCTCCGGCGTCGAGTGACCGGCGTCGGGTCGCCTTTCGTCGCAGGGGCTCCGGACGCGGAATCGCGTGCACCGAGGCACGCACGGCCGCATGGCCGACGCTGGGGATTGGATGCATCCGGGACGGCTCCGGGCACTGCGGGTGGGAGCGGTCGCGAATAATCCCAAGTTTGGTCGATCTGCCGCCTACGTTCGCGGGTTCTGCGATCGAATAAATGCCGAATAAATGGCGGCACTGGTTCGTGAATGTTGCGCTGCTTTTGGGCTCAGCGAAGCTACGAGGACGCAACGGGGTTATACGAGATCCGGCTATTCGCTGCCGTTTCGCCCGCCCGTGACGCCCGGTCGTTCGTAGGGGAGGGACCTGTGCCCTCCCGCGTCCGTACGCGGCTTCGAGCACGGGAGGGCACAGGTCCCTCCCCTACGAACGACCGGGCGCTGGCGATGGGAATCGGGGCGGCAACCTGCGTTACTCGGCTGCGACTTGCATCAGCGCCAGCACGGCTCCGGCGGGGTCGCGGATCACGCAGTATTGGGTCGAGCCTGCCGCGCCCTTGACGTCGGTGAGCAGCGAGCCTCCGGCGGCGATGCAGCGTTCGAGGCTGGCGGCGAGATCGGGCACGGCGATGTAGGCGATCCACTGCGGCGGCAGGTCGGCGTTCTCGCCGCGGGCGTGGCAGACGCCGGCGACATAGGCGCCCGTTTCCGGGGATTTCAAGAAGTAGTCGGAATAGCCGCCCTGGTCGGCGGGTTCGACGGTCCAGCCGACTACGTCGGCGTAGAAGTCGCGGATCGGGTCCGCATCGGGGACGGTGAGATCGAACCCGACGATGGTTCCCGCGGCAATCCGCTCGGCCTCGGTCATCGTTTACCTCCTTCGATTGCTGCTTTGTACCCCGGCGCGGCCGGTCCGCCCGCATCCGGTCGTTCCGTTGCCGGTTCGGTCGCCGTCTCCAACGCAAGGCGGGAAAGCGCCGTCAACCGGTCGTCCCATTCGGCGGCGAGCGACGACAACCATGCCGTCGCCTGCTCGATCCGGGCGGCGTCGGGCCGGAACCGGATCTCGTTGCCGTGCCGCCGGCGCTCGACCAACCCGGCGTGCTCCAGCACCGCCAGGTGCTTGGCGACACCTTGCCGCGTGATCGGTAGCGATCGGGAGAGGCCGCTGGCGCTCGCGCCTCCGGCGCGGGCCAGGGCATCGAGGATGGCGCGGCGCATCGGGTCCGACAGGGCGCCGAACACCGCGTCGATGTTCTGCTCCCGGTTCAGGGCGTCGCCGGGCATGCGATCGTCGCCAGGTTGTCGAGCAGGAAGACCCAGCCGCCGGCGTTGCCCGGCATGATCCGGGCCCGGTCGGCATCGCTCCAACCCGCGAATCCGCATTCCGCGAGGTTGAGCCTCGTCGCCCCGCCCTCGCTCACCAGCGTGATTTCGACGCGGGAGGTCGGGCCATCATCGACCGGCACGCCGGGTTCGAGGCACCACCGCCAGGCGAGGACATGCGGCGGAGCGACGCGATCGACGATGCCGTGGAACACGTCGTCGGCCCCGCAGTCGAACGTTGCGGCGGCGCCGGCGCGGGGTTCGATACGGGCTCCCGGGTACCACCGGGCGAGGTGTGATGGATCGACGATCAGATTCCACACGTGCGCGAGCGGAGCCTCGATCAGGACGGAGCGCTCGATGCAATCGGGTAGTTCGGTCATGCACGCCTCCGCTGCGGCCAGCCCGGCAACCATCCGGTTGCACTTCATGCAACCGAATGGTTGCATGAAGTGCACGGGTTGTCAACCCACCCGGCGGCACGGTTGCACGCAGCCCGAATTGCTGGGCTGGCGGCGCATGATGGCACCATCGAGGTAACAAGAACCGCCCCAGGCGGCGAGCGGCGCGGGTCTCTGGTTGTCCCGAATTCGTGGGAAACGGCGCGCCGCACCCCCCTCGGGGTGCGGCGCGCCGTTTCCATTGTCTGGTCGCCGGCGCTAGATGCCGACCTCGCCGAGCGCCCGGATGTCGTCGTCGCTGTGCCCGGCGGCGCGCAGGGGGTCGATGATGTCGCGTTGCAGGTCGGGCACGTAGCAGACGACGAGATCGCCGCTGGCCGCCATCGGCGTGATCTCGACTTCGCCGATCGCCGCCGGCAGGATGCGCGAGGTCGCGCGGTCGAGGGTCTGCTCGCCGCCCGCCCAGCGGATGGTTACCGGGTCGCCGACGTTGGAAACCGTCAGGCATCGTTCCGGATGCGACGGCTCGACGTGCGGCCCGGCCAGCGTCCAGCGCTCGATGGCGAAATGCGGCCCCGCCCCGCCGACGACGTAGCGGTTGCCGTTGCTGGTGTCGGCGCGGGCGAGTCCCGGATTGGGCTTCGGCAGGTAATCCCGCTTCAGTTCGGCCAGCACCCGCTCGATGGCCGCGTCCCATTCCTCCTCCGAGCGGCAAAAGCCCCAGAGGTCGGCGGGCATCACGTCCTGCCCGAGGTCGCTGGTCTGCTGGATCTCGAAGATCAGCGTGTCCGGCCCGAACGAGTGGAGGATGTCGCCGGGCACGTAGACGGTGTCTCCCGGCGCGAGCGGGTGTTCGTACATCACCGAGCGGTAGTCCTCGGCCTTGAAGGCCGCCCGCAACTCGTCGTCGGTGACGCCGTCCTTCACGCCGGTCAGGATGGTCGTGCCCGGTTTGCACCACAGGATGTGCCACGCCTCGGTCTTGCCGTGCGGTTCGCCGTAGAGGCGGACGGCGGTTTCGTCGTCGGCGTGGAGGTGGACCGGCAGCATGTGGGAGGCGTCGAGGAACTTCCCGAGCAGCGGGAAGTGCGGCCCGCGCCAGCCCTGCCCGACCAGTTCGTCCGGGTGCGATTCCACGAGGTCGTGCAGGGTGTTGCCGGCGAAGGGACCGGAAAGGATCGACGCGCGGGCGTCCTTGTGGTCGCTGATCTCCCACGTCTCGGCGACGACGCCGTCCGGCACCCCCTGCTTGCCGAGCAGTTCCGGGATCAGGCGCTCGCCGAAGGCGTAGGAGCGGACGTGGTAGGTGACCTCGATCGGACCCCAATCGGCCGGGGCCGGGTTCGTCGCCATGGTGGCTGACTCCTCGCGGTCGTGGACCGCGCCGAGAACGCGCGGGCGATTGCCGGGCGCTCGTTCATGCCTGGCGTCATTGTCACCGCTGGGGCGGTGGCCGTCACCAGTGGGGGATGACGGGCGGGGCGACGGGATGACGGTGGATGCAGTGTGATGAGAGTGGCGCGTCCGCTACCGCTGTGCGTCCCGGATGGCAGTGCGCATCTCGGCGATGGTCTCCGAAACCGGGCGGTCCGGGGTGAAGATGGCCGAGCCGGCGACGATGGTGTCGGCTCCGGCGGCGACGGCGCGCCCGATGTTGCTGGCCTTGATCCCGCCGTCGATTTCCAGCGAGCAGGACGGGTTGCGGCGGTCGAGGTCCTCGCGCAGGCGGCGGATGCGGTCCAGCGCCGCCGGGATGAACGTTTGCCCGCCGAACCCGGGGCTGACCGTCATGATCAGCACCTGCCGCACGATGGGGAGCACCTCTTCCAGCGCAACCAGCGGTGTGGCCGGATTGAGGCTCACCGACGGCGCGGCGCCGTGCTCCTCGATCGCCCGCAGCGTGCGGTGCAAATGAGGGTCGGCTTCGACGTGGACGGTGATGATGTCGGCCCCGGCGGCGGCGAACTGCGCCACCCATTCGCCCGGGTCCTCGATCATCAGGTGGACGTCGATCGGCAGGTCGGTCGCGCGGCGGACGGCCTCCAGCACCGGCAGGCCGACGGTGATGTTGGGGACGAAGTGGCCGTCCATCACGTCGAAGTGAATGTAGTCGGCCCCGGCGGCTTCGACCTCGCGGATCTGTTCGCCCAGCCGCAGGAAATCCGCCGAAAGGATCGACGGCGCCAGCCGTACCGGTCGCGCCTCCACCCGGACCCTCCTCGCGATCGCCTCGCATCCCGGCTGCCTGCCGCCGGCCAGCGATGATAGCAGCGCGTTCCACCGCCGGGGCTATACTCGCGACGGGGCGCGCCGCCGTCCCGGACCCGGAGCATGCTCGCAGGATGCACGCCGAACGATCCGCCGCCCAGCCCGCCGCCGGTCTTTCGGCGGGAATCGGGGCCGCGCCGTGGTTGTGGCCCGGGCTCGCGCTGGTCGTTGTCGCCTGGTGGGCGAGTTGGTTCGGGCCCGGCCCGCTGCGGCACCAGGCGTTCTTCCCGCTTTGGTTCGGCTACATCCTCACCGTGGACGGGCTCGTCCGGCTGCGCGCCGGGGAAAGCCTGCTGACGCGCAACCCCGCCCGCTTGGCGCTGCTGTTCGCCTTCAGCGTCCCGCTCTGGTGGGTGTTCGAGTGGGCCAACGGCTTCCTCGGCAACTGGCGCTACGCGCTTCCCTATCCGTACGCCCCGGTGGTTTACGCCCTGCTGGCGTCCCTCGCGTTTTCGACGGTGATGCCGGCGCTCTTCGAAACCGCCAGCCTCGCGCGCACGTTTCGTCCGTTTGCCGGGCCGATTCGCGGGCCGAGGATCGCGCTGGGCCGGGCCGGGCTCGTCATCATCGCGCTGGCCGGCGCGGCGACGTTCGCCGCTTCGCTGCTTTGGCCGGGTTATGCGTTCCCGCTGGTGTGGATCGGGCTGTTCCTGCTGATCGATCCGATCAACACGTTGCTCGGCTGGCGGTCGCTCGCGGGGGAGGTCGCCCATGGGCGCTGGGATACCGTCGTCGTGCTCTGGGTCACCGGGCTCGCCTGCGGATTCTTCTGGGAGTTCTGGAACGTGCTGGCGATGCCGAAGTGGGTGTACTCCGTCCCGTTCGTCGGCGAACCGAAACTCTTCGAGATGCCCGTGCTCGGCTACGGCGGCTACCTGCCGTTCGTGCTGGAGGTCTTTGCCGCCTACAACCTGCTGTACGGCCTGCTGTTCCGGCGGCGCGACGATTACCTGACGTTCGTTGGGGACGACCGCCTGTGAACCCGATGGACCGCCTCGAAGCGGCGCTGGAGCGGTTGGTCGAAGGCGGCGCGGCGCGCGTTTTCCGGACCCGGCTGCAACCGGCCGAGATCGGCCGCCGGCTGGAGCGGGCGATGGCGGCCGGGGTCGTCGTCAACGTCGGTGGCCTGCTGGCCCCGAACCGGTTCCGTGCCGCGCTCCACCCGGACGACGCCGCGCCGCTCGAATCGGCCTCGGCGGCGCTCGGCGCGGAATTCGCCGGGTGGCTCGAAACCGTCGCGGCGGAACGGGGCTGGAATCTGCTCGGACCGGTGACGGTCGAGATCGTCGCCGACCCGGCGGTGGCGCGCCGCTCGGTGCGGGCGAGCGCCGAACTCTTCGGGGACGACGACGCGACCGGGATGCCTCGTCTCAAGCGTTCGGCGCCGCCGCGACAAGACCAGCCGCTGACGCTGCTGATCGCCACCGGGCCGCAGCGCGGGCAGGAGGTGCTGGCGCCGCGCCCGACCGCCACGGTGGGCCGCGCACCGGATAACGACGTCGTGCTGCTCGACGAGAGCGTGTCCCGCCGCCACGCCCGGATCGAAACCGGCCCGGCCGGGGCGCGGCTGATCGACCTCGGCTCCACCAACGGCACCTGGCGCAACGGCAAGCGGGCGACCGACGAGCCGCTGCGGCCGGGCGACGAGATCCGCTTCGGCGCGGTGGTCGCCCGCGTGCTGCCGGCGGGCGGCGGATGATCCCCCCGGCCGACGAGGAACTGCTCGTGCTGGGGCTGCGGCTGCTGATGGCCGCCGCGCTGGTCGGGTTCGTCGCTGCGGTCGCCGTGGTGGCGCTGCGCGAGGCGTCGGCGCTCGCCCGCGACGCCGTACCTGCCGAAGCGCCGGCGAGGAGCGCGTCCGGCACGCTCCGGGTGATGGTCCTCGATGGTGGGCGGTCGCGGCTCGCCCCGGGAACCTCGTGGCCGCTTCAGCCGGGCGCGACGATCGGGCGGCGGCCGGGCAACGCGATCGCGATCGATGACCCATTTCTCTCCGGTGAACACGCCGAAATCGTGCAGGAAGCCGGATCATGGTGGGTGCGCGACCGCGACAGCACCAACGGCACGCTGCTCAACGGCAGGCCGGTGGCGGCGCTGACCGCGATCCGCCCGGGGGATGTCCTACAATTCGGGCACATCCGTCTGCAGGTGGTCCCGGGCGACGAGCCGTCCGGGGCTGCCCGCTGACGCGCGGGGGGTGGTCTTGGGGCGGCAGGTTTCGGTTCCCACCGTCGCGCGCGCGCCGCGACTCGACCCGGCGTCCGCCGGCGTCGCGACGCCGCGCACCGATCCGCTGGCCGAGTTAGGCGCCGCCGTGGTCGCGAACGGGGCGCGGCTCGCCATGCGCGCCGTCGTCGGCGCGGCGCTGGTCCTGTTCGTCTTCGCCGTGGCGCTGGTCCTGCTGCGCGTGGCCCACGAAGGCCGGGTCTACCCCGCCGTTGTCGTGGCCGACGTGCCGGTGGGCGGGCTGACCCCGGCCGAAGCCGAGGCGGCGCTGATGGCGCGCGCCGCCGAGATCGAGTCGCAGGTGGTGACGCTGTTCCTCGGCGACCGGCGCTGGCAGGCGACGTTGCGCGACCTCGGCGCGGAGGCGGACGTGTCCGCCGGGCTCGCCGCGGCGTACGCCGTCGGGCGCGAGGACGAGGCGCGGGACCGCCTCGCGGCGACGGCCGGGCTCGTCCGTGGCGACCAGCAGATTTCGCTGCCGGTCCGCTTCGACCACGCCAAACTGGACGCGTGGTTCGACGGCATCGACCGCGACCTCGGGCTGCCGCCGGCGAACGCTTCCCTGAAGATTGACGGGGCGACGGTCACGATCGTACCTGAGCAGGACGGCACCGTCGTCGATCGCGCGGGCGCGTCGGCGGCGCTGATGTCCAACCTGGCGGCGATGCGCCCGTACACCGGCGATTTGCCGACCACCGCGAGGATGGCCGCCGTGCGCGGCGAGGACCTGCAACCCGCCGTCGAGCAACTCCGGCTCGCGATGGCGATGCCGGTGCAGGTTTCCTACAACGGCGGGCTGTGGACGCTGCCGCCGGCCGATCTCGGCCGGTTCGTCACCCAGTCGATCGATCCGACGAAGCGCGGGGCCGAGGCCTTCTCGCTCGGGATGGACCGCGAGGCGCTGGCGGCGTGGCTGGATGAACGCCTGGCTCCGGCGATCGAGCAGCAGCCGAAGGACGCCGAGGTCGGCTGGAACGGCGAACGACTGGTGTCCGTCGTTTCCAGCGTCGATGGCGTCGAACTGCGGCCGGCCGAACTCGCGGCGGCGGTGGAGGAGAGTTTCTTTGGCGCGCACGGTCCGGTCCAGGCGCCGGTCACGGTGACGAAGCCGACCATCGATTCCGGCAATCTCGCCGCGCTGGGGATCACGAAACTGCTCGGTTCCGGGTCGTCCAACTACTCCGGGTCGAGCGACGGCCGGGCCACCAACGTCGAGGTCGGCGCGGCCCTGCTCAACGGCACGCTGGTGCCGCCGCACGGGGAGTTCACGTTCAACCATTCCATCGGCTACATCACCGAGGAAGCCGGGTTCGTCGAAGCGCAGGTAATCCTCGGGGAGCAAATCGGGCAGGACATCGGCGGCGGCATCTGCCAGGTGTCCACCACGGTGTTCCGGGCAGCCTACTTCGCCGGCATGCCGATCACCGAGTGGTGGCCGCACCGCTTCCGGATCGCCTTCTACGAGTACGACGGCTGGGCGCCCGGGCTGGACGCCTCGATCCTGCAACCGACGCCGGACCCTTCGACCTGGGGCGATTTCCGGTTCGAAAACCCGACCGATTCGTGGCTGCTGGTCGAGTCGTGGACCGACGGCGTCAACGTGGTCGTCAACATCTACGGTGAGGACACCGGCTGGACGGTTGCCGACGAAGGCCCGACCTACGGCAAGAAGTTCCAGGTCGAGGCGGACAAGGAGATCGTGGACGAGGAACTCGAGCCCGGCACGATCAACCAGGTGCAGGCGGCGTCCATCGGCGAAGAAGTCACCCATCGCCGCACCGTCACCGACCGCAACGGCGACCTCCTCTGGGAGCGCTCGTTCTACACGAAGTTCTACCCGCGCGGAAACGTGTGGTCGGTGAGCCCGGACATGAAGGGCGATTCCCCCGCCGATCCCAACCGGGAGTTGCCGCCGCTGCCGCCGGAGCCCGAGAACGGCGGCGGGGAGACATGGCAGGTCGCGAGCGGCGACCCGCTCGCGCAGGGGACCGGATGACGGCCTACCCTCCCTTCGACCCGGAGCGCGGACGGCGCATCCCCGGTTCGCTTTCGCTGGTGCTGCCGGCGCACAACGAGGCGGCGAACCTCGGACCCGTCGTCGCCCGCGCCCTCGAAGTGCTGCCGCATTTCGCCGAACCGTTCGAGATCATCATCGTGGACGACGGCAGCCGCGACGGCACCGGCCGCATCGCCGACGATCTTGCCGGCGCCGACGCGCGGGTGCGCGTCGTCCACCACCCGCGCAACCGGGGGTACGGCGCGGCGCTGACCAGCGGGTTCGCCGCGTCCACCGGCGACTGGGTGATGTTCATGGACAGCGACCGGCAGTTCGACCTCGCCGATCTGCGCCTGCTGTCGCCGTTTGTGGACGAGTACGACATCGTCGCCGGGTTCCGGCAGGAGCGGAACGACCCGCTCCACCGGCGGGTCTTCGCCGAGATCTTCAACGTGGCGGTGCGCATCCTCTTCGGGGTCCACCTGCGCGACATCGACTGCGCGTTCAAGATCTTCCGCGGCGACCTGATCCGCTCGCTGGATCTTTCCGCGCCGGGCGCGCTGATCAACACCGAGATCCAGGCGAAGGCGCGGCGGCAGGGCGCGCGGCTGATGCAGGTTGGGGTGCACCACTACCCCCGCGTGGCCGGCGAGGCCTCCGGCGGCAACCCGCGCGTCATCCTGCGGGCGATGCGCGAAACGGTCGTCCTCTGGTGGGCGATGCATGCGTACCGGCCACCGCGCGCGGTCATCGATCGCCGGCGCCGGGGCCACCACGTGCTCGGGGATGTCGCCGTCGCCGCCGTGGTCGCCGTCCTCGCCGCGGTCATCGCCGCGATTGCCCGTCGCGGCGCTCGTCGCTAGCCCGTCTGCACAGCCCGCGGAAACTCGGCGCCAACCGACGGGATTTCGCCCACCCCGTTCCCGCTGGAACACGTCGTGCCATGGCTTCTCGTGGGGCGTGGCCGCGCACCTGTTCGCGTGCCGCGCGCCGACGCGAAGGGACGGGCGATGCACCGCGAAACCAACGGCTACCTCGTCGGCGCGGTCGAAGGCGCGATCGCCGGGGCGGTCGGCACCGTCGTCATGGACAAGGTCAGCACGTATCTCTACGACCTCGAGGACCCCGCTACGGTGAAGCAGGAAGAAGCGGCGCGCGTGGAGGGGAAGGACCCCGCCAGCGTCGCCGCCGGCCGCCTCGCCGACGCGATCGGCGCGGAGCCGGGCGAGGATGGAGTCGCGACGGCCGCCTCGGCCATCCACTACGCGCTCGGCGTCGTGCCCGGCGTGATCTACGGCGCGGCGAGGCCGCATCTGGGCGGATCGGGCATCACGCGGGGCCTGCTCTACGGGTTGGCGCTCTTCCTCGTCAACGACGAGGCGCTCGGCCAGGCGCTCGGGCTGGCCGCTCCGCCGCAGGCCTACCCGTGGCAGGCGCACGCACGCGGGTTGGCCGCCCACCTCGCGCTCGGCGTCACGACGGAGGCGGTCATGACCGCGCTGGATGCCCTCGGGCCAGAGCGAACGTCGGCCGCCCGCTACCGGGCGGCCTGATTCGGGTTCCCGTCCAACGGCCGGATTCCGTTTCGTCGTCGTGGAGGAGGGACCGGCGCCCTCCCTCGTGAACGCCAGCCGACGATGGAGGGCGCCGATCCTTCCTCCACGACGTGGCGTTGAATGCTGACAATCGGGAGCGATCTACGAGCGGCTGCCTGCCGCCCGACCAGCAAGATCGCCGCCGCATCCTCGGGGGAGACACCGGCCAGCACGACGCGCTTGCGGCGACCGGTGGCGCCCGCCGCGATTCGCACGGCGCTTTTTGCGATGCGGAACCGGTCGGCGAGGGCGCGGACGAGGGCTTCGTTCGCCGCGCCATCGACCGGCGGCGCGGTCAGCCGCACGACGATGGACCCATCGGCGCCCCGCCAGATGGCTGTCCGACTCGCGCGCGGAACCACCTTCAGTGTGATGACGCAGCCGTCGGCGTGCGGCGCAATCGCATCCGTGTCGGCCATCTTCGTCCGCTCAGGCGGCGACGGCCCGGCGGGACGCGCGCGGCTTGCGGGCGTGGAGATCGCGGGCGACTTCGGCGAGGTCGTCGGCCGGCACCAGCGGGCGACCCAGCGCGCCGGCGACCTCGGCGACGGTCATGTCGTCGAGCATCGTCCCGGTCCGCTGCGAGATCATGCGGTCGGAGACGAACAGCGGCCCGTCGTTCGGCCGGTTCTCGAAGGCGTGGAGCAGGTCCCGCCCGGAGAGCAGCCCGGAGACGTTGATCTCCGACCCGAGGTAGACGTTCTCGACCGAGACCACGTCGAGCGCCGCCCCGGTACGGGCGTTGAAGCGATCGACCGCCTCGCGCATCGTCTGGGCGATCATCGTGCCGCAGGCAACCGTGCCGCGGCTGCCGGCCAGCGAGCCGAAGCGGGCGCGCCGCAGGTAGGCGTCGAGCCGGTCGAGGAAGTACCGGGTGATGCCGATGCCGTCCTCGATCTGGGGGAACCCGCCGTAGTGGCGGGTGTCCGGCACCGGGCGACCGGTCATCAGGTAGAACTCGTCGCCGAGGTAGAAGAACGGGGTGCCGCGCTCGGCCCAGAACCGCTCCTGCCAGCGCTCGGCCTGGTCGATGACGGCGGCGGCTTCCTCCGGCTGGTAGCGGCGGACGGTGATCTGCTTGCCGGGCAGCGTCCGCATGCAGGTGCGCGACAGGCGCATCTGCTTGCTCTGCCGCTCCTGCCCGTGGCGCGACAGCCCGACCGGCACGCCGGCGATGGACTTCAGCCGGTCCCCGAAACGCGCGAGGTCGCGGAGCGAGCGGTCCATCTCCTCGCCGTCGTTGACGCCGGGCACGAGCACGAGTTGGGCGTGGAAGTCGATGCCGGCGCGCTCCAGCCGGGCGAGGTCGTCCATGATCTTGCCGGCCTTCGGGTTGCCGACGAGCGCCATCCGCAGGTCCGGGTTGGTGGCGTGGACGGAAACGTGGAGCGGCGAGATGTGCTGCTCCTCGATCCGCCGCCAGTCGTCCTCGCTCAGGTTGGTGAGGGTGACGAAACTGCCGTAGAGCATGGAGTAGCGGAAGTCGTCGTCCATCACGTAGAGCGACCGCCGCATCCCCTTGGGGATCTGCTTGATGAAGCAGAACGGGCAGGCGTTTTCGCAGAGCCGCACGCCGTCGAACGTGGGGTCGGCGAAGGTGATGCCCCAGAACTCGTCGCCGTCCAGTTCGAGGTCGTAGCGCAGCAGGGAGCCGCCGCGATCGACGTCGATGACGACCCGCTCCGATTGCGCGTGGAACTGGAAATCCAGCGCGTCCAGCAGCGGCTGGCCGTTGACCCCGACCACCCGGTCGCCCGGTTCGATCCCCAGTTCCATCGCCAGCGATGCGGGGGAGACCGTCTCGACCGTGCCGGGCGCGGCGGGCGCGAGATCGACGCGGCGGTGGGAAAGCGGGCTGATCTGGACGGGGCT
Source organism: Chloroflexota bacterium (assembly GCA_023423795.1). Lineage (GTDB taxonomy): Bacteria > Chloroflexota > Chloroflexia > Thermomicrobiales > UBA6265 > CADCWF01. The sequence goes on along the minus strand of JAFAEX010000305.1, from coordinate 3,134 downwards.
CATGGCGATCCGGGACCTGCTGGCGAGACGGGCGGCACAAGGAACCGCCGGCCCAGCGGCGCGGCGGCAGCTTGTCATAGTGTAGCACGGGCCGGCCGCCGGACCGTGTTTGACCGATGGACGAACCCCGATAGTGGGCGTATACTCGGGCCATCGCAGGGGAGCCGGGCGGCCAACGCCTCCGGCTCCTGTCCTGTTTGTCCGGCCGGCGGATCGGCGCGTAGCGGCGCCGCTGCCCGCCCGCGCCGAATGCCCGATGAAAGGAACCAGCATCATGCCGCAGCGCTCGGTGCCCCTCACCGCGGAGGGGAAGGCGCGCCTCGAAGACGAACTCGACGGCCTGAAGAACCGGCGCCTGCCGGAGTTGATCGCGCGCATCCAGGAAGAGACCGAGTCCGGCGACGTCTCCGACAACGCCGAATACGAGGAGCTCAAGGAGTTGTACGCGATCACCGAGGCGCGGATCGCCGAGCTCGAGATGACGCTGGCGCGCGCGATCGAGATCGAGAAGCCGACCGGCGGCGTGGTCGGGCTCGGCTCGAAGGTGACGTTGCGCGGCGACGACGGTCTCGAAGAAGTCTGGCTGCTGGTCCGGCCCGAAGAAGCCAACACCCTCGACGGCAGCATCTCCACCGAATCGCCCGTGGGCCGCGCCGTGCTCGGCTGCCGCGAGGGCGACACCCCCGTGGTGCAGACGCCCGCCGGCGAAATGACGATGACGGTGCTCAAGGTCGAGTAGGGGAGGCGGCTCCCAACCCGGTTATGGGCTGCACTTCGCCGGTGGCTCTGGCGGTTGCCGAACTCACCGACCATCGTCGCCCGAGCGGGGTTGATGGCGATTGCCAAAATGATGCGGCCGTCGCTCACGGCCGCCCGGGGTTAAGAACGCCCGGTAATAGGGCGCTCCCGAAGATCGACCGGCGGTCGGCCGACCGGAAATCGCGGCCCTATTCGGCTGGTTTCGGGTACCTTCGACACGACGACAGGACTCGGCCAGTCGCCTATTGCCGGGCGCTCTAAAACCCCGGGCTACGGGAACGAAACCCCTCCGGGGTTGAGAACGGACGGTGTTCGCACCTAACAAGCAACCGTTATCAACCACGGTCCGGAGCTGCCGGTATACGGATCGACAAGACAAACGCCGTCGTCACCCGAGCGGGCATGGCGAGTGGCCGCGGCCATTTCACATTGCCCAGCACCTCACCCGCGCTTCGGGTGCCACGGCTCGTCGCGCGGTTTACACGACCGCCCGGCTCGCGTACCGTTGACGTGCCCCCAGGCGCGGGCAGGGGCCTGCCTGCCGCGACGGGGCGCGTTTTCGTCGGCTCGACCGCAGGACCTGTATCGCCGCGCGCCATCGCGCGGCCGGAGACCGATACGCGCATGGAACGCGAACCCGCCCTCCCGGCCGTCCGGGACCTCGACCTGTCCGAATTGCAGGAGATTCGCCTGCGCAAGGCGGAGCAGTTGCGGGAGGCAGGGCGCGATCCGTACCCGACGCGGGCGAAACGCACCCACACCATTGCCGAGGCGCGCGACCGCTTCGCGGCGGTCGAACCGACGCTGCCCGAGGACGGCCACGATGGCGAGGACATCGTGCTCGTCGGGCGGCTGGTTGGGCGCCGCCACCAGGGCAAGACCATCTTCGCCAACCTGCGCGACGGCCACGGCGAGATCCAGTTGTACCTGCGGCGGGACGAACTCGGCGACGAGGCGTTCGAGACGTTCCTCAAACTGCTCGATCTCGGCGACTTCGTGCAGGTCAACGGCTCCCTCTTCCGTACGCGGATGGGCGAGATTTCGCTGCGCGTGCGCGAGGCTGTTGTGCTGAGCAAGGCGCTCAACGCCCCGCCGGAAAAGTGGCACGGTCTGCAGGACGTGGAAACCCGCTACCGCCAGCGCTACGCCGACCTCATCGCCAACGCCGAGGTGCGCGACGTCTTCCGCACGCGCTCGCGGATCATTACCGCACTGCGCGCGTTCCTCGACGCCCGCGGCTACCTCGAAGTGGAAACGCCCACCCTGCAGCCGCTCTACGGCGGCGCGGCGGCCCGCCCGTTCACGACCTATCACAACGCGCTCGGCCAGACCTTCTATCTGCGGATCGCCGACGAGCTGTACCTGAAGCGGCTCATCGTCGGCGGCTACGAGCGCGTCTACGAGATCACCAAGGACTTCCGGAACGAGGGCATCGACCGCAACCACTCGCCCGAGTTCACGATGCTCGAGTTCTACGAGGCCTACGCCGACTACGAAATCATGATGGAGACGGTGGAGAGCCTCGTGCTCGCCGCGACCGTCGCCGCGCACGGGGGACCGCGCTTCACCTACCAGGGGCACGAGATCGACGTCACCCCGCCGTGGCCGCGCCGCACCCTGCGCGAGGCTATCCGCGAAGCCTCCGGCGTGGATTACGTCGATCACCCGGACCAGGCGAGCCTGCTCGCGGCCGCCCGCGCCGCCGGCGCGGACGTGCCCAGCGACATCGTGTGGCCACGCCTCGTGGACGAACTACTCAAGCAGTTCGTGCGGCCGTACCTGATCCAGCCGCAGTTCCTGATCGACTACCCGGTGGAGCTGTCGCCGCTGGCCAAGCGCAAGCCGGACGACCCGACCCACGTCGAACGCTTCCAGCCGTACGTCGGCGGCGGCGAGATCGGCAACGCCTTCACCGAGTTGAACGACCCGCTGGACCAGTTTGCCCGCTTCGTCGAGCAGCAGAAGGACCGGGAGGCGGGCGACCTCGACGCGATGCCGATCGACCTCGACTACGTCAACGCCCTGATGTACGGCATGCCGCCGACCGGCGGCGTCGGCATCGGCGTGGACCGGCTGGTGATGCTGCTCACGGATCAGGCGACCCTGCGCGACGTCATCCTGTTCCCGGCGATGCGCTCGCTGCCCTCCGGTTCCGCTGGTGCAGATGACGTCGCATCCTCGGGTGAGCCGGGTGATGCGGCCGCCGAACCGGCCGGCTGATACGGAATCCGGGTGACTGGAGAGGCACTCCGCTCGTCGTTCGTGCGGATAGCGGCCCGAGGTCGGGCGCGATGAATCGCGCCCCTACAGCCCGCAAGCGCCTGCCCCGCTGTAGGGGCGCGATTCATCGCGCCCGCCCGACCGATGCCCGGACT
>JAFAEX010000291.1 GCA_023423795.1 Chloroflexota bacterium | reverse complement strand
CCGTCGTGCTCGTCAACGCCGGTTCGGTCGTCGCCCTGGGCGCGGCCGCGGGCGCCGCCGCCGTGCAGGTGGCCATCGACGCCGACTGGGTCGAGAACGACTTCTCCATGCCCCTGCCGCTCTCCGTCGGCAGCGGCACCGTCGTCTCCCCCAGCGGGCTGGTCCTCACCAACGCCCACGTCATCGACCGCGCCGGCATCGCCCGGCAGGTCGCCGAGATCGAAGCCTTCATCCAGGAGGACCTGCCGGGCGTCGAGGTCGCCGTCCGCGACGACCGCTTCGTCATCCTCGTCTCCGACGGCGTGCACCCGCCGGAACCGGCCTACCTCGCCTCGGTGGCCGCCGTCGACGCGGACGCCGACCTCGCGGTGCTGCGCATCGAGGCGCGCGACGGCGGCTCCCGGCTGCCGGCCGGGTTCGCGCTGCCGTCCCTGCCGCTGGGCGACTCCGACGCGCTCGGGCTGGGCGACCCGCTCCACATCTTCGGCTACCCGTCCAGCGGCGGCGACGCGCTGACCTACACGGCCGGCGTCGTCAGCGGGTTCAACTTCGCGGCGGGCATCGACGGCCCGGCCTGGATCAACACCGACGCTGTCATCTCCGGCGGCAGCAGCGGCGGCACGGCCGTGAACGCCCAAGGCGAACTGGTCGGCGTCCCCACCCAGGGCAGCACGCTCGACTGCCGCCCCGGCGACACCGACGGCGACGGGGAGGTCACCCCGGAGGACGTCGGCTGCATCCCGACCGGCGGCTCGATCGGGCAGCTGCGGCCGGTCAACCTCGCCAAGCCGCTGCTGGCGGAGGCCGGCGCGGCAACCCCGCCCAGTACCGAGGCGACCGCCACGCCGCGACCGCAACCGACGGCGACGCCACGGCCCGCGCCCACCTCGATCCCCGATCTCGAGCCGCCGGTCACGGGGATACTCGATTTGCCCGCCCTGGTGCTCACTCCGGACGACCTCGACGGCGCGGGGTTGCCGGGATACGAGGTCGGGTTGAGCCAACTGGCGACGCCGGAGCACCTCGGCGCGCTGGTGCTCGGCCCGATGTCCGGGCCAACGGCCCCATCCCGCATGGCAGGCACGGACCCGCTGCGGGTGTACACGGTCGGCCTCGCCGCGCCGACCGAGGAGGGCGCGGGCATCTGGGACGAGGGAGCGGTGGCCGTCGCCCTGTGGGAGTTCCCCAGCGAACAGGCCGCCTCGACCGGGTACTTCACGCTGTCGCCGGCGTGGAGCGACAGCGTCGAACTCGCCACGGCGCAGCCGGTCGGCGACCAGTCGCTCCTCGAATCCAGCGCCTACACGACGGGCGACGGCCGCGACTTCCGGGATGTCACGATGACGTTCCAGCAGGGAGCGATCGTCGCGGTGGTCAACGCCTACGGGCCGGCAGCCAACGCGATCGAACCCGAAGTGGTCGAACGGCTGGCGGAGAGACTGGCCGGGAACCTCGATGCAGCGGCGCCGGTGGCCGCGCCGCTCTCCGCGTCGGTGGCCCGGTTCGAGGACGGCGGCGGGATCGGCACCTTCGACGCGTACCTGCTGCTCGATGGCGCATTCCGCCAGCCGACGTGGATCGACAATGCGTTCGACGGCTGGCGTTCGGACGGCGCGATCGATACCTACAACTACACCCTGTGGCTGCCGACGACTCCCGGCCCCTCGACGACGCTGATCGACGTCAACATCGTGCGCTTCACCTCCGAGCGCCACGCCGCGGCGTGGATGGAGGACCAGCCGACCATCGTCCGCGCCTCCGGTGCGACGAACGTTGAAGAGGTCGCCAACCTCCCGGCGTGGGGCGACGAGCGGGCCGCCTTCACCTACACGACGGACTGGTGGCCGGACGACGGGCCAGAGCATCGCCTGATGACGCTCGTCCGGGACGGCGACCGCGTCGCCTACACCGTCGTCGCCTCGCTCAACGCGTTCGATCCGGCCGACTTCGCCGGGGTCGCCGAGGCGCAGGCGGGGTGCCTGTCCACCGGCTGCGCGGAGGTCATCGTGCCGCTGCCGGCCGAGGCGTCCGCGGTGGCGTCCGCCGGCATCATCGCGGAGCCGACCCCCACGCCCGAGCCGCAACCGACGGCGACCCCGCGCCCGCGCCCGACCATCGCGCCGACGGCGGTTCCCGCGTTCGGCGTCGATGAAGGGTTCGACACGCCCATCGACGGGTGGGTGCACACCGACGAGAACGGCGCGGGGTCGTTCGAGAACGGCCGCTTCACGCTATCCGTGTTCCAGAGCGGGACTCCGAACCTGTTCACCTTCGACGCGCTTTCCAGCGAAGGCCGGGACATCAGCTGGTACACGCGGGTGGCCGAGACCAGCGGCGCGGGCGCCATCCTGATGTTCGTCGAATCGCAGGATGACGGGGCCGAGTGGTTCTTCGCCATCGATCCGGTCAACCGGACGTGGTCGCTTTACCGTTTGTCGGTCCTCGACGAGTACTTCATCTGGGTCGAACCGCGACCGTACAGCACGAACGGCGGGCCGATGGACATCGAGGTCCGGGTCGTGAACGGCGTCCCGACGCTGCTGATCGACGGCGTGGACGTAGTGCGGCAGGGCGGCGTGCCGATGCCGGACATCGGCCGCAACGTCAGCGTCGGGTTCGGGGTCGGCATCGACCCGGCCGGCGCGAACGGGTGGAGCACGTTCTTCTCGGCCTCGTTCGACCGGATCGCGTTCTACGAATTGCCCTGATCCCGCTGACCGGCGGCAACGGCCCCGGCCAGCATCCGCAGCGCCGTGTCGATCGCCGCCTGGGTGACGGCGGCGCGGTCGCCGGGGAAGACGTGCTCCTCGACGCGCTCGCTGCCGGGGTCGGACCCGGCCACGGCGAAAAAGACGAGGCCGACCGGCTTGTGCTCCGTCGCGCCGCCGGGGCCGGCGATGCCGGTGGTCGAAATCGCCCAGTCGGAACCGAATGCGCGCCGCGCGCCGCGCGCCATCGCCAGCGCGCACTCGGCGCTGACCGCTCCCCGCGTGCGCAGGATCTCCTCGTCCACCCCGAGCAGCGCGGCCTTGGCCTCGTTCGCATAAGCGACGATGCCGCCGAGCACGTAGGCCGAACTGCCGGCGATGGCGGTCAACCGGGCAGCCACCCCGCCTCCCGTGCAGGATTCGGCCGTCGCGACCGTCCCGTGCGCGCCGTCGCCCAGCAGCCGGAACAGCCGTTCCTCATCCGGTTCCCGCATCCCGTCCCGGTCCATCTCCACCTCCGTCGAGCGATCGCGCCGCCGAGTCGGCATGCTACCCGCTCGCGGGAGTCGATCGCCGAATCCGGCCGGCCTGGCATCGTTCGGAAGCGAAGAGACTCCGCTGCGCACGCGGCTCTGCAAGGTGGCCACGACTCGCAAGAGCGTGTCCGTTCCATGCCACGGGCTGGATCGGAGTCCGGCGATCCGCCGTGGCCGCCTGTATCGAAGGCGTCATCGTCATTCCGCCTCGGCCGGCTGCCCTGCCCGATGGTGCGCCGACGTGCCGCTCGCGCCAGCCCGGCGCCCGGCGGCCAGAGCGCGGGCAGCGGCCTCGAAGCGGGCGAGGTGGTCGGCTTTCGCGACGAGATACGCGGGGTCGGCGTTGACCCGCTCCAGCACGGTCATGAACTCCCGGGCGCTGGCCGCCTTCACCGGGTCCGGGTCGGGTGGCAGCACCGAGCCGTCGGGCGCGTACTTGCGGCCGCTGCGGTGGTTGGCGTAGCGGCGGGATCGGGTCACGCCCATCTGGATGGTCTTGCGCGCCATGTCCATGCCAACGAAATCGCCCGCGTCGCGGTAGGTGGCGAAGCGGTCCCAAAGGGCCAGGGCGCTCTCGCGGGCGATCTCCGGCGTCCGGAAGCGCCAGAGGGGCAGCAATTCGTCATTGTACGGCCGGACGTGGAAGACGCCCTGCTCGCCGCGGGCGATGCGGTAGCGGTGCGGTTCGGCCCGGAAATCGATCGCGTCGTCGGCCGGCCCATACGCGGCAACCCGGCGCCGCCGCTCGGCCCGTTGCTCAGCAGGATCGTTTGCTCCGTCTTCTCGACTTCTCGACTCCTCGCCTCCTCGACTCGCCCCACTCACGGGTACGCCGCATCCTCGTCCAGCGGCCAGATCGGGCGGCGGATGTTGCGGAAGCGCAGGCGCGCGATGTCGGCGCCGGTGATGCCGGGACCTTCGACCAGGATCACCCGGCGGGCGATGGGTTCGAAGGCGGCCCGGAAGTGCCCCTTGCCCTTCAACCCCAGCACCTGCCGCCGGGTCGGCTCGATGCCGTGGGCGCGGAAGACGTTGAGGTCGATCGGCGTCTCAGCGCGCGTCGTCACCAGCACCTCCACCGGCGGCGCGTCCGGATCATCCCGCGGGGTGACGCGCAGCACCGCCGTCGGCCCGAGGTCCACCGGGACGCCGGCCATCATCGCCCCGTCGTTGACGTAGCGGCCGTCCCCGAGCATGCGAACGTAGGCGCGCACGGGAAGCGGCTCGCCGTGGAGGGTATCGATCTTGCCGCCGAGCAACCCCTCGAACGTGCCACCGGGGTCGGCGGCGCGGGCGGCGGCGACCATCTCCGGGTCGCGCACGAGGGCGACCGCCGCCCCGGCGATGCGGTTTGCCAGCAGGAAGCGGACCAGTTCGGCGCTGTCGCCGGGTCCGCCCGTCCACGGGTTGTCGGCGATGTCCACCAGCACCACCGGCCCGGCGCCGGCCAGGTCGCCCTCGGTGAGGGCGGCGATCATCTCCGCCGCGTCGCCCCACGGGGTAACGCCGCCGAGGAAACCGGCCCGCAGTTCCCACGCCAGCCGCGTGAGATCGTCGGCGATGTCGTCGGCGAGCACCGGATCGCCGTCGGTGGTGACCAGCACGCCGAAACCGGCCTCGGTCACGTCGGCCGGAGGAAAACCGCCGGCGATGGTGACGTTGAGCACCCGCGGGTCGTCCTCCATCTCCTGCGCCCGCTCGATCAGCGCCCGCATCGGCATCCGGTCCGTGGTCATCCGCTGCGAGGTCGGCAGCATCGGCGGTTTGCGCAGCGCGGCGACGGGCTGGATCTCGCCGCGGATGAGGCGGGCCAGCAGGCGGCAGGCCTCCTGCCCGCGCTCGGCCATGTCCACATGCGGGTAGGTGTCGTAGCCGACGAGCAGGCTCGCGGCTCCCACCATCCGGTGCGAAATGTTGGCGTGCAGATCGAGCGTGGAGACGACCGGCACGTCGGGTCCGACGACGGCGCGCACCCGTTCGAGCAGGTAGCCGTCGCCGTCCGGGTCGGTCTCGGTCACCATCGAACCGTGCAGCGCCAGCAATACGCCGTCGAGCGGACCGTCGGCGAGCGCGCCCCGCAGCCCGGCTTCGAGGATGGCCACCAGCCGCTCCAGCGCCTCGGCGGTGACCAGCCCGGATGGCGTTGCCCAGACGGCGACGATGGGGACGAGGTCGAACCCCTCCCGCGCCGCGCCTTCGAGGAAGCCGCCAACCTCGGTGTTGGAGCCCCGCAGCGCCGGTTCGATCTCCTCGCCGAGCAGCAGGTGGGAGGCCTCGAAGGCGGCGAAATCCGTGGGCACCACGCTGAAGACGTTGGTCTCGTGGGAGATCTGGGCGCAGGCGACGCGCGGCGCGGCGGCCATCATCCCGTCGCCGCCCCGGCGAGGCCGCCGGACGAGGCCGGGTCGGCGGCGCGCGGCAGCCCGAGCAGCGAACGCACCTGCGCCGGGGTGGCGACAGGGCGGCCGAGTTCGCCGGCGATCCGGGCCAGCCGGGCGACCAATTGCTCGTTGGTCGCCAGTTCGCCCTTGCGGTAGAAGAGGTTGTCCTCCAGCCCGGTGCGGGCGTGGCCGCCCATTGCCATCGCGGCGACGCCGAGCGGCAACTGGGCGCGGCCGATGCCGCAGACCGACCAGTGCGCACCCGGCGGCAGCATTTCGACCATGTGCTGGAGTTGCTTCACGGTCGGCGGCGAACCGCCTCGCACCCCGAGCACGAACTGGAACCAGAAGGGCGGGCGCAGCAATCCGTCGTCGATCAGGCGCAGCGCGTTCCAGACGTGGCCCGGTTCGAAACACTCGATCTCCGGCAGCACGCCGCGCGCGTTCATCCGGACCGCCAACTCCTTGAGGAACGAAGGCGAGTTGACGAACACGCGCTCACCGAAGTTGACCGAGCCGCAGTCGAAGGAGGCCACCTCCGGCGCAAGGGCGACCGGGGCCATCCGCTCCTCGTCGGTGGTCGTGCCCGCGCCGCCGCCGGTGGACATGTTGACGATGACGTCGGAACCGGCGGCCTCGACCAGTTCGCGCACCCGCGCGTAGCGGACCGGGTCGCAGGTGACGCGCTCGGCCTCGTCACGGACGTGGACGTGGACGATGGCGGCGCCCGCGTCGCGGCAGGCGACGGCGGCGGCGGCGATCTCTTCGGGCGTTGTCGGCAGGGCGGGGTTTTGCGCCTTGGTCGGCCACGAACCGGTCGTGGCGGCGGAGATGATGACGGCGTCGCGCGGGAAGCCGTGCGGATCGGCGGCGGATTCGGTCATGCGGGATCACCTCGGGCGGCGAGCGGCCGGAGCGCCGGCGGCGCGCCATCTTATCAGGACCGTCCGACCGATGACGCCGCGGGCGGGGCGAAGGGCCCGTGTGGCACGATTGGTGCAGGCAGCGCAGGGACGCCCCGACGCCGCGTTGCGATGGAGCCATGACCGACTCGCCCGACATCCGTTCGACGGCGCGCGAGGACCCTCCATCGCGGGAGGTGGTCCCGGCGTGGCAGGCTGGGCGGCGGTCCGCGCCGCTGGTGCTGGTCATCGACGACGAACCGCCGATCGTCGAGTTGCTGGCGCTGCTGTTCGAGGAAGAGGGCTTCCTCGTGCTCTCGGCCTACGACGGCGCCGAAGGGTTGCGCCTCGCCGAGGAGCGGCAGCCGGACCTCGTGATCTCCGACGTCAGCATGCCGCGCCTGTCCGGCATCGACCTCGTGCGCCGGTTGCGCGACGACGGGCGGTCGGTGCCCGTGATCCTGATGAGCGCGGTCGTGCGCGCCACGCCGGACGACAGCGTGGTCTTCGTGACCAAACCGTTCGACCTGGACGAGATGCTCCAACTGGCCATCGACCGGCTGGGCGCGTAGCCGAGACGGCAGGCCGTCGCGCGTGATGATGGCGGCTGCCTGTTCGATGCGGCCGCCGGCCCAGGAAGCGGGCGCAATGAATCGCGCCCCAACAGCAGAGCAGTACCGACGCGGGCTGCAGGGGCGCGAGGATGGTGGTTGCCAAGACAATGCGGCCACCGTACGCCCGATGGCCGATCTATTTTGGCAACCGCCATCATCGCGCCCGCTGCTCCGATGACCGGACGATCTCTGAAAAACGCCGAATAGATACCGACAAACACCATCATCGCGTGCTGCTCGCTGTCCGGACATCTTTGGCTGACGCCATCATCCCCGGAGGTGACGCATCGGCCGGATCATCGAATGGGCACGACGAACGCCCGGTTCGCCAGACCTCAACGAGCATCATCCCCTGCCGGCACGCCAATCATGACCTCGGTCGCCTTCACGAGGGCGACGACCCGGCTGCCCTCGGCGAGCCCCAGCCGTTCGGCGGAATCGCGGGTGATGGCGGAGACCAACTGGTTGCCGCCGCCGATGTCGATGATGACTTGCGCCATCACGGCGCCGAGCCTCACTGCCGTCACCGTGCCCGGGATCTGGTTGCGCATGCTCAGTTCCACGGTCCGGCCTTCCTCCGTCTGAATCACATCGCCGACGCGCTTGACAGGCGACGGGGCGGCTCCTAGTCTGGCGACGATAGTCAATGATTGACTAGTCAGCGGCCAAACAGGTGCGGGAGCGAAAGGAATGCCCGTGGCGGCAGGGACACGCAAGCGGCGTGCAACGGCGCGGCTCTCGGCGGTCGTGGTCGTGGTCGCGCTCGGGGCCGGGGTTGCAGCGACGGCGAGTCCCGCGCCCGGTGCGGTCCAGGCGCGCGCCGCGGTCGCCATTTCGTGCGAGTCCGTCGGCACGGGCGCTGCCACGCTGGCCGCCGCGACGCCGCTCGCCGCGTCCGTGATGGCCGCGCCGGCGTTTCCCGAAGACGCCGGCACGCTGACGATCTTCGCCGCTGCCTCCCTGACCGACGCCTTCACCGCGATCGAGCGGGACCTGGAGGCAGGCAACCCGGGGCTGGACATCGTCTACAACTTCGCCGGGTCGCAGGCGCTGGCCACGCAACTCGCGCAGGGCGCGGCGGCCGACGTCTTCGCCTCGGCCAACCTGGCCCAGATGGACGCGGCCACCGCGAACGGCAACGTCGCCGGCGAGCCGGTCGTCTTCGTGCGGAACGAACTGGCGATCGTCGTGCCGGCGGCGAACCCGGCCGGAATCGAAACACCGGCGGACCTCGCCCGCGACGGAATCAAACTGGTGCTGGCCGGGCCGGAGGTGCCGGCGGGCCGGTACGCCCGGGAAGCCATCTGCCTCATGGGCGGCGATGCCGCAACCTACGGGTCGGGGTTCGTCGAGGGCGCGGCCGCCAACATCGTCTCGGAAGAAGAGGACGTCCGCGACGTGCTCGCCAAGGTCGAACTGGGCGAGGCCGACGCCGGCATCGCCTACGCCTCCGACGCGCTGGCCGGCGGCGAGGCGGTGGCGACGATCGCCATCCCGGCGGGCGTCAACCGGATCGCCGACTACCCGATCGCCGCGGTGGCCGGCGGTGACGAAGCGCTGGCCGAAACCTTCATCGGCTACGTGCTCGGGCCGGACGGGCAAGCGGCGCTGGCCGAAGCCGGATTCGCGCCGGTGAACGCCGCTCCGGCCGGGACACCCGCGCCATGAAGCGCTCGCGGGGTACCATGCGCGGCACGATGCGGCCGGACGCCCCGGCCGGCCGAAGGTGGGCATGGACGGGATCGACGGCTCGATGGTGACCGGTCACCATCCGGCGGCGCGCGCGCTGCCGGGTCGCCGCGCGTTTCCCTCGGCCCACGAAGCGGCCGCCCCGTCGGCGCGGGAGGCGATCTCTCCTCCCCCTGCCCCTGGCGGACGGGCGGGCGCGCTGCTGTGGCTGCTGCCGCTGCCGCTGGTGCTGCTGCTGGCGCTGCCGCTGCTCGCCCTCGGCTGGCGGGCGCTCGCGGCGGGCGGCTCGCTGACGCCGGCGACCTGGGCGGCACTGCGGCAGGCGATGGCGCTCAGCCTGGCGACCTCGGCGGTCTCGACCGTGCTCATCGTCGCCTTCGGTACGCCGCTCGCCTTCGCGCTGGCGCGGCGGCGCTTTCCGGGCAGCCGGGCACTCAACGTGCTGATCGACCTGCCGATCGTGCTGCCGCCGTCCGTGGCCGGGATCGCGCTGCTGCTGGCGTTCGGGCGCTTCGGGCTGGTCGGCCGCCCGCTGGAATCCCTCGGCGTCACCGTGGGCTTCACCACCGCGGCGGTCGTGCTGGCCCAGACGTTCGTGGCCGCGCCGTTCTTCGTCCGCGCCGCGGTCGGGGCATTCTCCCGGATCGACCGCGACCTGGAAGAAGCGGCGGCCGACCTCGGGTCCGGGCCGTGGCGGACGCTGCGGACGGTGACGCTGCCCCTGGCGCTGCCGGGGCTGGCGGCGGGCGCGGTCCTTGCCTGGGCACGCGCGCTCGGCGAGTTCGGCGCGACGATCATGTTCGCCGGCAACTTTCCTGGCGTGACGCGCACGATGCCGCTGGCGATCTACAGCGCCTTCGGCGGCGGCGACCTCGAAACGGCGATCCTGCTCGCCGCGGCGCTGCTGCTGGCCTCCGCGCTGACGCTCGGCATCGTGCGGGCGGTGGCGGGCCGGGACCGCTGAGCCGAGTGCCGCGGCGTCTCTGCCGAGTGCCGGGGGCCGAGTTGGTGCTGCGTGATGCGTGCTACGACGAGGGTAGGCGCGGGGTCGATGGGCGGTGACGGGGCGCTCGATCTGCGACCATGCGTGCCGGCTTGAACATCGGCCGACTTCGCAGGGTGGACACAGGAGCCGGTGACATGAGCGACGGGGCCGAACCGGCCGACGGCGGCGAGCGACCGGCGCCGCGCATCCGGCTGAAGGTCTGGATCGAGAACGAGCGCGGGACGGTGCTGGTCTCCGAGTGGCGCGTGGCGCTGCTGGAAGCGGTGGAGGAGACCGGGGCGATGGCGCGCGCGGCCGAGGCCGTCGGCGTGCCCTACCGCACCGCCTGGCAACGGCTGCGGGAGATGGAAGCCGCCCTCGGGGTGACGCTGGTGGAGACGGCCTCCGGCGGCAGCGAGGGCGGCGGCTCCCGCCTCAGCGCCGACGGCCGCGACCTCGTCCAACGGTTCCGGCGGGTGACGGCGGGGCTGCCGGAGACCGCGCAGGAACGCTACGACGCGCACCTGCGGGACCGGCTCGCCGCACTCCGTCAGGATTGACGCGACGTCGGCGTCGATCGATGCGTGACAAGGCATGCGGTTCTGTGGGCGAGCCGCGGCCAACAATCGCTTTGCGAGCCCGCTGCACCTCTCCGGAATCCCCGGCACGAGAACGACGTGCCGCGGCGATGCAATCACGCACACTGGTCGCTCGTTGCCGGCGATCTCCATCGTGCATTGCCCTGCGGACGTATTGACAAATGTCGATATCTCCACTAGCGTGCCCGCATGAACACGAGACCGCGTCCCGTCGAATGCTGCACAGTTCCTGCCCATCCGCCGGCGATGCCGGAGCGCGAACGGGAGCGAATCGTCGCGGCGTTCAAGGCGCTGGCGGACCCGACGCGGCTGGAGATCTTCCGCCTGGTCGCTGCCCAGGACGCCCCGCTCTGCGCGTGCGACGTGGTCGCCCGGTTCGATCTGTCGCAGCCGACCATCTCGCACCACCTCAAGGTGCTACGCGAGGGCGGCCTCGTCACCGTGTCCAGGCGGGGCGTCTGGGCCTACTACGCGGCGGACCCACGCGGTCTGGCGCTGCTGCGGGGCGTCCTCGACGAGTTCGATCCTGAACCGTTGGCGGCGACCGGCTGAGGAGGGGTTGTCTTTTGCGCGCACGCATCGATGAACGTCAATGTATCGGACGTGGAGGATCACAACGATGGCCGCCGACGACGCGCTGACGCACGCCAACCCGCGGGCACCTTCCGACCCGACCCCGGACCGGGCCTCCCGTGACCGGCCGTATGTGCTTCGCTCGACGCGTGCCGCCGAAACCGCGCCGCCGGTGGCCCTCCGCGGGCGCACCGAGGCGCTGCGGGCAGCGGCGATTGCCGCCCTTTCCCGTAGCGGGTCGATCGCGCACCCGGCCATTGCGAACCATCGCCCGGCGTGCCGTTAGCGCCGGCAGATCGACGTTCCGCGACCAGGAGGACCACCGTCATGGCTGCCGACTCCGATGCGACCGCCGACGAATTGCGCCAGACCGTCCGCGACAAGTACGCCGCGCAGGCGCTGCGCGTCATCGCCGCATCCCCGGTTGCCTGTTGCGGCGATGCCCCAGCCCCGTCGTGCTGCGGCGCGACCACGGCCGAGCCGTGCTGCAACCCGGCCGACCCGATCACCGGCAACCTCTACGGGGCGGAGGAGGCCGCCGAACTGCCGGCTGCCGCGCTGGCCGCCTCGCTTGGATGCGGCAACCCGACCGCGCTGGCGTCGTTGAACCCCGGCGAGACGGTCCTCGACCTCGGCTCGGGCGGTGGCATCGACGTGCTGCTCTCGGCGAAGCGGGTCGGGCCGACCGGGTTCGCCTACGGCCTCGACATGACCGACGAGATGCTGGACCTGGCCGAGCGCAACCGGGCCGAGGCCGGCGCCGAGAACGTCCGGTTCCTGAAGGGCCACATCGAGGAAATCCCGCTGCCCGGCGATGCCGTGGACGTGGTCATCTCCAACTGCGTGATCAACCTGTCCTCCGACAAGGGGCGCGTCCTTCGCGAAGCGTTTCGGGTCATCAAGCCGGGCGGCCGCTTCGCCGTCTCCGACGTGGTGGTGCAGGGCGAGTTGCCGGCCGACCTCCGCGCCGACATGGAGGCGTGGGTCGGCTGCGTGGCCGGCGCACTGCAAGAGGACGAGTACCGCCGGCTGCTGGCCGAAGCCGGGTTCGGCGACGTCGAGGTGGAAATCACCCGCGTCTACGACCCGCGGGATCTGGCGGCCAGCCTCGGCGGCGAGTCGGACGGGTCGTGCTGCGGCGGTTCCGGCCCGGCCACGCCGTGGGACGAGTCCGCGTTCGGGCGCTTCGAGGCCACCGGCGGGCGCGTCGCCAGCGCGTTCGTGCGGGCCCGGAAGCCAGCATAGGACGACCGCCCCAACCCCAGCCAGACCGTGGACGGCCCCGTGGAAGAGCCGTTCGCAACGCGATCACGTCAACCACGACGAGGCACGACCCCATGAGCTCGACCTATCCGCACGCGGCGGCAGCGGCCGCGCTGCCCGACCCGCGCCCGCAGTTGTCGACCATCGACCGCTTCCTGCCGGTCTGGATCCTGGCCGCGATGGCGCTGGGCATCGGGCTGGGCCGCGCCTTCCCCGACCTCGGGGCGGCGCTGGACCGCGTGCAGCTCGCCGGCGTCTCGTTGCCGATCGCGATCGGCCTGCTCTGGATGATGTACCCGGTGCTGGCGAAGGTCCGCTACGAGTCGCTCGGCCGCTTCCGGGCCCAGGGCAAGCTGTTCGCCACCTCGATGGTGTTCAACTGGCTGCTCGGCCCGCTGCTGATGTTCGGGCTGGCGTGGGTCTTCCTGCCCGACCTGCCGCACTACCGCAACGGGTTGATCCTCATCGGGCTGGCCCGCTGCATCGCGATGGTGCTGATCTGGAACATGCTCGCCCGCGGCGACGGCGACGCCGCGGCGGTGCTGGTGGCGCTCAACTCGCTGTTCCAGATCTTCTTCTACTCGGTGCTGGGCTGGCTCTACCTGACGGCGATCCCGGGCTGGCTCGGGATCGAGGGCGCGACGCTGACCGTCTCGATGGGCAACATCGCGAAGAACGTCCTGATCTTCCTCGGCATCCCGCTGGCGGCGGGGGCGGCCACCCGCCTGCTGCTCGTGCCGCGCAAGGGCGCGGACTGGTACGACACCGTCCTGATGCCGCGATTGGGGCCGACCGCGCTGCTCGGGTTGCTCTACACCATCGTGCTGATGTTCGCGATGCAGGGCGACCGCATCCTCGCCGCCCCGCTCGACGTGGCCCGCGTCGCCGTCCCGCTGGTCGTCTACTTCCTGGTCATGTTCGCGCTGGCCTTCGTCGTCTCGCAGCGGCTCGGCTTCAACTACCCGGAAACGGCGGCGCTGTCGTTCACCGCGGCCGGCAACAACTTCGAGTTGGCCATCGCGGTCGCGGTCGGGGTCTTCGGCATCGCCTCCGGCGAAGCTTTGGCCGGAGTGATCGGGCCGCTGATCGAGGTTCCGGTGCTGCTGGCCCTCGTCTACGTCTCGCTGTGGCTGAAGCGGCGGCTGTTCCCGGAGGAACCGGCGACAGCCGCCGCGGCAGGGGCGAACTGATGGCGACGCGCATCGCCGTCCTTTCCGACCTGCACGGCAACGCCGAGGCGACCGGCGCGGTGCTGGCGGCCATCGACGCCGCCGCGCCGGATGCCGTCGCCTGCCTCGGCGACCTCGTCGGCTACGGGACAAACCCGAACGAAACGGCGGCCACGGTCCGCGAGCGCGCCATCCCGACCGTGATGGGCAACTACGACGACGGCGTCGGATTCGACCGCGACGATTGCGGTTGCGCCTACCGTGACGCCGGCGAGCGGGAGCGCGGGCAGGCGTCGCTGATGTGGACGCGGGCGGAGACGACCGACGCCACGAAGGCGTACCTCCGCACGCTGCCGCCGGACATCCGGATCGAGGCCGAGGGCGTGCGGCTCCGCCTCGTCCACGGCAGCCCGCGGCGGATGAACGAGTACCTGTTCGCAGACCGCGACCCGGACTCGCTGGAGCGGATCGCGCGCGCAGCCGACTGCGACGTGCTGCTCTTCGGGCACACCCACAAGCCGTGGGTGCGGAGCATCGCGGGAGTCCTGTTCGCCAACGCCGGCAGCGTCGGCAAACCGAAGGACGGCGACCCGCGGGCGGCGTGGGTGCTGATCGACCTCGCGCCGGGCAAGCCGCCCGAGGTCCGCGTCCAGCGGGTGGCCTACGACGTGGCACGGGCGGCGGCGGCAATCCGGGCTTCCCGGGGGCTGCCGGACCGTTTCGCGCGCGACATCGAGACCGGAGGCATCGCGTGACCTCATTTACCGCCAGCGGCAAACCGAAGCGCACGGTCGAGTCGATCGCCGTCGAGCGCCGCTACCGCAACGTCATCACGCTGTTCCTGTCGGGGCAGCTTCCCGCCTTCGGGCACCAACGGCACGTCCACGTCGCCAACATCCTGCGCCACCTTCCCTACGGGCGGGAGTTAATGCACCTCGGGTTGCAGACGATGGCCTACCGGAACTTCGTGCCCGACAAATACAGCGCGGAAACGACCGACTCCTGGTGGGAACGGCTCGACGGCACCCTGCCCGACCCGGCGGCGTTCGCCGACCTGCCGGGCGGCGCCGACGGCCGATCGGGCACGCCGCCCTGCGCGGGCGGATAACGGCGCCGACGACGCGGTTCGGACGCGAGGTACGCCGAAGTGAACGGGGGACCGCCGGGCGGCGGTCCCCCGGTTCGTTTGCCCCGGCTGGTCGAAAACCCGTACCGGGAATGCGGAGGACAACCGGGCCGGGCAGGCCGCCCCACGGGGCGCTAACGCGGGGTACCCTTGCGGCGGAGGAAGGGGTCGATGATCAACCCGCCGGATCTGCCGCGCCTGGGACCGCTCCGGCTGCCGGAAGGCTCGCCGGTGCCGGCCCTGCTGCGGCGCGCGGCGCTGGCGGCGGCGCTGATCGTGGCGATGGCCGTCATGCTCTGGCTGGACCGCGACGGGCTGCGCGACAACGCCCACCCCGGCCAGCCGCTCGGCTTCGTCGATGTCTTCTATTTCACGGTCGTTTCGCTGACCACCGTCGGCTACGGGGACGTCACCCCGGTCACCGACGGCGCGCGGCTGGTCAACGCGCTGGTGCTGACGCCGATCCGCATCTTCCTCTGGGCGCTATTCCTGGGAACGGCCTACGAGTTGACCGTGATGCGGCTGCGGTTCGGGGAGGAGCGGCGGATGCGGGAATTGCACGAGCGGCTCGACGACCACGTGGTGGTGTGCGGCTACGGCGTCAAGGGACGCGCCATCGTGGATGAGTTGCTGGCCCACGGGCAGCCGCCGGACCAGATCGTGGCGATCGACCCGGACGAATCCGCGGCCGCCCTCGCCGCCAAGGCCGGGCTGGTCGCGCTGCACGGCGACGCCGCCAGCGAATCGCTGCTGCGGGCGGCGGCGGTGGAGAAGGCCGGGCACGTGCTGGTGGCGCCGAACCGCGACGACGCCTGCGTGCTGATCTGCCTGACGGTTCGGAGCCTCGCGCCGAAGACGCGCGTGGTGGCCGCGGCCCGCGAGGAAGAGAACATCAAGCTCATCTATCAGGCCGGGGCGGACCTTGTCGTCGCGCCGTCCGTCTCCGGCGGCCGGCTGATGGGCGCCGCCGTGAAACAGCAAGGCGTGCCGCTGTTCCTGGAGGACCTGCTCGCCTTCGGGCAGGGCATCGCCGCCGCCGAACGGAAGGTGGAACCGGCGGAGCGCGGCCTGACGACGGCGGAATTGCCGGACTTGGCCGACAACCTGGTGCTCGGCGTGATCCGCAACGGGGAGCGCGTGCAGTTCGACCGCCTCGCCGGCTTCCGCCTGGAGCCGGGCGACACCGTGGTCTACCTGACCGGCGACCCGCTCCACGACCACCGTGGGCGACCGAGATAGGCGACCGGAGCTGCTATGGCCCATCAAAGTAGTCGTTGTCCACACGCTTGACGGCGTAGGTGCGAACGTCGGTTACGCCGATCCCATGATCGATCATGAGTTCTGCCAACAACGATCCGTCGATGAGCACGATGCGCTTTTCGATTCGGGTGACGAAATCCCGCGCATCGCTGGTAAACGTCGAGGTCGTAATGAGGACGCCCTTGCGAGCACCGTGCATGTCGAGGCTGCCGGCAAACGCCTGGACAATTGGGCGCGAAACGGGATCTCGCCAACGCTTGGCCTGAAGGTACACGACATCGAGGCCAAGTTTGTCTTCTTTGATGGTGCCGTCGACGCCGCCGTCGCCCGTTCCGCCGACGACCTCGCCAGCATCGATGCGCGATCCGCCGTAGCCCGTGGCAATCAGCAGATCGACGACGAGCCGTTCGAAGAACGAGGGGGAACACGACGCCAACCGTTCACGGAGCTGCTCGACAACGGAACGCCGGATGGCCAGATGCCCGGCTTCCAGCATCTCCTCCGGCGTCATGACTTCCACGATCTCGGCAGGAGGTCGATGACGCGGCTCCGTTTCTGGCGCCTGCTTGCCGTGCTGGGTTCCATCGCGCCCGGCGAATGCCGCAAACTCCGGATACTGGAGCAGGAAGACCCTGTCAATGCGCGTGGGTTTGGTCGCGAGGGCCGACATCCCTCGCTCCGTGATTCTCAGGCGACCGCGGGCCGGCTTCGTAATGAGCCGTGCCTGATCGAGGTAGGTTGCCGCCCAATAGACGCGGCTCTCGAAGCGGGTCAACCGCTTACTTGGCAACAGTTCGGCCAAATCGGTCTCCGACACGCCGAGGGCCGCCTGCATCTGGCCGAATACGTCCTTGTAGCTTCGCTCCTGTCCGTCGGCGAGGATACGAAGGAGGGGGAGCAGAAACGCCTGGAACTCCGGTACGGCCATCCGCACTCCTCGTTGAGCGGGCCATGCGCGATTGCCGGATCATCGCACGGGGAATGGCGTGCTTCGCAAGGCGGCAGTGCTACGATGCCCCGCCAGAAACGGCTCCGTTCCGAAACACAACGAGGGAACCACACGCATGACCGCCGGCGAAGCGACGGGCGGGCTGCTGGAGCGCCTGGAGCGCGACGGCGCCGCCCACCTCTGGGTCGTCTACACCGACTACAACGGCCGTTCACAGGGCAAGGCCATCCCGCGGTCGCGCTTCGCCAGCACCGCGAGCAAAGGCATCACCTTCGCCCGCGCCAACCTCGGGCACGACGTCACCGACCACTCCCCGGCCGACACCGGGTTCGCCGCCGATTCGGGCGACTTCTTCGCCGTGCCGGACCCCGCCGCCTACATGCCGTGGCCGCTGCGCCCTGCCACCGGCCGCGCCATCTGCTGGATGCGGCAGGAGGGCGGCGACCCGTGGGACGGCTGCCCGCGCACCGCCCTCCAGCGGCAGGTCGATGCCCTCGCCGCCCGCGGCCTCTCCGCGCAGGCGGCGTTCGAGCCGGAGGGGTACTTCTTCCAGCCGGGCGACGGCGGCGTTCCGGTGCCCGCTGCCGCCCGCGGCATGTTCACCATCGAGGCCCTCGACAGCCGGGCCGAGGTGCTGCACGCCATCTCCGAAACGCTGGAGGCGATGGGCATCGCGGTCGAGCAGGTCGCTCCGGAGTGGGCGCCCGGGCAATTCGAGGTCAACTTCCGCCACGCCGACCCGCTGCGCGCCGCCGACTGGCTCATCGCCGCCAAGGACGCCGTGCGCGCCATCGCCCGCGAGGCCGGCATCGTCGCCTCCTTCATGCCCAAGCCGAGCGAGGCGATGGGCGGCTGCGGCCTCCACGTCCACCTCAGCCTGTGGGACGCCGACGGCACCAGCGTCACCGAAGGCGAGGGGCACGCCAGCGGCCTGTCCGACGTCGCGCGCTCCTTCCTCGCCGGCATCCTTTCCCACGGCCGCGCACTGGTCGGGCTCGGCTCCCCGACGGTGAACTCGTACAAACGGCTGCAGCCGGGCTCGTGGGCGCCCGCCCACGCCGCCTACGCGGTCGCCAACCGGTCGTCGCTGGTCCGCATCCCCGGGGGAGCGCGCCGCCGCATCGAGTTCCGCTCGGGCGACAACACCAGCAATCCGTACCTGTTCCTCGCCGGCCTGCTCGCCGCGGGGCTCGACGGCATCGAGCGCGGCCTGCCGCTCGGCGACCCGGCGCAGGGCGACCTCGGCCACATGAGCCCCGACGACCTCGCCCGGCAGGGCATCGTCGAACTGCCGCGCGCCGCCGGGGAAGCGCTCGCCGCCGTCGAGGCCGACCCGGTGGTCATGGCCGCGCTCGGCCCCGTCATCGGCGCGGAATGGCTGCGCATCAAGCGTCTCGAACTGGCCGCCTACGACACCGTCGTCTCCCAGTGGGAGCGCGATGCCTACCTGCGGACGTAAGTGCCGAGTGCCGAGTGTCGGGTTGAGCGCCGAGCCGCCGTGCCCGTTCCGACACCCGACACCCGACACCCGACACCCGACACCCGACACCCCGGAGATTGACGTGTACGACTTCTCGCACCTGCCGGCGATCGACCAGCACACGCACCCGTACCTGTTCGACCTCGCGCCGGGGATGGCGCGCTACAAACCATTGGACACCTTCGTCGGCGTGCCGGACGAGACGCCGGGCGGGCTCGAGCACCGCTCCGCGATGCTTTACCAGCGCTGGGCGACCCGCGAACTGGCAGCCTTCCTCGGCTGCGAACCGACGCCGGCCGCCGTCGCCGAGGCCCGCGCCGCGGTGGGCGACGAGGGGGAATACGTCCGCCGCCTGTTCGCCTCGGAGAACATCGAAGGGCTGGTGATCGACACCGGCTATCCGCAGCCGCCCATCGACATGGCCGAGTTCCGCCGCCGGGTGCCGACGACGATCTGGCCCGTCTACCGGATCGAGCCGCCGATCAAGGCACTGCTCGACGAGCGGGTGGGCTATGACGAGTTCGTCCGCCACTTCGACGCGGGCATCGAGCGCGCCATCCGCGACGAGGGCTACGTCGCCGTCAAGTCCATCATCGCCTACCGCACCGGGCTGGACATCGACCTCGCCAACGCGCCGGAAGCCGCCGGCCGCGCCGGGCTGGAGGCGGCGCTGGCGGAACCCGACCGGATGATGGCCAGCAAGAAACTCCGCGACCACCTCTTCCTGCGGGTGCTGGACCTCGCCGGGGCGCTCGGGGTCTCCTTCCACGTCCACACCGGCGTCGGCGACCCGGACATCGTCCTCGCCCGCTGCAACCCCGCCCTCCTGAACGAGGTTTTGAAGCAGCCGCGCTACCGGACAACCAGGGTCGTCCTCATCCACTGCTACCCGTACGTGGAGGAAGCGTCGTGGATGGCGTCTGCCTTGCCGAACGTCTGGATGGACTTGTCCGAGGGCGTTCCCTTCGCGCTGGTCGCCGTCGATCGCATCTACGAGAAGGCGCTCGACCTCGCCCCGGTCAACCGCATCTTCTTCGGCTCCGACGCCTTCTCCGGCCCCGAGCAGACCTGGCTGGCCGCCAAACTCTCGAAGCAGTCGCTGGCCCGCGTGCTCTGGTCCTTCAAGGAGCGCGGCTTCATCACCGAACCCGAGGGCGAGGAAATCGCCGCCGCCATCATGGCCGGCAACGCGCGGGAGATGTACGGCTGAGACGAGGCGACAGGCGACAGGCGACAGCCGACAGTAGGTACC
>JAFAEX010000261.1 GCA_023423795.1 Chloroflexota bacterium | reverse complement strand
TCCCGAGCCTGTCGAGGGATCTCGTTCTTCGCCCGAATCGTTGGAACGACGAGATCCCTCGACAGGCTCGGGACGACGGGGCGGGAGGCGTCGGCAAGGCTCCGAACCCCGTTCTCAGCCCCGGGCGTCTCCGGGCGCGGCGCATCGCATCCCGCACGTCACCACGCGACCGCTCGCTCACGCCCCCCGTTCCTCGCCATCCCCAATAGTCGTACCTCGGGCTCGCGCCGCGAGCGGCTGCCGCGAATGCCCCAACCTCTCCTCCCGACCCCTCGTTTCGTCCCACCGGCGGTGCCATGAACGCGACCCTTCCCACGCCGACCTACCCGCCCGCGGCCGCGCCGCCCAGCGGCCCACCGCCGGCGCTGCTCGCGCGCGGGCTGACCAAGGCCTTCGCCGGCAACGTCGTCCTGCGCGACGTCGGGATCGAGGTCGCCGCCGGCGAAATCCACGCCCTCGTCGGCGAAAACGGCGCCGGCAAGTCCACCCTCATCAACATCATCACCGGCGTGCTGCAACCGGACGCCGGCACGATCGCGCTCGGCGGAGAGACCGTGCAGGGGCTGACCCCGCGCACGGCCGAGGCGCACGGCGTCGCCACCGTCCACCAGGAACTCTCGCTCTGCCCGCACCTGACCGTTGCCGAAAACGTCTTCCTCGGCGACACCCCGACCCGCGGCGGGCGCATCGACTACCCCCGCATCGAGCAGGGCGCGCGCGACGTTTTTCGCGACCTCGGCGTGGCCATCGACCCGAAGGCGCTGGCCGGCGAGTTGTCGCTGGCCGACCAGCAACTGGTCGAGATCGCCAAGGCGCTGGCCAGCCAACCGAAACTGCTGATCCTCGACGAAGCCACCTCTGCCCTCGGCGCGGAGCAGGTCGCCATCCTGTTCGCCGCCCTGCGGCGGCTGCGCGAGCGCAGCGTGGCGATCGTCTTCGTTTCCCACCGGATGGAGGAGATCTTCGCGATCTCCGACCGCATCACGGTGCTCAAGAACGGCGAGTACGTCGCCACCGTCCCCGCCGCCGGCACGACGGTCGGCGACCTCGTCAAGCTGATGGTCGGCCGCGAGATGGCCGACATCTTTCCGCCGAAACCGCCGCTGGAGGCCGTCGAGACCGCGCCGGTCGTGCTTTCGGTCCGCAACCTCTCCTCCGGGCGGCGGTTCCGCGATGTCTCGTTCGACCTGCACCGGGGCGAAATCCTCGGGCTGGGCGGGTTGCAGGGGCAGGGCCAGCGCGAACTGCTGGCCGCCCTGTTCGGGCTCTACCCGGTCAGCGGCGACATCCAGCTCGCCGGGCGCGACGGCGCGGTGTCGGGGCCGCGCGCCGCGATGAAGCGCAAGGTCGTCTTCGTCCCCGAGGACCGCAAGACCGACGGCCTGATCGTGCAGTTGCCGGTCAGCGACAACCTCTCGCTGCCCAGCCTCGACCAACTGGACCGCCTCGGCCTGATCGACGCCGGGCAGGAAAAGCGGCTGGTCGATGGCCTGATCGAGAAGTTGCGGATCCGGCTGCACTCGCCGAAGCAGACCCTCCTTCGCCTCTCCGGCGGCAACCAGCAGAAGGTCGCCATCGCCAAGTGGCTGCCGCTCACGCCGGAGATCTTCCTGCTGGCCGAGCCGACGCGCGGCATCGACGTCGGCACCAAGGAGGAGATCTACCGGCTGATGCGGGAACTGACCGCCAACGGCGCGTCGATCCTGCTCATTTCCTCCGACACCATCGAACTGCTCGGCCTGTGCGACCGGGTGATGGTGATGTACGAGCGGACCCCAGTGGCGATGCTCGCCGGCGCCGACGTCACCGAGGAAAACGTCGTCCACGCCTCGGTCGCCGGCGCGGCGGCCGGCAGCGCCCCGGCCCGGGCGGCGACGGCGGACCTGCCGCCGGTCGCCAACGCCGCGGTCCCGCTCGCCGCGCCGGAACCGGCCGCAGCGCCGATCCCATCCCGAAACACGGGTCCGTTCGGGCGGCTGCCGCGGGCGTGGCAGGACGTCGCGCCGATCTACGGGGTGACGGCGCTGTTCGCGCTGGTCTACCTGTTCCTGACCCGCGACAACTTCTCGGCGAGCACGGTGACCAACCTCGCCGCCTACATGTTCCCGCTCTTCCTCGTCGCGATGGCGCAGGCGGTGGTGATGCTCACCGGCGGCATCGATCTCGCGGTCGGGCAGATGATGAGCCTCGCCACCGTCGTGCTGGCGACCCAGATGTTCGACCCGTTCCCAACCCGCGTCTGGGCGGTCGCGCTGGTGCTGGCCGGCGGTGCGTTGCTCGGGCTGTTCACCGGGGCGATCGTGACCGTGGTGAAACTGCCGGCGATCATCGTCACGCTGGCCACGTCGTTCATCTGGGCCGGGGCCGCCCTGTTCGTGCTGCCCGTCCCCGGCGGGCACCTGCCGGTGGACTTCGCCAAGGCGTTCACCGGCACGGTCGCCGGCATCCCGGTCACGCTGCTGGTGCTGGCGCTGGCGCTGCTGCTCTGGAAGGTGATCGCCACCACCCCGCTGGGGCTGGGCATCTACGCGGTCGGCGACAACCCGCGCGGCGCGTTCGTCTCCGGCGTGCCGGTGAAGAAGGCCCGTATCGCCGCCTGGATGATCGCCGGGGTGATGACCGCGCTGGCCGGCATCGGGCTCGGGGCCTACGCCGCCACCGGCGACCCGCTGATCGGCGCGCCCTATTCGCTGGCCTCGATCTCGGCGGCTGTCCTGGGCGGGGTCAGTTTCTTCGGCGGGCAGGGGCGGTTGCGCGGCGCGGTCGCCGGCGCGCTCACCCTCGGCCTGATGACCCAGGTTCTGTTCATCTCCGGCCTGTCGCCCGCCTTCCAGCGGGTCATCTACGGCGCGGTGCTGATCGTCGCGCTCGGCGTCAAGGCGTTCGCCGCCCACCGCATCGAGGAGGCCCGCTAACGATGGCTGCCGTTCCCCCCACCGCCCCGACGCCGGCTACGCCGAAGCGATCGTTCCGGCTCGACCCGGTCTGGATCACCTTCCTCGTGCTGCTGGCGCTGTGGATCTTCAGCCTGGTCCGCGTCGAAGGGTTCCGCACCGTCGATTACAACCTGTTCACCCTGCGCGTCGCCGCCTTCCTCGGCATCGTCGCCGCCGGGCAGACCCTGGCGGTGCTGATGGGCGGCATCGACCTCTCGGTCGCCGCCGTGGTCACGATGGCCGGGGTCGTCGGCGGCAACCTGCTCACCACGATGGGCGAAGCGCCCGGCATCCTGCTGACGCTGGCGATCTGCGCGCTGGTCGGGGTCGCCAACGGGCTGGGCGTCGTCTACCTGCGCCTGCCGCCGCTGGTGATGACGCTGGCCAGCCTGAGCGTGATCCAGGGCGTGCTGCTGGTCTACAACGCCGGCAAGCCGGTCAGCGGCAAGTCCGAGTTCCTGACCTTCTGGGCGCTCGGCAACATCTGGCGCATCCCCACCCCGGTCGTCGCGCTCGCCATCATCTCGGTCATCTGCATCGTGCTGCTGCAACGGACGGCCTACGGGCGGGCGATCTACGCGATCGGCAACAATCCGCGCGCGGCATTGCTGTCCGGCGTCCCGGTGAACGCCGTGCAGGTCGCCACCTACGCGCTGTGCAGCCTGCTGGCGGGCATCGCGGGGCTGCTGGTGCTGGGGCGCACCGGCTATTCGTCCAAGACGGCCGGCGACCCCTTCCTGCTGATGTCGATCGCCGCCGTCGTCGTCGGCGGCACCTCCATCCTCGGCGGGCGCGGCAAGTTCATCGGCACCATCGGCGGCGCGCTCGTGCTGACGATCCTCGTCAACGTGCTCACCGTCGAGAGCATCCCCGAAGCCGGCCGCATGATCGTTCAGGGCGGCCTCATCCTCGTCCTGCTCATCGCCTACGCCTACACGGAGCAGTGATGATGCCGGCCGTCAAGGGAGCGGCGCGTGCCGCTCCCTCGACGGCCGTGACGGAGTTGCGCATTCCTTGCTCGCCGGTCGTACGGGCGGGCGCAACGGCAGCGAATGACCGGCTTCCACCTCAGGTCGCTGCGGTTGCCAGGCTCTCGCGATAGATCACCGTGCCTCGGATGGCGCGAGGATCGCGTCTTCAACCGCCTCGCCCGACGCGAGGTCGATGACGCGGAACTCCAATCCATAGCCGAGTGCGGACAGGTACGACTGGATCGTCCCGAGGTGGGGATTGACCGCGGGCTGTTCGAGCCGGCTGACGGCCTGCTGCCGCAATCCCGCGAGCTCCGCCGCGGCGGCCTGCGACAGCCCGCGTCGTTCCCGGGCGCGGTGCAGCAGGATTGCCACGTCGATGGCCGCGTCCGCCGCTGCCAGTTCGGCGCGCTCGCGTTCGTCGAACCCGGCGATATACGCCTCGATGTCGTCGATCGCGTCCGAGGCGTCGGCCATCGTGCCTGGCCGGAGATCGGTTTTCATCGTTCCCTCCGCTCGAGTGCCGCTGGATAGCGGCGTTCCCAATCGGCCCGATACCGCTTCGCCCGCTCGATTTCGGCGGGATCGGGTCTCATCGACTTCTTGACGTACCCGTGCGTGCACACGATCTCCCGACCTGACCGGAAGAAGAAGAACACACGGGCAATATCTGCATGACCGACACGGAGTTCCATGATCCCCACGGTATCGCCAATCGGCGCGGTGAGTGGTCGCCCATGGTTGTCGCGGTGCTTCAGTTTGCGGATGCCCGCGGTGACCAGTTTGTGGAGTGGCTCGTTAGTCCGGCGCAGAGATTCGAGGAACTCCACGACAGGCTTGTCGCCTGCCTCGGTCCGGTAGAACGTTACCCTGTACTCCACAAGGCACCCGTTACAACATCGATGTTGTAGGACGATTGTAGCAGCAAGTCGCCGCAGCGGGACTTGCCTGCGAAGGTCCGCTCGTTGAGGATGCGGGCGTGCGGCGGCATTGCCCGCCACGATCTGGAGGAGGCCGCATGCCGACCCTGCTGGCGAAGAACGCGGACGTGCTCGTCACGATGGACGGCGAGCGGCGGGAACTGCGCGGGGCGGGCCTTTTCGCCCGCGACGGCGTGATCGAGCAGGTCGGCCCGAGCGACGAGTTGCCCGAGACCGCCGACCGCGTGCTCGACCTCTCCGGGCACATCCTGCTGCCGGGGCTCATCAACGGGCACCACCACCTCGACCAGGTGCTCACCCGCAACCTGCCGGCGGCGCAAAACACCAACCTGTTCCGCTGGCTGCGCGCCCACTACCGGATCTGGGCCGCCCGCACCCCGGAGGAATCGCGCAACGCCGCCATCGTCGGCTGCGCCGAACTGGCCCTTTCCGGCTGCACGACCGTCTTCGACCACGCCTACGTCTTCCAGAACGGCTGCCGCCCGGACGACCAGATCGGCGGCGCGGCCGAACTCGGCGTCCGATTCGCCATCTCCCGCGGCAGCATGTCCCTCGGCGAATCGCAGGGCGGGCTGCCGCCGGACGACTGCGTGGAGAGCGAAGACGCCATCCTGCGCGACAGCGAGCGCGTCATCGCCGAATACCACGACCCCAACCCCGGCAGCATGTGCCAGGTCGTCCTCGCGCCGTGCTCCCCGTTCTCGGTCACGCCGGACCTGATGCGCGCTTCGGCCGCATTGGCCCGCGAGCGCGGCGTGCGCCTCCACACCCACCTCTGCGAGACGGTCGAGGAAGAGCGCTTCACGCTGGAAACCTTCGGCATGCGCCCGGTCGCCTACATGGAGACGCTGGATTGGGTCGGCGACGACGTCTGGTACGCCCACGCCGTCCACGTAGACGACGACGAGGTCCGCCTGTTCGCAAACAAGGGCGCGGGGGTCTGCCACTGCCCGTCGTCCAACATGCGCCTCGCCTCCGGCATCGCCCCGGTCAAGCGGTACATGGACGCCGGGGTGAAGGTCGGGCTCGGGGTGGACGGCTCCGCCTCCAACGACGGCAACCAGATGCTCGGCGAGGTCCGCCAGGCGATGCTGCTGGCCCGCCTGAAAATGGGCCTGCTGCCGCCGGAAGGCCCGCGCACGCTCCTCTCCTCCGACCATCCGCTGCGCGAGCAGGAATGGATGACCGCCCGCCAGGCCCTCGAACTCGGCACCCTCGGCGGCGCGGCGATCCTCGGCCGCGCCGACATCGGCTCGCTGGAACCGGGCAAGCGGGCCGACTTCTTCACGCTGGACCTGAACGACGTCGCCTACGCCGGCGGCCTTTCCGACCCGGTCGCCGCCACCGTCTTCTGCGCCCCGACCCGCGCCCGCCACACCGTCGTCGAGGGCCGCTTCGTCGTCGATGGCGGCGAAGTCGTCACCCTCGACCTGCCGCGCGTCGTCGCCTCCCACAACGAGGCCGCCCTCCGGCTCGCGGCGCTCTCGGCATAACGCCGGCGATCCGGTTGCAACCCGTCATTCCGAGCGCCCACGCCCGTCATTCCGAGGCTGGCGAGAGATCTCGTCGTGATTGCCAACGGGAATGGACGAGGTCTCTCGCCACCCTCGGGATGACGGGGAGCGAGCGGGTGGGTTTGGGGCGTCGAATTGACGAAGCGGTTTGCATCCCGCGCGAAAGGAACCTCCCGCATGCCGCCCGCCGGCCCGCCGAAACTGCTCCTCTTCGACGTCTTCGGCACCTGCGTCGATTGGCGCTCCGGCGTCATCCGCGAGGGCGAGGCGCTTTCTGCCCGGCTGGGCATCGCCGGCATCGACTGGGCCGCGTTCGCCGACGCCTGGCGCGGGCAATACCAGCCGCAAATGGACCCCATTCGCACCGGCGCCCGCCCCTGGACCACCCTCGACGTGCTCCACCGGGAATCGCTCGACCGGCTGCTGCCGGATTACGGGCTGGCGGCGCTTCCCGACCACGAGCGCGCCGAACTGAACCTCGCCTGGCATCGGCTGGACCCGTGGCCGGACGTGGTTCCCGGTTTGACCCGGTTGACGGCGCGCTTCGTCATCGCGCCGAACTCGAACGGCAACATCGCCCTCATGCTCGACATGGCGAAGCGCGCCGGCCTGCCGTGGGACGCCATCCTCGGGGCCGAAGTCACGCGGGCCTACAAACCCGCGCCGGCCGCCTACCTCGGCAGCGTCGCCGCCGCCGGCGTCCTGCCCGCCGAGGCGATGATGGTCGCCGCCCACAACGACGACCTCGCCGCCGCCGCCGCCTGCGGCCTGCGGACGGCTTTCGTCCCGCGCCCAACCGAGCACGGTCCCGGCCAAGCCCGCGACCTCCACCCGGAGCACGATTTCGAGCTCGTCGCGCGAGATTTCCTCGACCTCGCCCGCCAACTGGGAGCCTGACCCGGAATCTGGACGATGGCCCATCGATCCACCGGCATCGCCCGCGGGAGCGGGTCCAACGCCCGTCCATCCGCCCGCATCGGAGCCTCATCGGCAGCACCCAATCGTGATCCCGGTCTCATATGAAATCCGGCTGGTTGGCGCGCGAATCCGTTCGTCGTTCGTAGGGGAAGGACCCGTGCCCTCCCGCGTCCGTACCCGGCTCCCTCCCCTACGAACGCACGCCGTCACGGACAGGCGAAACGGCAGCGAATAGCAGGATTTCGTGTCACTGGGGCTGAGTACGATTGCCCCGTCGCCGGTCCCAACCCCAAAGGGGTTTCGTCTGCGTAGCCCGAGCAATCGCCCTGGGCGGGCGCAGCGGGCGCCTGCGTCGATGACGCAAGCGCCATCATCCCCGGCCCTGACGTTTTTTCGGTATCTATTCGGTCTCTATTCGGCGTTGATTCAATCGCGGAAGGTCGCGTACGTACGCAGCATAACGACCGAACCGGGGTTTATTCGCGCCCCCTCCCACCCTCGGCGCCCGGAATCCCGTGCCGGACGCGTCCATCTCGCGCGGGAACGCAACCTGCGGGGCCGTTCCGGTCGCGACCGTTCCCATCTTCAGGAGCGCCGCGCACCCGACCTCGGACAGCGGCCGCGGCGCGTTCCGGGAGCACCGCGGCCGGGTAATCGAGAAACCCATGATCCGCCGGCGGGCTGTCGCGGCCCGCATCACCCGTTCCCAGCCCCGGAGGGGTCACATTGGTGTAGCCCGGGGATGCATCCCCGGGGGTCGTTCCCGGCCGGGCAAATCAGGCTGCCGCCATCACCCGCCGAACCCGCACCCGCGCAAGAACCCGCTCGCAAGGAAAGGAGCCAGTCCGAACGTGGGAGGACACCTCGATAACCCCGGCGACGCGGGCAGGCCCCACCCACGCCCGCGGGTCGGGAAGCGGGTCATCGTCCGCCAGCGCCCGGCCATCGCCGCGCCGCCGACGGCGCCGGTGGCGGCCGGCCGCAAACCCGATCCGCGCCGCTACGTCCCGGCGTTGATCGCCGCCGTCGCGTTGATCGCCCTCACCGTCGGCTCCCTGCCGTTCGTGGCCGGCAGCATGATCGACGAACTGGGCGGTCGGCGCGGCGTGGTGTACGACCTCCGCACCGGCAATCCGATCGGCGCCGCCAGCACCGCCGATCCGGTCGCCGGCAACACCCTGAGCGTGGCCGTGATCGACCTCGACGAGGCAGCCGGGGCGCTGGTGCTGGCGGTCTCCGGCAACCGCACCTGCCTCGGGCAATGCCCGGCCAGCCGCCTCACCCTCGTGGCGCTCGACGACGACGCCTCCGACCGGCGCGGCATCTCCCCGTTCGTGTTCGTTCGGCTGGCGGAAGGAGAATCCATCTTCTCGCAACAGGTCGAACTGCCGGTGCGCGGCACGCCCACGCGCTACCCGTTCGACACGTATCGCATCCGGCTCGGGTTCGGCGCGCCGCCGCCGGGCATGGAACCCTCCGCCGAAACCCCGCTCTCGCTTGCAGTCGCGACCCCGGTCCCGGTCCCGACCGGGCCGGAGCGCACGACCCCGGACGGCGTGCCGCCCATCGCCGCCCCGCCCGGCGAGGGCAGCGGCTTCGCCGTGACGCTGCAGAACCAACTCGTGCAATTCGCGATGGAGCCGCCGCGATCGGTCGAGGTGTCGCGCGCGGCCGCCCTCACCGACCGCTTCGGCATCCAGCAGGTGCAGAACCTGACGTTCCGGCGGCCGACCTACCTGCCGGTGCTGACCGTCCTGCTGGTGGTGCTGGTCGCCGCCTCCAGCACCATGTCGCTGTTCACCCAAGCGATCGATTCGCTGCTGCTCGGCGTCGGCGGGCTGATCCTTGCCGTCTGGGGCGTGCGCTCGGTCCTGTCGCCGCAACTCCTGCCGCTGGTGACCGCCGTGGACCTCGCGCTGCTCTCGGTCATCCTTTTCCTGCTGCTCGGCCTTTCAGTCCGGGTCGCGCTCCACCTGCGGCGGCGCGCCGAGGTCGCCCTGCTGCCGGCCCCGCCGTGGCAATGGCGGCGATAGGCTCCGCATCGGGCGGCGACGGTGAAAGGTTCGGATTCCGTGCCGGGAGGGCGCGCGCTACGCAGGCACCCCGAAGATCCGGGTCGCCATCGCCGCCACGAAACGGTCGCCCCAGCGGCGGGTAGCCCACGCCCAGATGCGGTCGGAGCGGGCGACGCGGGCGAAGTTGTCCTCGACGCCGAACGGGGCGTCGTTCGCGGCGCGCGCGGCGGCAACCGACGCGTTGACGGTTACCTCGAACAGGGTCATCCCCGTCTCTCCCGGACCGCGGCGCGCCTCACCGCGCCGCGACCCGTTCCCAGTGATTCCATCGTCCTCCACGAAACCGGATTGCTCGACACATCTGTAGCACACGATCCGGCGCGTTGCATGAACGGTCATTGGTCGTGAGCCCGGACCTCGCCAGCAACCCGGTGCCGTTGGGCGACCTCGTTTCGACGCGAACGCGCCGCCGAACCCGTTACGCCTCAACGACCGGGATCGCTTCACTGACCGCGCCGGGTTCGCCGGTAAGCCGGCCGGCGCCACTGCCCGGCGCTCGGCCGGGGCGAGCCGGGCATCGAGGGCGTCGTCGGTCACCCCCGGATCATCGGGGTGCGCCACCTGCGATCGCGCGCGGCAACCGGTCTCGTCGCCCCGGCCGCATCTTCCCGCGGCGGGGCAGCGATCGCAGGATACACGCCGTCAACGTGCCTGCCATGAGCGGCCGAACGTATCGTGTCCCGGCGGAGGACGCGATCGCTCCGCGTCCGCGTGTCCTTCGCTCACTGAAGGCGGCGGTCTCCGAGACGATTCATACGAAATCCGGCTGGTCACTGCCGCTTCGCCCACCCGTAGCGCCGTGCGGTCGTAGGGGGGGGCCCCCGGGCCACCCCGGGCCGGGGCCCCGTAAGCACCCCGGGGGGG
>JAFAEX010000162.1 GCA_023423795.1 Chloroflexota bacterium | reverse complement strand
GCGCTGTCCCACTCTTCGGCGAAGACAGAAGAGCGCACCGTTGCCGCGATCGCCGCCGAGGCGGCCCGGCGGCCGGCTGCCCGCGCGATGCCGCCGGCCGAGCGCTGGCCCAGCACGGGCGGCGGCGGCACGTCGGCCGGTTGACCATCACCGGCCGACGGATCCGGGGCGGCGCGTTCGCCGGCGGGCGTCGCGCCCGGAAGCGGCGTGGCGGCGGCCGGCGCGGGAGTGGCGGCGAGCGCGATCGCGTCCTCGTCGCCGGAGGACGCGCCGCCCGCGTTGCCGCCGGAGACGCTGGCGTTGAACGCGGTGTTGGCGATGGCGATGGCCGCGTCCTGCACCGCCGGTTCGGCCGCGAGCGGCGAGACGGTGCGGACGTAGCGGTCGGCATCGAGCAGGTCCCAGCGCGCCCAGCCGGCCAGCACGGCGGCGGGCACGGCGAGGCACGCCAGCACCAGCAGCAGCCAGGTCAGCGGGCGCTGCCACCACCCGATCCGTCGCGTTCGCGGTTCGGTTCGCGTAACGGGCGTTGCGGAACCCCTCGCCGCCGTCCTCGACTTCGCCATGCTCCTCCCCACGCGACGCGGTGCTACGTGCTACGTGCTACGTGCTACGTGCTACGCCGAGTGTGCCAGCCACCGCGTGCGCCCGCTTGCCGACACTCCGACATCACCGGGGCGCCCAGCACCACTACGGAGAATCGTACCGGCGACCGAGGACGGCGGACAGCATCGCGCCGGCGATGATGACGAACGAACTGGCGTAGACGAAGAAGAGCAGGACCACCAGGCTGCCGGCGGGACCGTAGGCGCTGCCGGGGTCGAGCAGCCGCAGGTAGAGCCCGAATCCGCGCATCAGCAGGAACAGCAGCACGGCGACCAGCAGCGCGCCCGGCAGCAGCCAGCGCCAACTCCGGCGCACGCCCGCCCCGACCCGGTAGATGAACAGCAGCGTGGCCGTCACCACGACCAGCCCGAGCGGTTCCTGCAACGCGTTCCAGACCCGGGCGAAGGTCTCCTCGCCGCCGAACTCCTGGCCGATCTGGCGGCCGATCGCTTCGCCGAAGATGAACAGGAAGACGGAAACGATCAGCATCACGACCAGGATGAGCACCGATCCGGCGGCCAGCGCCCGCCGCACGAGGAACGGGCGGGTGTCCGGCCGGCCGCCGGCGCGGGCGCAGGCCCCGGCCAGCGCGGCGAACCCGCCGCCGGCGATCCAGAGGGCGATCAGCGAAGACAGGGCCGCCCCGACCGTCGGGGCGGTGGCGGCGGCCCGCTCCGAGGCGGTTTCCACCATCGACAGGAGCAACGGCTGCATCTCGGCCGGGGCCTGCCGCCGGATGGCGGATTCGATCGCCGCGGAAATGGCCGAGCCGGTGCTGGCGTCGGCGAGCACCGCGATCGTCACCAGCATCAGCATGAGCGACGGCAGCGCGAAGACGATGCTGTAGGCGACCTCGGCGGCCAGCCCGGGCGGGTTCGCCGCGGTGAACGTGGTCCGCAGGTCGGATACCAGGTCCCGCCACGGCAGGCCGCGCCGGTCGTTCGCCTCCGCGCTGGCCGTGGGGGTGGTCGCCGACGCGGGCGTGCCGTCCGTTTCGCCCGTACCGCCAGCGCCGTTGGCGGCCGATGGTTCGTTCGGGTTCGTCGTGTCCTCGTTCTCGGCCGGCGCGGACGGGGCGCCCGAGGAGGTGGGCGAGCCTGGGGCGATGGCGCCTTCCGGGCCGGAGTCCGTCTTCTCGGCCGGCGCGGGTGGGCCGACGGTGCGGCGGGTGAGGGTACGGCGCGCGGGCAAGGAACTGGCCTAGCCGCGAACGACCGGCGTCGTGCCGCCGGTCCCGGCGCGGCCTCGCAGCAGGACGAGGCCGTAGAGCAGCAGGCCGACGCCGCCGATGGCGGCGACCCCGCCGAGCAGGCGCGCCCCGCCGCCGGCCTCGCCGAACAGCAGCACGAGCCCGAACGCGATCGTCAGCGCGGAGGTAATCACCGCCTCGATCGTCGCGCCGTCGGCGGTGCGGGAAAAGAGCACCCCGGCCAACCCGATGATGCCGACCACCAGCATGCCGACGCCGAGGATGGCTTGCGCCGCCGCCGCCGAAAGGTCGCCGAAGAGGGGCTGAGTGACGACCAGCACGCCGATGGTCGCGCCGATCCCGCCGCGCAGCATCCGGAACGGCGTCGAGTGATGGGCGGCGCGGGCGAAGCCGTAGCCGATCTGCTGCACGCTCAGCAGCAGCAGCGCCAGCCCGATCAGCACGCGGATGGCGTCGCGCGTTTCCTCAGGCCGGAACAGGGCGAACAGCCCGATCACCAGCAGCACGACGCCCTCGGCGAGGACGACCAGCGGGTTGATCCCGGCCCGCCACGGCACGTTGTCCAGCACCAGCGCCCTGGCCCGTTGGTCCATCGTCCGTCCCCCGTTTCCGGCCTCGTGCCCGCGTCGGCGTGTCCGGCGTGCCCCGCCGGTGACGGGACCATTATGGGAGACGCGGGCGGCGCGGCGCGGTCAGTGCAGTTCGGCCAGCGCGCTGACGATGAGGTGGACGCCGAGGAGGAGCATCGTTGCCGCGGTGAGCGTGTTGGCGTGGGCGAGCAGCCACGCCCGCCAGCGTTCGAGCAGCGCCGCGCCGCGCGGTCCGCCCCGCAGCCGCACCAGCAGCGGCGCGATCAGCCCGACGGCGCAGACGGCGAGGAAGGCGGCGCCGACCACCAGCAGGGCAGGCAGCGGCAGCCCGGACGCGCCCATGGCTGCGCCGGCGGCGGCGACCAGCAGCAGGTTCTTCAGGCTGACGACGGCGAAAAAACCGCCGAGGCCGAGGGCGCGGCCCCGCCCGAAGGCGTCCAGCGCTTCCAGCCAGCGCGGCGGGGCGGGCGCGCCGCCGCGGGCGTGGAGCAGCGTCCAGGCCGCGACCGCGATCAGCACCGCGCCCGCCGCGATCCGCCCGACCTCGACGACGTAGCGCGTTTCCGGGCCGCGGGAGGCGGCTTGCCACCCGGCCACCGACGCCGAGACCACGATCAGCAGCGCCAGCCCGAGCAGCCAGCCGGCAAGGTAGGGCACGCCCCGGCCGCGCGGGTCGTCGCCGCCCAGCAACACGATGCCGGCGGCGATGGCCAGCGGGTTGACGGCGACGCCGATCCCGATCGGCAGCGTCACCAGCACGGTTTGCAGCACGGCACCCCCTTCGCCCGCCGGGTCGCGACGGCGCCTATGCCTGTTCGGCGTACCCGAGCGCCGGGCGGGTCCGCACGTTGTACCGCAGCGCGACGGCGCGGATCAGGAAGACGGTCGCCACCGCCATCGGCCCGGCGACGTCGCCGGGGAGGCCCAGCGGGAAGACGAGCGCGAGGAAGGTGAGGCATCCGGCCAGCGCGGCCAGCGCCGAGGGGATGCCCGGTTTGAAGATGGTCGGTTCGCGGCGGGTCAGCACGTCGCGCAGGACTTCGCCGCCGACGGCGTTGACGACGCCGACGAAGACGGCCGCCGGCAGCGCCAGCCCGGCCCGCAGCGCAATCTGGAGGCCGACGAGGCAGAACGCGCCCATGCCGACCGCGTCCAGCAGCAGGATCGCCCGCTCGAAGTGGCGCACGCGGTCCAACCGGTGCCCGACCGCCCAGACGACCAACGAGGTGCCGACCGCGATGGAGATGAACACCGGCGAGCGCAGGAAAAGCGGCGGCCCCTGGTTGATGAAGATGCCGTCGCGCAGCAGGCCGCCGCCGGCGGAACTGATGACGGCCAGCACCATCAGCCCGGCGACGTCGTAGCCGCGCCGGGCGGCGACCAGCGAGCCGGTCAGCGCCCAGAGCATGGTCGCGCCGAATTCGAGATACATCGGCAGGTGGAACGACAGATCCGGTTCCACGCGCGCCTCCCGCCGAGTGCAACGTGCCGAGTGCAACGTGCTACGTGCTACGTGCCAGGAGCGGGGCGATTGACGGCGTCGGTCGGGTACAGTGCCGGGCGCGCATCATCGCATTCTGCACCGGGGACGCTCTACCGGCACTCGGCGCGTAGCACGTAGCACGTAGCTCGTAGCACTTGGCACTCGTGATGACGCCCGGCACAGTGACCGTGATGACCTACAACGTGGCGGCCGGGCTGGTGCAGCCGGTGCGGCTGGCGGCCGGCGTGCGCGCCTCCGGGGCGGACCTGGTCGGGTTGCAGGAGGTGTCGGCGGGGCAGGCGGCGGCGCTGCCGCTGCTGCTGGCCGACGCGTTTCCGTTCACGGAACTGCACGGGCTGGGCATCCCCGGCAAGGGGTTGCTCAGTCGGCTCCCGTTGGTCGATGCGCGCCTTCTGGAGATCGCGCCGGGGCGGCCGGACCTGCGGGCGACGATCCTGCTGACGGGCGGGCCGGTGACGGTGATGGTGGTGCATCCGGAACCGCCCCGGATCGGGCGCGCCGCCGTGGCGCGCAACGCCCGGTCCGGCGAGCACGCCCGCGCCCTCGCCGCGGAGGCGAAGGCCGCGGCGGCGGCGGGCCCGGTCATCGTGATGGGGGATTTCAACCGCGTGGCGTGGCAGCCGATCGCTCGGCTGTTCGCCGCGGCCGGGCTGCGCGATGCCTGGCGCGATGCCGGGCGCGGCCCCGGCTTCACCCTGCCCACGCGCTGGGCCAACGGCGGGCACCGCGGCCACGCGCTGGGCAACCTCGGGCTGCCGGCGCTGGTCCGCGTCGACTACGTGTGGCACTCACGGCACTTCGTCGCCGACGCCGCGTGGCTGGGCGATGCGGGCGGCTCCGACCATCGGCCGGTCATCGCCCGGCTGCGCCGCACCGATTAGTGCCGAGTGCCGAGTTACGGAGTCGGCAAGTCGGCAAGTCGGCAAGTCGGCGGGTCGGCAAGCATTGGAGCCGCACCGGCCTACCATACTCGGCACTCGGCACTCGGCACTCGGCACTCGGCACTCGGCACTCGGCACTCGGCACTCGGCACGTCGTCACTCGGAGTGAGGGCCGGTGTAGACGACTTCGATGAGGATGTTGTCGGGGGTGTCGAACATCACCTGGTAGTAGGTCATGCCCTCTTCCCAAGCGAAGTCGGGACGGTGGCGCGGCGTTTCGTAGAGGGCGGGGATGCCGCGCCCGGCGATCCAGGCGGCGGCGGCGTCCACCTCCGCGACCGAATCGGCGGCCAGCGCGAGGTGGTTGAGCCCGACGCCGTCGCGGTCGTTCGCGTGGTCGCTGGAGGCCGGCATCATCCAGACGCTTGCCGCGCCGTCGCCGACGCCGAGCACGTTGTACTCGGCCATGTCCGCCAGCGTCGGCCAGCCGAAGGCGGCGAACATCTCCCGGTAGAACGCCATGTTCTCCGGCTTCACGTTGAGCTGGACGTGGTGGACGGCGGCGGGCACGAGCGATTCCCTTTCCGGGCTGGGCTGCCGCGCCGGCAATCCGGCACGGGGGTCCGTACAGTAGAACGTGCGTGCTGATTCGTCAATGGCCGACGGGGACAATCGCCGGGATCCGCTGGGGCGGACATTCGCGCGGCGGATGCTCGTGGTCTTGCGCGGCGGTGCGGCGGTTCGTGCCGCTCCAGAATTTCGACGGCGTGACGCCTGGGGCTGCGCTGCGTCGGTGCGACGGCGGGGCCGGCCGGGGCTCCGGCGCCGTTTGATACGATGGCGGCCGGACTCCCGTACGCTGCCCCGACGATCCGCGATCCTGGGCGCGACGATGCCCGGCGCGTCGTCGCCCGACGAGAGGTCTTGCTCGATGCCGCGCACCCGTCCGTTTCTGCTCGCCGCGCTGGCGGCGCTCGCTTTGACCGCGTCCGCCGTGGCGCAGGAGGCCGACCCGGCGGCGTTTCTGCCGGCGGCCGAGGACCTTGGCGAGGGGTGGGTGGCGATCCCGGGGCAGGAGCCGCCGGAGTATCCCGACAACCCGCAGGCCGGCGCGGTGTTCGGCGGCCCGGGCGGCGCGCGGCTGGCAGTCTACGCGATGATGCCGAAGGCCGACACGCAGGACGACCTGTGGGCGGGGGTGGACGCCAACTTCGGCATCCTGCGCGAGTGGCTGCTCCCGAACGAGGAGCGCCAGCCGGACCTCGACGCGATGGCCCCGCCGCCGGGGTGCGCTCGCGCGCTGCGGGTCGAAGGCGACGAGATCCTGTACCAGCCTTCGACGGCGTTTCCCGCCGGGGTGACGGTCTGCGCCGGCGAAGCCGGCCCGATCCTGACCGTGCTCGCCAGCGGCACGGTGCTGGGCGAAACGGGCGTGGCCGCCTCGGATGCGGTGGTCGAGTTGCTGCTGTCCGGGGAGTGACGCAGCGCGAGCGGGCATGCGCGGCTTACGCCCGCCGCACGGGGTTCGCTCGGACAACGCAGATACGTCCGGGGTGGACTATCTCGACGCAGGCTGTGTTCCGCATGGCACCATCACACCAATGCCCGGGCGGCGGAAGCGCCGCCGTGGCGGCGTAGCGCAGCGCCGGCATCCCGTCGGCGCTGTCGTGCCGGACAAAGCGATAGCGTCGTGCTCGATGGCGAGTGAACATGCTGACGAGCGCGGGCCGCGCGATGTGCGCTCGCGCCATTGGCCAGAATCGCCGAAGATATCGGTACGTTGGTCGGTTAGGCTGAGCGGCGCACGCGTGCGAGATGACGCCTTCCGGCCAGTCCACTTTCCGCCAACTCACGCTCCAGAGCGAAGAGGAGCCGAACCTCGTCGATGTGGCCGCTGGAATACTCGGCAAAGCGCAGATCGACGGAGCGGGCGAGTTCCACCTCGGCTTCGCTGCCGTGTGCCTCGACCGCGTCTTCGGCATCGACAAACCAGTCCCAGAACTGAGCGATGTCGATGCTGCGATTCAACAGCATGTCCAAGTGTCCAAGGAGGTCGCCCGAAGCGGAAGCTGGGTTGACCACGGTCAGGATCTCCCCGGACGAATTGCGCGAACGGTTCAACAACGACGGCCACCTGAACGATGCCGTCGATGGGTATCTTACCTGCTGTTACGTCAAGAAGGGATTCCGGCATCGAACGACGAGCCGCCTGGCGCGGTCGCATTCCTGTTCGATTGTTTCGCCCCGAACGGTGTTCGGCGGTTCCGGGCGCACTGCCACGTCCGGGACGATGGGCGCGGCAACCTCACATACGGTGGCAGCGGCGTGCGCCTGCCAGACCCCAAGGTGTTGATCGTCCGGGGCACGAAGTACGTCCTCGGTCTTGCACGAGGCAAACGCGATTGAGGACGGCCGAGCCATGGTCTGGGAACGGGCGCGGCCTCCGCCGGGATGAAACGTCGGCGTCGCTTCATG
Organism: Chloroflexota bacterium; assembly: GCA_023423795.1. Taxonomy (GTDB): domain Bacteria; phylum Chloroflexota; class Chloroflexia; order Thermomicrobiales; family UBA6265; genus CADCWF01. The sequence goes on along the minus strand of JAFAEX010000162.1, from coordinate 15,499 downwards.
CCGCACCGTTGTCGCAAGCCGGTAGAGGGAACAGTGTGGACGCAGCAGCAACGACCGAACCGCAGCACCTGATCTTCGACGCCGACGACACCCTCTGGGAGAACAACGTCTACTTCGAGCGCGCCATCGAGGAGTTCCTCGACGTCCTCGACCATTCGACGCTGACCCGCGAGGAGGCGCGGGCCGCGCTGGACGAGATCGAGCGCGCCAACGCGGCCACCCGCGGCTACGGCGCGCGGGCGTTCGCCGCCAACCTGCGCGATTGCTACGAGCACCTCGCCGAGCGGCACCTCGACGAGGACGAGATCGACCTCGTGCTGGGGTTCGCCGAGCGCATCCTGGCGCAGGAGATCGAACTCATCGCGGGCGTCGCCGAGACGCTGCCCCGGCTGGCGGAGCGCCATGACCTGACGCTGCTGACCAAGGGCCACGCGGAAGACCAGAAACTCAAGATCGACCGCTCCGGGCTCGGCCCGCTCTTCCGCCACGCCGAAGTGGTGCCGGAAAAGGACGTGTCGTCCTACCGCGTGCTGGCCGCCCAACTCGGGCTTGACCCGGCGCGCACCTGGATGATCGGCAACTCGCCGAAGTCGGACATCAACCCGCCGCTCGCGGCCGGGATGAACGCCGTCTTCATCCCCCACCACGCGACGTGGCAACTGGAGCAGACCGGGATCGTCAACCCCGGCCCCGGCCGGTTGCTGGTGCTGGAGCGGTTCGCCGAGTTGCTGGAACATTTTTGAGCGCCGAGTGGCGAGAAGTGCCGAGACGCGAGCCCCGAGCGTGCGATGCTCGTCCGTAACACGTAGCACCAACTCGGCGCTCGGCACTTCTTGCCACTCGGCACTCATTGTGAGGAGGGATGATGACCGGAGAGCGGCGCGCGGGAACGCCCAACCCCCTGCTGATGACCGATTCCTACAAGGCCAGCCACGCCCGCCTCTACCCGCCGGGGTTGACGCGGCTGTTCGGCTACCTCGAGGCGCGCGGCGGCGCGTACCCGGAGACGGTTTTCTTCGGGCTCCAGCCGTACCTCGAGCGCTACTTGTCCGGCCCGGTCTTCGATGCGGCCGACATCGAGGAGGCCGAGGCGTTCTGGACGGCGCACTTCGGGCGGGCCGATGTTTTCGATCCCGCTCGCTGGCGCGCGTTGCTTCAGCGCCACGGTGGGCGGTTGCCGTTGCGGATCAGGGCGGTGCCGGAGGGGACGGTCGTCCCGATCGATAACGTGCTGATGACGATCGAGAACACCGACGACGGCTTCCCGTGGCTGCCGGGCTGGTTCGAGACGCTGCTGCTGAAGGTCTGGTACCCCTGCACGGTGGCCACCCAGAGCCGCGCCATCCGGCAAGCCATCGGGGCGGCCTACGCGCGCACCGGGGCGGACCCGGCCGGGCTGGGCTTCGCGTGCCACGACTTCGGCTACCGCGGCGTGTCCTCCGAGGAGACGGCCGAGTTCGGCGCGGCGGCCAACCTGCTTTCCTTCGACGGCACCGACACCGTCGCCGGCATCCGGATGCTGGCCGAGTTCTACGACGGCGGCATGAGCGGCTTTTCGATCCCCGCCACCGAACACTCGGTTATCTGCGCCTGGGGCCGCGACCGGGAAGAGGACGCCTACCGCTGGGTGCTGGAGACCTTCCCGGCTGGCACCGTCGCCTGCGTCAGCGATTCCTACGACGTGTTCAACGCGATCGCCGACCTCTGGGGTGAGGACCTGCGCCCGATGGTGCTGGCCCGCGAGGGGACGCTGGTGATCCGCCCGGATTCCGGCGACCCGTTCGCCATCGTGCCGTGGGCGCTGGAGGCGCTCTGGGAGCGCTTCGGCGGCACGACCAACGAACGGGGGTACCGGCTGCTCGACCCGCGCGTCCGCCTGATCCAGGGCGACGGCATGGGGCTGGACACGATCGGGCCGCTCTACGACCTGATCGCCGAGCGGGGCTGGTCGGCCGCGAACCTGACGGTCGGTTCCGGCGGCGCATTGCTGCAGAAGGTCCACCGCGACACCTGCCAGTTCGCGCTCAAGGCGAGCGAGGTGACGGTGGGCGGCCGCACCTACGGGGCGGCCAAGGACCCGGTGACGGACCCCAACAAGCGGTCGAAGAACGGCCGCCTCAAACTGGTCCGCACCGCGGACGGCGGCTGGGGCACGGTCTCCTCGCTCGAGGACCCGGACCGCTACGACGCCGCCCGCGACGAACTGATGACCGTCTTCGAGGACGGCGCCGTCACCCGCCGCTGGACCCTCGCCGAGGTCCGGGAACGAGTTCGGTCAGCGGCAGGTTCCCCCTAGAATGGAGTTTACGAAACAAACGCCGCTACAGCATTCAAAGTTGTCGTAGCATTCCTTGTGTTTTCGAAGGCATCGGCACTTCTTACGATTCTTGCCGTTCTTCTTCTTGCACTTCCGCGCTTCCACCCGTTCTTCGTTGTGGACTAGGCTCGCAACAAGGGCCACAAGGAGTCCTCGACGCGGCGCCTTTCCAAGGCTCACAGAGATCTTCTCGACGAGTGACGAGTGCACTGCAACCTCCTTCGTCAGATGTCGCCAGTATTCACCCAAGATGAGAGTGGTCTCTTGAAATGTCAAGATGGATTGGGGCACATATAAGAAGACTTCGTTCTAGTGACGCTCTCCGACGAGGCGGAGGCTGGCGGCGAGGGCGGGGAGCAGGTCGGCCAGTTCCATCGCGAACCAACTCGCGGCGCCGCCGCGCTCCAGTTCGAACGCGCCGCAGCAGGCCTTGTGGGTGAAGAAGGCGAAGCGGCGGCTGGGGCCGTCCGCGAACGGTGTGTCCTCCGCTTGCCAGTGGTAGTTGCCGTCGCGGGCGTCGAGGATCGGATCGCCGCACTGGTCGCACAGCACGACGGGACGAACGCCGAAGGGGCCGGTTTCGATCTTGAGGGGCATGGCGCGCTCCGTGGCGAACGGATGTTCGCGTTTCACCCCGGAGTGTAGCAGAGGCCGCCGGCTCCATACGCAGAACGCTATGATTGAAATCTGGCTAACGTCTGACATTGTCTGACATTCCTGCCAGAGTGCAGCCATGCTTGACCGACCGCGCATCGAGTATCTGGTTTGGGATGAGTGGAATCGGGAGCATATCAAGAGGCATGAAGTGAACCCGGACGAAGCGGAAGAGGTCGTGTTTGGCGGCCCCCTGGTTCAGGCGAGCTGCAAGAACCGTCTGCGTTTGCGGGACCAACAGCGGCAGGCCGGTTCCTGACCGTCGTTGCTGGCCCTGTTCCAAACCGGATGGGAGCCTACTACGCCTTCTCCGCCCGTCCGGCGAGCCGACGAGAGCACTTTATCTACCTCCGAGCCATCGAAGGAGGCCTGTGATGTATCACGCCAAACCGTCCGTCGATCTTGGCTATCCAACCGAGCCGCACGGCCGCATCCCGGCGTTCGCGAGCGTCGAAGAGGAGGCGGCGTTCCGGGATACGCACGACCTCGCGGATTTCTCGGGCGATGAGATCCAGACGGTTCTCCGTCCGGCCGGCGGCGACCTGGCCCAACGGTTGACGCTGCGCCTGGACCGGACCGACCGCGCGGCGCTGACCCGACTCGCGAAGGCGCAGGAGGTCGGGCCTTCGACGCTGGCCCGGATGTGGCTGAAGGAGCGGCTCCGGCGGGAACTGGACGCGGCGTCGGGATAGCGCGATGTTCGCTCCGATAGAGTCAACCACCGTCAGGGACCGTCAACGACCGTCATCCCGAGCCTGTCGCGGGATCTCGTCGCCGCTCGAATCGAGAGAACGACGAGATCCCTCGACAGGCTCGGGATGACGGAGTTTGGGCCAGGATCGGGATCTGAAGCGTGCGGTCAGCCGGCAGCGATCCGGTCGCGCAGGCGTTCGAGCGCGGCGCAGCGCATGGAATGGCGGTTCTTCTCGTCCTGCTCCATCTCGGCGAAGGTGCGGGTCGCGCCGTCGGGCCGGAAGATCGGGTCCCAGCCGAAGCCGCCGGAGCCGGCCGGTTCGAGGGTAATCTCGCCGCGGATGTCGCCGACGAAGACCTCGACCCCGTGCTCGTCGCAGAGGGCGACCGCCGTGCGGGCGGTCGCGCCTCGGGGTGCGCCGGCGGGCAGCATCGTGCAGATGCCGGCCGGGCCGACCGTTTGCAGGAACCACTTGACCAGCGCACCGGGCAGCCCGCCGAGGGCGTCCACATACAACCCGGTGTCCTCGACCAGCACCGGGCGGCGGGCGGCGGCGAACGCTTCCCGCGCCTTGTGGCGGACGACCTCCTCCACGTCCAGCGCCTGGATTTCCGGCAGGTCCAGCGGCAGCCGCTCCACCGGCGCGCCGAGGATCGCCTCCACCTCGCGCGCCTTGCCGGCGTTGCCGGACACGAACACGATTCCCTCGCCCATCCTGCTCCCGCCAGATCGATCGCGCCAGGCCGTCTGCCGGCCCCACGGCGGCAGTTGTACCCCATCGGTCCTGCCGTTCGCGGGCGGTGGCCGGTGCGCTTATCGCGACGCGGCGAGTCCGGCGTACCCGTCGGGTATGGGGATCGCCAACGGTCCGGCGTCTGGCTCGGACATGGCGCGGGGCGGCAATGCCGGGACCATGTCGCGCCCGGCATGCGTGACCGGCGATTCGGTGCGCGCTTCCTCGTGCCGGGTAGGGAGCGGCGGCGCGATCTCGTCGGCGGCTGCCGCTCGCGGGCGCGCCGCTGGCTCGGGCCACGAGAGCCAGTGTTCGATGTCGGTCAACGGGGCGGCCCATGCCCCGGTCGGCGGCTCACCGGGGTCGCCGGCCGCCGCGCGCGTCACGGCGTCGTCCAGCGCCGCCGTCATCACCTGCGCCCACGCCGCGCGGGCGAACGCCGGGGAGCCCGTTTCGGGGATGCGCCGCTCGCGCAGCGCGAGGATCGGACCGGCGTCGTGTTCCGGCGAAATCAGGCGAACGGTGGCGGCGACGAGCGGGCCGCCGTCGATGGAACGGTCGGGATTCGATTCGTGACCGCACGGCGGCAGTGGGTGGAGGTTGACCGCGCCGAAGCGAGGGATGCGCGAAACCTCGGCCGGGATGCGGTGGGGGAACGACGCCGCGACGATGACATCCGGCTTCAATGCGGCGATGACCGGCGCGGCGGTCGTGCGCAGACGGCGGGTGACCAGCACGTCCTGCTCGGGCGGGAGCAGGGCGGCGAGATCGCCGCCAGGTCCGGCCCGCTCGCCGTCCGCCGCCGGCGGCGCGACCACCAGCAGCAGGCGGTGGCGGTTGAGGGTTGCCCAGTGGGCGACCGCGCGGTACGCCGAGGGCAGCGCGCAGAACGCGACGATATCCAGTCCTTCCACGCCGGTGCTCCTTGCTCCGCGCGGCTGGGGCGGCGCGGGCCGATGCGATGGGGGGCGTGAACGCCGCGTCCGGCCGGGGTCGGGGCGGCGCGCACGCCGAGCACCCGCAGGGTCGCCCGATCGCGCGGCGGGGCGATGAAGAACTCCCGGAAAGAACGTGAAGACGGCGTGAGCGACCTGGCGCCGGAATCCCGGGTCATACGAAACCCGGTTGATTGGCGCGGGAATCCGTTCGTCGTTCGCAGGGGAGGGGACCCGTGCCCTCCCCTGCCCGGAACCGCGATCGGGCGCAGGAGGACGCCGGGTCCTCACGGCGTCGCGGACGGGCGAAACGGCCGCGACCAGCCGGATTCTGTATTAGAGGAGCAATTTGTCCGGGGTGATCGGCAGGTCGCGGACGCGGATGCCGGTCGCGTGGTGGACGGCGTTGGCGATCGCGGCGGCGACGCCGACGATGCCGATTTCGCCGACGCCGCGCGCGCCGAGCGGGTTGGCGACCGGGTCGGGCTGGTCGAGGAACAGCGCATCGATGTCGGGCACGTCGGCGTGGCTGGGCAGCAGGTAGCCGGACAGGTTGGGGGAGGCGATCTTGCCGAGGGTGGGGTGGACGTCGGTCTTTTCCAGCAGCGCCATGCCGATGCCGCCGACGATGCCACCGATCCCCTGGCTGCGGGCGGTGACCGGGTTGAGCACCGTGCCGATGTCGAAAACGCCGAGGGCGCGCGTCACCCGGACGGTGCCGAAGTCGGGATCGACGCGGACCTCGACGAACTGCGCGCCGAACTCGCCGGGCGCGGTCGGCGCGGCGAAGGGCGCGATCGCCTTGCCCACCGCGCCGCCGAGGCGTGGGCCGAGCATCATCGGGACCATCATCGCGGCCGCCGCGCCGAAGCCGAAGCGGCCGTTCGCCTCGATGTGGGACAGGCCGGCGCGGGCCAGCACGGCGGCCAGCGTGTCGCGGCGGGCGGGGTTGCCGCGCACGACCAGCGCGCCGTCGATGGCTTCGACCTCGTCCGGCTTCGCGCCGAAGAGCAGCGAGACCCGGTCGCGGACGGCCAGATCGACCACCTTGCGGAGGGCGGCCCGCGCGGCGGCGCGCACGGCAGGGCCGAGGCTGCGGGCCATCGAGGAGCCGCCGGCCGGGAAGGCGAAGGGCAGCCGGCTGTCGCCGAGGGTGAACGTCACCCGCTCCGGCGGCAGGCCGAGGGCGTCGGCGGCGATCTGGCTCATGATCGTCAGGGTGCCGGTGCCGAGGTCGGCCCCGGCGCTCTCGACGGTCACCCGGCCGTCGGCGTGGATGCGCGCTTTTGCGGTGGCCGGGACGGTCATGCTGGGGAAGAAGGCGGTCGCCGTGCCCCAGCCGACCAGGTCGCGGCCCTCGCGCATCGAACGCGGCTCGGGGGTGCGATCGGCCCAGCCGAAGCGTTCGGCGCCCAGTTCGTAACATTCGCGCAGGCGGCGGCCGGCCCACGGGCGGCCGCTGTCGGGATCGGTCGCGGCGTCGTTGCGCAGGCGCAGCGCGATCGGGTCCATGCCGAGGATCATGGCCAGTTCGTCCATCGCCGATTCGAGCGCGAAGGAGCCGGGCGCTTCGCCCGGGGCGCGCATCGAACTGGGCACGCTGAGGTCGAGCGGGGCGGTGCGCTCCCGCGATGCGAAGTTGGGCACGGCGTAGGCGTGCTTGCTGAAGCCGGTGCTCGCCTCGGCCCACTCCCCGAGGTGCGATCCGGCGCTGGTGTTGTCGTGGACCAGCGCGGTCAGCGTGCCGTCGTTGCGCGCCCCGAGCGCGATCCGCTGCACGGTAGCCGGGCGGTAGCCGACGCTGGTGTACATCTGGGCGCGGGTGAGCGGGAGTTTCACCGGCCGCCCGATCTGGCGGGCGGCGACGGCGGCGAGGGTGACGTGCCCGCCGTACCACGCCTTGCTGCCGAACCCGCCGCCGACGAAGCGGGAGACGACGCGGACCTTCTTGCGCGGCAGCCCCAGCGCCTGCGCCAGCCCCATGCTGGCGGTCGCCACGCCCTGGCTGGACTCGTAGACGGTCAGCGAGCCGTCCTCGGCCCAGACGGCGGTGGTGGTCAGCGGCTCGATCGCGTTGTGGTGCTCGAACGGCGTGGTGTAGGTCCGCTCGATGCGGGTCTCGGCTTCGGCGAGCGCCCGCTCCGGGTCGCCTCGCCGGTGGTCGGGCGCGGCGCCCATCACCGAGCGCGGGGTGGCGACCGGGCCGGTCTCGGGGTCGAAGACGGCGCGGGGTGCTTCTTTCTCGATGGTGGGAGCGAGCAGGCCGGCGGCGTAGCGCGCCTGCTGCGGCGTCTCGGCGACGACGAGCGCGATGGGCTGGCCGGCGAAGTCGATCCGGTCGTCGGCCAGCGGCGGCTTGGATTGCAGCGCCGCGCCGCCCCGGTTGAGCGTGCGCATGTTGCGGAGTTTCGGCGCGTTCTCGTGGGTGAGCACCAGCAGCACGCCGGGCGCGGCCTCGGCGTTTGCGCGGTCGATCCCGACGATGCGGCCGCGGGCGACCGGGCTGGACACCAATACGGCGTGGGCGACCCCATCGACGGGTTCGTCGGCGGCGTAGCGGGCGGCCCCGGCCGTTTTCAGCCGGCCGTCGCGGCGGGGCAGCGGTGCGCCGACTCCGCCGGCGCGGGTTTCGGGCGCGGCGACGCTCATTCCAAGCCTCCGATCTCTCCCAGCACGCGGGCGACGGCGCGCTCGGCCAGTTTCACCTTGTAGGCGGTGTCGGGCAGCGGCTGCGCGCCGGCGACGGCGGCCTTTCCGGCGGCGGCGGCGGTCTCCGCATCCAGCGGGCGGCCGACGAGGAGCGCCTCGGCCTCGTGGGCGCGCCACGGTTTGGCCGCGACCGACCCGAGCGCGACCCGCGCCGAGCGGATGATGCCATCGTCCAGATCCAGCGCGGCGGCGACGGAGACGAGGGCGAAGGCGAACGAAGCGCGCTCGCGCACCTTCAGGTAGCGGGAACGGGCGGCGAACGGCGCGGCCGGCAGTTCGACGGCGACGATGGCCTCGCCGTGGTCCAGCACGGTTTCCCGGTCCGGCGTTTCGCCCGGCAGCAGGAACAGGTCGTCGAACGGGATGCGGCGGACGCCGGAGCGACCCCGGGCGACGACGACCGCGTCCAATGCCATCAGCGCGGTCGCGAGATCGGAGGGGTAGACGGCGATGCAGGATTCGCTGGCGCCGAAGATGGCGTGCAGGTGGTGCGGGCCGGTGCGAGCGGCGCACCCGGAGCCGGGTTCCCGCTTGTTGCAGGGGAACGTCGCCTCGCGGAAGTAGGGACAGCGGGTGCGCTGGAGCAGGTTGCCGCCGATGGTGGCGAGATTGCGGACCTGCGGCGACGCCCCGGCCAGCAGCGCCTCGGCCAGCACCGGGTAGCGCGCGAGGACGGTTGGGTCGGTGGCGACGTCGCTCATGCGGGCCATCGCGCCGAGGCGCAGGCCGCCGTCGGGCGTCTCGTCGATGCCGGCCAGCGGCAGCGCGCCGAGATCGACCAGCCGGGACGGCTGGCGGATGCCGTCCTTCATCCAGTTGAGCAGTTCGGTGCCGCCGGCGACGAACGTGGCGGCGGGATCGGCGGCGACGGCGGCGATCGCCGCGTCGAGGTCGGCCGGGCGGTCGTAGGCGAAGGGGTGCACGGATCGCGTCTCCTGCGTCGCTACGGACGGCCGCCGGCGCCGGGAGCCGGGGGTGGTCCTTCGAGCCCGGCGACCTGCCGGATCGCGGCGACGATGTTGGCGTACGCGCCGCAGCGGCAGAGGTTGCCGTTCATGCCCTCGCGGATGGCGGCGTCGGAGGTCGCGCCGCCTTCGGCGAGGAGGGCGACGGCGGACATGATCTGGCCGGGGGTGCAGAAGCCGCACTGGAGGGCGTCGTTCTCGACGAACGCGTCCTGCACCGGGTGGGGGTGGCCGTCGCGCGCCAGCCCCTCGATGGTGGTGATCTCGGCGCCGCGGTGCATGATCGCCAGCGTCAGGCAGGCGTTGACGCGCCGGCCGTCGATGAGGACGGTGCATGCGCCGCATTCGCCGCGGTCGCACCCCTTCTTCGCGCCGGTCAGCCCGAGGTGGTCGCGCAGGGCGTCGAGCAACGTCGTCCGCGGGTCGAGGCGCAGGTCGCGATCGACGCCGTTCACCCGCAGCGTGACCGGGACCGCCGGCGCCCCGGGCGGGCGTCCCGAATCGCCCTGGAAGTCTGGCGATGCCGCCATTGCGAGGTTCCTTTCGCGTGCCGCTGCCGCCCGCCCGTCCGTGGGCATCAACGAGCGATGGCATCCTGACCCTACGCGGTGAGCGCCCGGCCCGTCAACGCAAACGGGGCGGCGCCGCCCGCGTTCGGCAGCGGGGTCCCGTCAATGGCGGGAGCGCTCCGCCGTGAGCGCGTAGGCCGGCAGCGGACGCCGATCCGGGGATGCGGCGAGCGCGCGCAGGATGTCGCCCTGGCTGGCGACGAGGTCGCGGACGGCGCGGGGCAGCGGCAGCGTGTCCGCCTCGGCGAGGGTCGCGTGCAGGGTGTGGTCGATCTCCCAACCGGCGTCCTGGAGGCCGCCGGTGTCGATGCTGGCCTGCTCGGAGACGGTCCAGCCGGTTTCGGCGAGCAGGGCGAGGAGCCGCTGGCGGGAGAACGGCGAGCGCACGTTGGCCTCGCTGGCGGGGTTGCTGCCCTCGACCAGCCCCTGGATGAGGACGGCGAGCAGGTGCGGAACCTGGGCGAACGCGGCCGGTTCGAGGTCCCACTCGGCAATCCGCAACCGCCGCGCCCACGGGCGGACGCGGGCGAGGGTGCGGGCGAGGGTGTCGAGGTTGGGGAAGTACCAGCCGCCGTGGACCAGCATCGCCTCGTCGAAGGCGTCGTCCGGGAACGAAACGGCCGGGTCGAGGAGGTCGCAGCCGAGGCGGATGTCGAGGCGCGGCCCGAGCGGGGAGGCGAGCAGCCACGCCGCCGATTCGCCCAGCGTGACCGGCGCGCCGTATTCGGGGTCGGCGACATCGACGGCGGTGACGCGCCCGTCCGGGCCGACGGCATCCGCCAGCACGGCGGTCGTGTCCCCTTGCCCGCACGCGATCTCCAGCACCCGCGAACCGGCGGCGATGTTCCAGCGCTCGACCAGCCGGGCGCGGTAGCGGGTTTGGGTTTCCTGCACGCCGGGATCGTGGGCGTGGGCCGCCATCAGCCGCGCGATGTCGCCGGGCTGGGTCATCGCCTGCCTCTCCGCCGCCCTGTGACGGGGACGAAAAAACGGGGCCGGTCGATCGCGACCGGCCCCGCCGTTCCTGGTGCTAGCCGCGCGACGAGGCGTCGGCGACGGGCTGGGGAACGTCGATCCCGATGCCCTGCGCGACCCGCGTGCCGTAGTCGGGGTCGCACTGGAAGAGGTGCGAGACCATGCGCTCCTGGATGTCGCGCCGGCACTGCTTCAGGTTGGCGACGAGGTTGGCGATCAGGTCGTCGCGCTCCCAGTCCTCGATGGCACGGTAGCGCTCGCCGGCCTGCTTGTACGGGTTGGTCCGCTCGATCGCCGCCCGCATCACGCGCCCTTCGACGTAGGGCTCGTGCGCCGGGTTTTCCCGCGGGGCCTGGCGGAGGCCGCCGAGGCTGTTGGGCTCGTAGTTGACGTGCGGGTTGGCGTTGGTGTCGGCGCTATCGACGTAATAGGCCATCTGGCCGTCGCGCTGGTTCGTCTGGACTGGGCGCCTGGCCTGGTTGATCGGCAGTTGCAGGTAGTTCGGGCCGACGCGGTACCGCTGGGTGTCGGAGTAGGAGAGGGTCCGGCCGACGAGCATCTTGTCGTCCGAGAAGTCGAGGCCATCAACGAGGACGCCGGTGCCGAAGGAAGCCTGCTCGACCTCGGCGAAGTAGTTGCTCGGGTTGCGGTCCAGCACCATGCGGCCGACCGGGCGCAGCGGGAACTGATCCTCCGGCCAGGTCTTGGTGTCGTCGAGCGGGTCGAAGTCCAGTTCGGGGTGGTCGCCGTCCTCCATGATCTGAACGCAGAGTTCCCACTCCGGGTAGTCGCCGCGCTCGATCGCCTCGTAGAGATCCTGCGTGGCGTGGTTGAAGTTGGTCGCCTGGATCTCGTTGGCCTGGGCCTGGGTGAGCGACTTGACGCCCTGCTTCGGCTTCCAGTGGTACTTGACGAGCACGCCGACGCCCTCGGCGTTGACCCACTTGTAGGTGTTGACGCCGAAGCCTTCCTGGTGCCGGTAGTCGGCCGGGATGCCGCGCGGGCTGAACAGCCACGTCAGCATGTGCATGGATTCCGGCGTCAGGCTCATGAAGTCGAAGATGCGCTCGGGGTCCTGGATGTTGGTGACCGGGTCCGGCTTCAGGGCGAGGATGACGTCCGGGAACTTGATCGCGTCCCGGATGAAGAAGATGGGCAGGTTGTTGCCGACGAGGTCCCAGTTGCCGTCTTCCGTGTAGAACTTGACGGCGAAGCCGCGCGGGTCGCGCAGTGTTTCCGGCGAGGTGCCGCCGTGGATGACGGTGGAGAAGCGGATGAAGAGGGGGGTCCGCTTGCCCGCCTCCTGGAACAGCTTGGCGCGGGTGTACTTGGCAACGGGTTCGTCGCCGACCTTGCCGTAGGCCTCGAAGAAGCCGTGGGCGCCCGCGCCGCGCGCGTGCACCACCCGCTCCGGGATGCGCTCGCGGTCGAAGTGGGTGATCTTCTCGATGAAGTGGTAGTTCTCGAGCGTCGCCGGCCCGCGGTCGCCCACCGTGCGGGTGTTCTGGTTGTCGGGAACCGGGTGGCCCTGCCGCGTGGTCAGGATCGGGGACTCATCGCTGGTCGTGCTGTCGTGCGGCGTGTCCGCGGCGTTGCGGTTGTCCCGGTCCATTGCGTGCCTCCTGTCCAGGTTCATCCTGAATCGCCCAGTGACCGTGGGGAATCCGATTCGATGGGGAGAGTATAGCCATCGCGCCGGAGCGCACGGACTCCTTGCGCGTCGGGCCGTCGCCCAAGGCCCCGTTGGTGCTTTGAGCCACTTCCGTCGTTCCCTTCGGGGTTTATGGCTATGCCGGCAATCACCGCGCCTGTATGATGTTTGCCGATCTCATTCCACGCCCCGCCTCGTCGCCGCAGACGCCGGAGCAGGAGGACGTCATGACCGATCCGCGCACCATTTCCAGCCCAGAAGTTTTTCAGGCGAATCGGGGTACGCGCAGGCGCGATGCCGCGGGCCACGGGCCGCGGCTCGACCGTCGCGGGTTCGTGGGGCTGGCGGGCGGCGCGGTCGTCGCGGCGCTGCTGCGCGGGGACCGGTCGGCCGCGGCGCAGGCGGCGTTTCCGCAACCGGAGGAGATCGTCAGCAGGGACGGCGTCCTGAGCACGACGCTGACCGTCACCCGCGAGGTGGTCGATATCGGCGGGACGCCGATCGAGGGCACGGTCTACAACGGGGCGTTCGTGGGGCCGACCCTGCGGCTGCGGCGCGGCGAGCGCCTCGAACTCCTGCTGGACAACCGGCTCGACCAGATGACCAACCTGCACTTCCACGGGCTGCACGTCTCGCCCGAGGGCATCTCCGACAACGTCTTCATCATGGTCCACGCCGGGGAGACGCAGCAGTACGTCGTCGAGATCCCGGCCAACCATCCCACGGGAACGTTCTGGTACCACTCGCACGCCCACCCCTACACCGAAGCCCAGGTGTTCGGCGGCCTCGGCGGGCTGATCGTCATCGAGGGGTTGCGCGACCTGTTGCCGGCCGATTTGCAGGGGATCGAGGAGCGCACGTTCGCCCTGAAGGATTACCAGGCGACGGACGGCGCGATCCTGACCGAGAACATCGACAGCAATGCGCCGACGACGCGAACGGTCAACGCCGCGGTCAACCCGTCGCTCGCGATCGACGCCGGCGAAACGCAACTCTGGCGCTTCGCCAACATCGGCGCCGATATCTATTACGAACTGCACCTCGACGGGCACCCGTTCCACGTGATCGCCGACGACGGCAATCCGGTGTGGCGCGTCCGGGCCCACGATACCCTCGTGCTGCCGCCGGGCAAGCGGTACGAGGTGCTGGTGCAGGGGGGAGCGCCGGGAACGGTCGAACTGAAGACCCTCGCCTACGACCAGCAAGGCGACCAGTATCCGGAGGCGCTCCTCGCCACCGTCACCGTCAACGAATCGGCGCTGACCGCCGCGGCGTTGCCTGCGGCGCTGGTCGAACCGGACGACCTCGCTGCCGTGGAGATCGACGCCGAGCGCACCGTGACCTTTTCCAAGGACAACGAGCACGGGCACTTCCTGATCGACGGGAAGCTGTTCGACGAGAACCGGATCGACCAGTCGGTGAAGCTCGGCGCGATCGAGGAATGGACCATCGTCAACGACAACGGCCAGCAGCACCCCTTCCACATCCACATCAACGACTTCCAGGTGATGTCCGTCAACGGGGAACCGCATGACGCGGTCAGCCACCAGGACACGGTGAACCTGCCGGCCAACGGCGAGGTCGTCATCCGCATCCCCTTCTTCGACTTCACCGGGAAGTTCGTCTACCACTGCCACATCCTCAACCATGCGGACATGGGGATGATGGCCATCGTGGAAGTCACCGCATAGGGGGTGGCGAGCCGCGCCCTCGCGACGGCCGACATCGGCCGTCGCGAGGGCGCGATGCGTTCAACCCGGCGGGACGATCTCGACGACCTGCATCATGCCCAGTTCCTCGTGGTTGAGCATGTGGCAGTGCAGCACCAGCCGGCCGGTGAAGTCGAGGAACCGCGACCGGAAGGTAACGCTGCCGAGGCGGGGCACGACCACGGTGTCCCGCCAGACCGGCTCGGCCAGCGGTTCGCCGTTGACGTGGGTGATTTGAAACGGGTTGGTGTGGATGTGGAAGACGTGGTCGTCGGCGTGGTCGTTGACGACGGTCCACTCCTCCACCGCGCCGAGTTCGACCACCTGGTCCACCCGGGCGTGGTCGAACACCCGGCCATCGACGAGGAACCGGAACTCCTGGTAGTCGGCTGCGGGCGGGTACTCCGGCTCGATGACCGAGAGGGTGAGCGTGCGCGCGCCGGTCAGTTCGTCGTCGCGGATCGTCGGCAGCGGCGGGGCCGGCAGTGTATCCGGGAGGGCCATCGGCAACGGGTCGCCCTCGACGATGAGCCGGGCCAGCGGGCCAGTCGGCGAGGGGTAGCCCTGGTCGTTGGCGATGGCGGCCAGCAGGTACGCGCCCGGTTCGCCCGCCCGCACCAGCAGGTCGGTCCGCTGGCCGGGCGCGCTGACCAGCGTGTCGTCCGAATCCATGCGCGGCAGCGCGATGCCGTCGCGGGCGATGGCGTGGACCTGGTGTCCCTCCAGCGCCAGCCGGAAATTGCTCTCGTGGGCGGCGTGGACGATGCGCCAGCGCTGCACCTCGCCGGGCCGCATCCGGATGACCGGCTCCCGCTGGCCGTTGACGGAGAGGAAGCGCGGCACCGCCTCCGGCCAGACCGTTTCGTAGCGCTCGATGCCGCCGAGGTGGTCGAACAGGACTTCGTTCAGGACGAGCACCCGTTCGCGGGCGGCGGCGATCTCCGGCACGTCCGCGAAGTCGCCCTCGACGATCAGCGCGCCGGCCATGCCGCTCGTCACCTGCACGTCGGCCGAGCCGTGGTTGTGCGGGTGGTACCAGAACGTGCCGGCCGGGTGGTCGGCGGGGATGGCGATCTCGACGTCGTAGACCTTGCCCGGTTCCATCGCCCGGAAGACGTTGTCGGCGATGCCGCCCGGATCGACGTGCAGCCCGTGGGCGTGGAAATTGGTCGTGTTGAAGTGGTGCGGCAGGTCGCCGTCCGCCGGCGTCGCGTCCGGGTTCGGCGGCAGGTCGTTGACCAGGCGCAGCCGGAGCACGTCGCCCGGCCGCGCCCACAGCGTAGGGCCGGGAGTGGTGCCCTCGTAGCCGCGCAGGTGGAGCCGGTAGCCGCCGATGTCCAGGTAGTGGTAGGCGACGCGGAGGTCGGTCCGCAGTTCGCCGCCGCTGGAGGAGCGGACCTCCGGTTCGGTCAGGTCGGCCGGTTCCCACGTTTCCCAGCCGCGCGGCGTCTGGCCCGGATCGGCCGCGCCGTTGGACGCATCGACGGGATGGGCCTCGTGGGATGCGCCGGCGGCCGGCGTACCGAGCGGGGCGTCCTGCGCGGTCGCCGCCCGCCGCGCCCCGGCGGCGACCAGCGCCGCTCCCGCC
>JAFAEX010000141.1 GCA_023423795.1 Chloroflexota bacterium | reverse complement strand
GGGGGGGTACTTTCCCCCGCGGGCGCTTCCCGTACCTACCCGTACACCTCGTCGGTGGCGGACCAGCCGAGCAGCAGGACGGCGAAAAACCCCTTCCAGGCCGCCACCGCATCGTCGGCGCGGAACGAGACGATCCGCGGCGTCTCGCGGACGCTGCCCGGAACCAGCGAGGCCATCAGCGCCTCGGCGGTGCTGGAGAACGTCACGGCCAATTCGACCGGGCCATCCAGACGGTATGGCGCGAACGCGCCGTCGCGTGCCCGCTCGACCGCCCGCTGGGCCGCCGTCCGGATGTTGGCGTGGGACCGCGCGGGCGGCAGGCAGCGAGCCGCCCAACGGTCCAGCGCGTACTTGGTCAGGCCGAACTCGACGTCCGGCAGCGTCTCGCGCAGTTCCGTTTCGTACAGGTCGTCGCCGGAGGCGAAGACGACAGGAACGCCGAAGTGGCCGCAGACGGCGGCGTTGATCTCGGACTCGCCGACCGGGCGGCCGTTCATCCGGATCTCGACGATCTCGCGGCCGAGGATGGTCTCGTTGCCGACGCTATCCGAGTCGCCGGTCCGGGCGTGGTAGCCGAGGAAGAAGACGGCGTCCGCCGCCTGCACGCCCTCGACCATGCACAGGTGTTTGTGGAACCCCTTGATCAGGTCGGCGCGCGGATCGAGCCGCTCGATCTGGACGTTGGTCATCGTCCAGTGGGCGTCGTTGACGACGACCTCGGTCGCGCCGCCGGCGAACGCGCCGTCGATGGCGGCGTTGACGTCGTCGGTCATCATCTGGCGCATGAACTCGTAGCGGGGCTTGCCGTAGAGCAGTTCGTCGGTGCCGGTGATCCCGGTGACACCTTCGGAATCGGCCGAGATCAGGATGCGCATGGCGGTGTTCTCCGTCGTGTGCCGCGAACCGGGTTCAAGCGCAGGGTGACGGCGGGAAGGGCCGAGCCGTCAAGACGCGGCGGCTTCGCCCGGCAAATTGCCACGTTCGATCGGGAGGCGGATGCGCGAGGCGTGCCCGCCACCGTGGTGGATCGCGTTCTCGGCGATGCGCGGCTCGGCCTGGTCCTTGATCGGGCCGAAGCGGTTCAGACTGCGGGCAAACCACGGGAAATCGCTGCTGGCAATGGTGACCCGCACCCGGTGGCCGGGCCGGAACGCGTGGTGGACCGGCCAGAGTTCGACCTCGAAGCGGTGGACCTCGCCGGGCGTGAGCGGCGTCGGGTGTTCGAGCGAATCGCGGTAGGACGCGCGCAGGCAACCCTGGCAGACCTTCAGGGAGCGGCCGTCGGGATCGACGTCGGCCAAACGGACGTGCCACTCGGTGTCGTCGCAATCGCTGGACGCGAAGAGTTCGAGCTTCGGCCAGCCGGAGACGACCAGTTCCTCCGTGAGCGGTTCGCTTGTGTAGGTGAGCACGTCGGACCGCGCCTCGATCGGGCCGAGGTCGAGCGGCACGTCCTCGATCGGGTAGCCGCGGACGTCGATCTGGGTCGGCACGGGATCGAGCGGGTCGTAGCGGTAGGAGCGCGCCGGTTCTGCATCGCCGGATTCGGTGGCGAGGGCTCCGTTCCCGTCGCCGTGGCGCAGGTAGAACGATTCCTCGCGGCTGGCGCGCGGCCACGGGGCGTCGTCGCGCCAGACGTTGGTTCCGGTCTCGAACAGGCGCACCGCGGGGTCGTTCTCGACCCCGTTGTCCACGCCCTTGAGCCAGTGGTCGAACCAGCGCAGGTGGACGGCGTCCATATCCACCGCGGCGTCAGGCCCGAGGTCGATGCCGGCGTAAGAATCGTGCGGCATGCGGGAGTTGACGTGGCTCCAGGGGCCGACGATGAGCTGCTGGCGGTCCTTCGCCGGCGAGTCGGCCATCATCCCTTCGTAGTGGGCGAACGCCCCGAGCAGGTCTTCGAGGTCGTACCAGCCGGTCACGTGCAGGCAGGGGACGTCGATGCCCTTGTAGGCGTCATCGACGCGGACGGCCTTCCAGAAATCGTCCAGCGTGTCGTGGTCCATGATGTCGCGCCAAGTCTGTCCGGTGGGGTCGATGAACTCCCCGATCTTCTCGAGCGGGAGTGTCCGCAGCATCTCGTCCCAATCGGTCAGCCCGAGGCCGTAGGACTCGATGATGCGGCGGCGGACCATGTAGACCCACCAACCGAAGTAGAGCTGGAAGCAGCCGTCGGTGTAGGGAATCTCCTGCTGCCAGCGGCCGGCAGCCGAGGTCGAGACCATGCAGGCGAGGTGCGGCGGGAACTGCGAAGCAGCGGCCCACTGGGTCCAGCCCATGTAGCTGAGACCGGTCATCCCGACCTTGCCGGTGCACCACGGCTGCTGGGCAACCCACTCGATCACGTCGTGGCCGTCCGCCGCGTCGTGGACGAACGCCCGCCATTCGCCCTCGGACTTGCCGCGGCCGCGACAATCGACGGTGACGAAGGCGTAGCCCTGCTCCTGGTAGGCGCGCGCCTCGGCGGTGACCAGCGTCCCGTTGCCCTTGTCGTAGGGCGTGATCGTGACGATGGCCGGCGCCGGACGCGCCGATTCGACGGGCAGGTAGACGTCGGCGGCGAGTTCGACCCCGTCGCGCATGGGGATGCCGACCTCGATCACCGGCATCGGAACGGACGCATCCGCCACCGCGGCGGCGACCCAGCGGTCGTGGAGCGTTTGCGGGCGAGCGACGGGGAGCGACACGAACGGCCTCCTGGCACACGAGAACACCGGGACGTCCTCGGGGCCGGCGGTTGGCGACCCAGCGGGATGACCCGGCGGTTGGACGACGAGCACGGCAGTCTCGCACACCTGTTGCGGCGTGTACATTGCGACTCTATGCTACAACCTTGCCACCGGGACAGCGGCAACGGATACGCCCGTCCGGCGGGAAACAAGCCGTCGGCGTTGCGTGGGGCCGTGCCTTCGGGCAGCGGTCGTGGACCGTGTCCGGTGCTACCGACGCCCGCCAGGGGCGCGTGTTCCGGACGGACGATGGAGGAGGGAAGACCCATGGCACCGATCAACGGGGTTCGCGGCGACGCGGGCGACGAGCGCTCCGCTCGCCAGTGGCGGGCATGGTCGCTGTCGCGGCGCGGCCTGCTGCGCACGACTGGCCTGGCCGCCTTCGCGCTCGGCGTTGCGCCCACGCTGGCGCTGCCCGGGACGGCGGCGACGGTTTCGGCCCAGGACGCCGAGCCGAAGGCCGGCGGCACGCTGACGATGTCGCTGGCCGACGACGACGTGCGCAGCTTCGACCCGATTTCCGTCACCGACAATATGAGCATCTGGACCCAGTTGCTCGTTTACGATCAGTTGGTCCGGGTCGCCGCGGACGGCATCAGCCTGGAGCCGGGGCTGGCCGAGTCTTGGGAGATCTCCGAGGACGGAAAGACCTACACCTTTGTCCTGCGCGAAACCACGTTCCACGATGGTTCGCCGGTGACGGCCGAGGACGCCGCGTTCTCGCTCGACCGGGCGATCAACAGTGAAGGCTCGCAGTGGTCGTTCCTCTTCGGCGCGGTCGAGACGATCGAAGCCACCGGGGAGCGGACGCTGGAAATCGGGCTTTCATCGCCGTGGGCGCCGTTCGAAGCCGACCTCGCGCTGTTCGGCACCTCGATCATCCCGAAGGCGCTCTACGAGGCGCAGGGTGAGGAGCTGTGGCAGGCGCCGGTCGGTTCCGGCCCGTTCATGTTCGACTCCTGGAACAAGGGGGTCGAGGTCGTCCTCAAGAAGAACCCGACCTACTGGATCGAGGGGCAGCCGTACCTCGACGAGCTGCGGTTCCTGGTGCTGACCGACGCGAACGCGCGGATGCTGCAGTTCCAGGGCGGCGAACTCGACATCGCGACCGACGCACCCTTCAGCCAGCTCGAGGCGCTGCGGGCGAACCCGGACGTGGTTGTCCTCCAGGACGCGGTGGCGCGGTTCGACTACCTCGGCATCAACACCACGCGGGCGCCGTTCGACGACAAGGCGCTGCGGCAGGCGATGAACTACGCCGTCAACAAGGACGTCATCATCCAGAACGTCCTGTTCGGGGCGGGGCAGCCGGCGAACACCTACCTGCCCCTCATGTACGGCCACGACGATTCGGTGCCGGGGTACCCGTACGACCTGGAGAAGGCCAAGGAGCTGGTCGCCGGGTCCGCCGGCAAGGACGGGTTCGGCGGCACGATCCTACTCTCCGCTGGCGACCCGGTCGCCGCCCAGATCGCGCAGCTCGTGGCGGCCGACCTCGCCCAGATCGGCGGCACGTTCACGATCGAGCAGCTGGACCCCGGCGCCCATTCCGACCGAACCTACGCGATCGACTACGACCTGAACAAGTCCTACTACACCACCGACATCATCGACCCGGACGAGTTGACCACCTTCGCGGTGCAGAGCGACGGCGGGGCCGATTCGGTCTGGACCGGGTACAAGAACGAAGAGGTGGACAAGCTCGTCCGCGACGCGCAGGCCGAGATGGACCCGGAGGTCCGCCTGGGCATCTACGCCGAGATCCAGAAGCTGGTCTCCGACGACGCCCACATGCTCTACCTCTATTACCCGACCGGGCGCACCGCGCTGACCACGGCGATCCAGAACTTCCGCATCCTGCCCACGGGCAACTACCGGCTCTGGGAAACCTGGCGGTCGGACGTCTAGCCGAACCGCACGGGGCGGCGCCGACCGGCGCCGCCCCGATCCCAAGGGTCTACCATGCTCGGCTACATCCTGCGCCGCATCGTCCAGATGATTCCGGTGCTGTTCCTGATTTCGCTGTTCGCGTTTTTCCTGGTGCGGCTCGTGCCCGGCGACCCGGTCACGATCATGCTCGGCAACCGGGCGAACGACGAGAACATCGCGCAATTGAACGCCCACCTCGGGCTGGACGAGCCGCTGTGGGTGCAGTACGGAATCTTCCTCGGCAACGCGTTGCGCGGCGACCTCGGCGATTCGATGCGGCGGGGTGAGCCGGTGGCGACGATCATCGCCGACCGCTTGCCGCCGACACTATTCCTGGCGATCTACGCGATGCTGCTGGCGGCGGCGATCAGCCTGCCGCTGGCGACCTGGGCGGCGCTCAACCGCGGCCAGTGGCCGGACCAGGTGGTGCGCGTCTTCACCCTCGCCTCGCTGGCGATGCCGACCTACTGGATCGGCATGATGCTGCTGCAGGTCTTCGCGGTGAAGAACAAGGTGTTTCCCGTCGCGGGGTACGGCGAAACATTCGGAGAACACCTGCATTCGCTGTTCCTGCCGGCGCTCTCGCTGGCGCTGGCGGTGGCGTCGATCATGACGCGGTCGCTACGCAACGCGATCCTGGAAACGATCGGGGCCGACTACATCCGGACCGCGCGGGCCAAGGGGCTGACGCCGCGGCGCGTCTTCATCTGGCACGTGCTGCGCAACTCGCTGCTGGCGACGGTGACGATCCTGGCGGTCAACTTCGCCTTCCTCGTCGGCGGTTCGACGATCATCGAGACGATCTTCGCGATTCCCGGCCTCGGCCAGTTGATCGTGAAGTCGATCTTCGACCGCGACTACCCGATCATCCAGGGCGTGACGCTGACGTTCGGTGTGCTCGTGCTGGTGATCAACCTCGCCACCGACCTGAGCTACGCCGCGCTCGACCCGCGCGTGAGTTACGAATGAGCGCCACCCTCGACCTTTCCCCCTCCCGCGCGACCAGTCTGCCCGCCCCGGCGGCCACCCGCCCGAAGCGGCTGCGGATGAACGGGCCACTGCTGGCCGGGTCGATCGTGCTCGGGCTGATCGTCGCCTTCGTGGTGATCTACCCGATGGTCAGCCCCTTCGACCCGACGCAGCCGGACTTCGCGGCCGGCACCTTCCTCGGGCCGAGCTGGGAACACCCGCTGGGCACCGACAATTTCGGGCGCGACACACTGACGCGCATCGCCTACGGCGGCCGGGTCGATCTTTCCATCGCGGGCGCGGCGACCGCGATCACGGTGGTGGTCGGCGGGGTGCTGGGCCTGATCGCCGGTTACGCCGGCGGCTGGATCGACACGCTCATCATGCGGGTGGTGGACGTGACCGTGTCCATGCCCTACCTGGTGCTGGTCATCGCCATCGTGGCGATCCTCGGACCGGGTTCGATCAACATCCTGTACGCGATCGCCCTCGTCGGGTGGGTCGCCTACGCCCGGATCGTGCGCTCGGAAACGCTGGTGGCGCGCCAGCAGGAGTACGTGGACGCGGCCCGGGTGGGCGGCATGGGCGCGGGCCGGATCATGTTCCGCCACGTGCTGCCGAACGTGGCGACGACGGCGCTCGTCTACGCCACGGCCGACATGGTGCTCAACATCCTGCTGGCGTCGTCGCTGTCGTTCCTCGGGCTGGGCGAGCAGCCGCCCAACGCCGAGTGGGGCCTGATGGTCGCCGAGGCGCGGGACTTCTTCCTGCTCGACTGGCGGCTGATGACCTGGCCCGGGCTGGCGGTGCTGATCACCGGCTCCGCGCTCGGCCTGATCGGCGACGGTCTGGCGCAGGCGCTGCGGCCCAAGGGGTAGGCCCGCCGCTCCGCCGGGACGGTTCGGCGAGCCTACTGGGTCAAAATTCGAGGTCGAGCCAGACCATGTCGCGCAGGCGGATGCCGTTTTCGACGATTTCCTCCGGGTAGCCGCGCTCCGGGGTGAAGAAGTCGCGGTCGATCCGGAACAGGCGGAACCCCAGCTTCTGGTAGAGCGCCAGCGGGGCGAGGCTGGAGGTGCCGGTGGCGACCAGCACCCGGCGGATGCCCCGCTCCCGCAGCCCGTCGAGGACCTGCCGGAGCATCCGCTTGCCGACGCCCTGCCCTTGCCGGTCGGGCCGGATGGCGATCGCCTTCAACTCAGCCGTGGCGTCGGGTTCGTAGAGAACGAGGGTGACGCCGAGCGGGGCGCCGGCGGCATCCTCCAGCACGAACAGGTCTCCCTGGTCGATGTAGCCGGCCACCTGCTCGGGCGATTCGTCCGCGAGCAGCAGCAGGTCCATCACCGCCACCCGGCCCGGACCGGCTTCGACGGCGCGCAACGTTTCCCCGTCCATCCCGCTCCCATCGATGCGACATTTCCGGTCGGAAAAATGCCGATCGCGAACCGATCGCGACTGGCAACGCATCGTACCGCGCATGCGCGACCGCCGTGCCGTCCACGTCCCGCGAAGGGGGCGCCCGCCCATCGGTACCGCGCACCCGACGGCACGCGGCCGGCTCGGACGTCCTGTCAGAACCGGCGCTGGAGCGCCTCGCTCTCCCGATTCCGGTGGTGCCCGGCGGATACCACCGTTCGCGTCGCCGGGTCGAGGTGGCGCCGCCAGATTGCGCCTGGCATCCGGTTGACGTGTCTCCTCGGTTCCCCCACGCTAGCGACGTGCAGCGCGCGAACGTGAGGGGCAAGTTTTCGTGCCCGCGTCACGGTTCCCGGAAGTCGGCTCCACCGTCCAGACGAAATCGGTCGCCGCGCCCGAGACTGGGCACGGCAGCGCTCGGCTGCCGCGCCCATTGACGCCACTGGTCGCCCGCGAAACGGATGTGGCCACCGTCGCCGCGCTGCTGCGTGATCCCGCCATCCGCCTGCTGACCCTGACCGGTCCGGGAGGCGTCGGCAAGACGCGGCTGGCGATCGCGGCCGCGGAAGCGGCCGCATTCGCCTTTTCCGACGACGTCGTCTTCGTCGATCTTTCTCCGGTCGGCGATCCCGGTCTCGTCGTGAGTACCATCGCGCGCTGCCTTGGGCTGCGGGACGTCGGAGCGGAGGCGCTGGCGAACCGCCTGCTAACCGCCGTCGCCGACCGGCGAATGCTCATCGTGCTGGACAATTTCGAGCAGGTGGTGGTCGCGGCGCCACGACTGCTCGAAATCCTCGACGCTTGCCCGGCGCTAGTGCTCCTCGTCACGAGTCGGACCAGGCTCCGGATCTCCGGCGAGCGCGAATTCCCGGTTTCGCCGCTGGCGCTGGACTCGGGGTTCCCAGCAATGGACGACCTCCCGTCCGCCGCGGTCCGGCTCTTCGCCGAACGCGCGCGGGCAACCAGGCCCGACTTCGGGCTCACGGCGGAGACGCAGCCGATCGTTGCCGACATCGTCGGCCGGTTGGACGGCCTTCCCCTCGCCATCGAACTGGCGGCCGCCCGGACGAAGGCGCTGCCGCCCGCCGCCCTGCTGCGTCGCCTCGAACAGCGGCTCCCGATGCTCAAAGGCGGCGCCCGCGACCTGCCGCTCCGGCAGCAAACCATGCGCGACACGATCGGGTGGAGCTACGACCTGCTCGACGCGGCGGAGCAGGACCTGTTTCGCCGCCTCGGGGTCTTCGTCGGCGGTTTCACCCTCGACGCCGCCGAGGCGATCGGCGCGGTCCCGGCGAGCGAAGCGAGCGGGCGGGCGCAGGATCGTCCGCGCGACGCGCTCGACGGGGTCATCGCGCTGGTCGAACACAGCCTGCTCCGGCCAAACCTGGGACCGGAGGGCGAACCGCGGTACCAGATGCTGGAGACCGTGCGCGAGTTCGCCCTCGAACGGCTGGCGGCGACCGGCGAGGCCGCGGCCGTCCGGAGGGCGCACGCCGCCTGGTGCCTGGACCTCGCGGAAGCGGCGCAACCCGCGTTGTGGGGCGGCAGCCACGCGACGTGGCTCGACCGGTTGGCCCGCGAAAAGGACAACCTCCGCGCCGCGACGAACTGGGCCATGGAATCGGGCGACGGCGAGTCCGCGGCGAGGCTGGCCGCGGCGCTGTGGCGGTTCTGGCAGCGCCGTGGGTACATGGGCGAAGGGCGGTCGCTGCTCGCGGGCATCCTTGCCCTGCCGTCGGTGGACGCGGCCTCGGCGGCCGGCTGCGGCGCGCTCACCGGGGCGGCGGTCCTCGCGGCCTTCCAGGGAGACTACGACCAGGCGGTTCGCCACGCCGAGGCGGCGCTGGCGGGCTGGCGCCGCCTCGGCGACCAGCGGGGCATCGCCAAGATGCTGCTCTGCCTGGCCACGGTCGCGCGCTTCCGGGACGACTACGCAACGGCAGAAGCGCGGGGTCGGGAAAGCCTCGCCGTCTTCCGGGCCGTCAACGACCGCTGGGGCATCGGCCACGCCCTCACGCACCTGGGGATGGTCGCCCGGGTCCAGGGCAACCACGCGGCGGGAGCAGACGCCTACCAGGAAGCGCTTGCGCACCTGCGCGCGATCGACGACGAATCGGGCGTCTTCGACATCGTCCTGGAACTCGGGAAAGCTGCCTGCGACGACGGGGACTTCGACCTCGCAACATCCCGGTTCGAAGAGTGCCTGGCGCTGGCAGCGGCGTTGGGCGACCGCGGCCAGCGCGGCGCGGTCCTGACCGAACTCGGCGTCGTGGCCCGGCTCCGCGGCGACCTCGACCGGTCGGCCGAGCTGCTCGCGGAGTCCGCCGAACTGGCCCGGGAGCACGGCGACCGCCGCCAGATCGCTTACCTCGCGGCGCACCGCGGGGACGTCGCCATCGCCGGTGGCGACGTTGCCGCCGCCGCGGCCCGCTACGCCGAAGCGCTCGGCCCCTTCCTGGCAATGGGCAACCGGGTCGGCGCCGCGCACGGGCTCGAATCGATCGCCCGGTGCGCGACGGCTCGCGGCCGCGACACAGCGGCGGTCCGCCTTTTCGCCAGTTGTTCCGCGCTGTTCGACGCGGTTGGGGCCACCCCGTCTCCCGACCGCGTTCCCGCGGTGGAAGCCGCGTCGCTTCGGTCGCGGATGTCTTCGGCGGAGTTTGCCCGGGCGTGGGACGCGGGGCTGGCGCTGGCCCCGGCGGACGCCGCCGCCGAAGCCATGGCGTTGGCCGCCGACCTCGCCGAGGGTGGTCCGATCGCGGCAACCCCGCGGCCCCGGGGCGCGGCGGTGCACACGCCCGCGCCGGGAGAACCACCGGCGACCGCCGAAGCGCTCGGGCTGACCCCGCGCGAAGTGGACGTCCTGCGCCTCCTGGCCGACGGGATGAGCGATCGGCAGATCGCCGCCGCGCTGTCCATCAGCGAACGCACGGCCGGGAACCACGTTCAGCACGCCATGCAGAAGATCGGCGTCGAATCGCGGACCGCGGCGGCGGTCTTCGCGGTGCGCCACGGTCTTTGCTGAGCTGCCGCCCGGGGTGAACCGGGGAAAACTCCTCAGGCCCTTTTCCGGCGCGATCGGGGAGTTCTGCCGATGTGCGCTCCCCGGCGGGAGCGCACTATCGACGTGTGTTGCAGCACCCCGTCTTCCCGCCAATCGACCTCGGAAAGGGACGCACCATGAACCGCAACTCCGGTCCGCAGGGAACCTCGCCTCGCTGGACGCGCCGGACCGCCGCTGGCCGTCTTGGCAGCGCCGGGGCTGCCGTCGTCTTCGCGACGGCCAACCACGGGCTGTCGCGGGCCGTCGCCAGTGCCGCATCGCCGCGCGACCGATCGTCGGTGGCCGGCACGCACGAAGGAATCGCCACGATGGGCGCCACCACCACCGCCGGCAACGCCACGCCGACCGTCGTCCTCGTCCACGGGGCGTTCGCCGAATCGTCGAGCTGGAACGGGGTCATCGACCTGCTGCTGGCCGAGGGGTACCCGGTGGTTTCGGCCGCCAACCCGTTGCGCAGCCTCGCCGGCGACGCCGCCGACCTCGCCAGCCTGCTGGCCAGCATCGACGGGCCGGTGGTCCTCGTCGGTCACTCCTACGGCGGCCTGGTGATCAGCGATGCCGCCGCGAACGCCGCCAACGTGGCCAGCCTGGTCTACGTCTGCGCGTTCGCGCCGGAAGCCGGCGAAACCGCGTTCGAACTGTCGGGCCGCTTCCCGGGTAGCACGCTCGGGGCCGCGCTCGCGCCACCGGTCGCGCTGCCGGACGGCGGGCAGGATCTCTACATCGACGCGACGAAGTTCCACGACCAGTTCGCGGCCGACGTTCCGGTCGAGGAAACCACGCGGATGTGCGCCACCCAGCGCCCGGTCACCGCAACGGCGCTCAATGATGCCGCGGGCGACCCGGCCTGGAAGCACATCCCGTCGTGGTTCGTCTATGGCGACCTCGACCTGAACATCCCGGCGGCGCTCCACGCCTTCATGGCCGAACGCGCCGGCGCCAAGGCGACGGTCGCCATTCCCGGCGGGTCGCACGTCGTCATGATCTCGCAACCCCAGGTCGTCACCGAGGTGATCCTGGCCGCGATCGACGCGGCCGGTTGAGCCCACCGGCGCGGGCGCTGGCCGCACCGGCCGGGTCGTCCGCGCCGTCACCCGTCGTCTCCGGCCCTGCCGCACGGATCGGCAGGAATCAGCAGAGCAATTCGCTGCAAGGACGGTGCAACATGAAGGTCGTGGTCATCGGTGGAACCGGCCTGATCGGATCGAAAGTCGTGAACCTCCTTCGCGAGCACGGGCACGAGGCCGTTCCGGCCTCGCCCCGGCTGGGGATCAACACCCTCACCGGCGAGGGTCTCGCCGAAGCCCTGAGCGGCGCGTCGGCGGTCGTGGACGTGTCGAACTCGCCCTCCTTCGAGGAAGCGGCGGTGCTGGCGTTCTTCGAGACCTCAACCCGCAACCTGCTGGCCGCGGAGGCCGCCGCGGGCGTCGGGCACCACGTGGCGCTCTCGATCGTCGGGATCGACCGATCGCCGGACAACGCGTACTTCAAGGCCAAGATCGCCCAGGAAAACCTGATCGCGTCGGGGCCGATCCCGTACTCGATCGTCCGGGCGACCCAGTTCTTCGAGTTCATCGACGGGATCGCGGACGCCGCGACCGACGGCGCCGAGGTGCGCATCCCGCCGGTGGCGTTCCAGCCGATGGCGGCCGACGACGTCGCCCGCGCGGTCGCCCGGA
Organism: Chloroflexota bacterium; assembly: GCA_023423795.1. Taxonomy (GTDB): domain Bacteria; phylum Chloroflexota; class Chloroflexia; order Thermomicrobiales; family UBA6265; genus CADCWF01. Next base: position 5,441 of record JAFAEX010000141.1, on the reverse strand, counting down.
CGGCGGCGCACGCCCCGCTCAACGGCCGCATCGAGATCGCCGGCCCGGACCGGTTCCGGTTCGACGACGTGATCCGCCGCCGCCTGATGGGGCGCAACGACCCGCGCCGCGTCATCGCCGATGCAACCGCGCCCTATTTCGGGGCGGTGCCGAGCGAGCAATCGCTCGTTCCGCTGAACGGGGCGGACCTCGGCGCGATCCGGCTCGAGGACTGGCTCGCCCGCGCCCAGGCGCCCGCATAGCCGCCCGCACTGGACGGCACCGACGCCGCGGCGGCGATGCTCCATCACCGCCGCGGCAATCCACCCGGAGGAGGCCCAACGTGAACGCATCCATCCCGCAAACCGCGACGGAATCCGTTCTGGTCCTGGAACCCGCGGCGCAGGCCCTGGCCGACGCCCTTGTCGCCGCGGACGGTCCCCCGCTGTATACGTTGTCGCCGGCCGACGCCCGCGCCGTGCTCGACCGGGCGCAGGCCGGCGCCGTTGCGATGCCGCCGGCGGTGGTGGAACCCCACGTCATTCCTGGCGGCCCCGAGGGCGAGATTTCGCTCGTCGTGGTTCGGCCGGCCCACACGAACGGCAGCCTGCCGGCGGTCGTGTACACGCACGGCGGCGGCTGGGTACTCGGCAACTTCGGCACCCACGAGCGGTTGGTGCGCGACCTGGCGGCCCAATCGGGCGCGGCCATCGTCTTCGTCAACTACACCCCGTCGCCCGAGGCGCACTACCCGGTGGCCATCGAGCAGGTCTACGGCACCCTGGAATGGGTCGCCAAGCGCGGGGCCGAACTGGGGCTGGACGGCAAGCGGCTGGCCGTCGCCGGCGACAGCGTCGGCGGCAACATGACCGCCGCGGCGACGCTGCTGGCGAAGGAGCGCGGCGGACCGGCGATCCGGTTCCAGGCGCTGCTGTACCCGGTCACGAACGCCGCGTTCGACACGGCATCCTACGAACAATTCGCCGAGGGTCCCTGGCTGACGCGCGCGGCGATGCGCTGGTTCTGGGACGCCTACGCGCCGGACGAAGCCCGCCGCGCGGAACCCACCGCCTCCCCGCTTCTGGCGCCGCTGGATCGCCTGCGCGGGTTGCCGCCGGCCCTGGTCATCACCGACGAGGCCGACGTGCTGCGCGACGAAGGCGAAGCCTACGCGCGCAGGCTGCGCGAGGCGGGCGTCGATGTGACGGCGGTGCGCTACGAAGGCGTCTTCCACGACTTCATGATGCTCAACGCCCTGGCCGAGACCAACGCGAGCCGCGCCGCCATCGCGCAGGCGGCCCAGGCGCTGGCGGCGGCCCTTTCCTCGTAGCCGCGATCCGCCGGCCGGGCGCTTGCCCCGCCGGCGGCGCGTCACGCCGCGTCGCCATCCTGCCCCGGCTGGTGTGCCGTCGTCGTGGCGGCCGCGGCGGATCGATCCCGTCGCCGTCTTTCCGGGCCGGGGTCGCTCCCGGCCTGCATCCCCTGGTCCGTACCGCGGCGCAGTCGGGTCGAGCGGTCGCGGCAGTGGATTGACGCCGCCGCCGACCTCGCTCGATCCGTCGCCGGCGCCCGGTTCCTCCGACACGCTCGCCAACACTGGAGGGTCCACCATGGTCCGTGACTGGTTGCTCACCCTGCTGGTTGTGTTGATTCCCTACCTCGTCGCCGTGGCGATTGCGTTGCTGGTGCTTTCGCTGCGATCGGTCCCGCACGGCACGGCTCTTCGCGCGGTCGAACCGGGCCCGGCGCGGCAGCGATGGACGCGCCTTCTCGCCGCACCGGGGTCACGCGAACAGGTCGTCGCTGCCCCGTCCCCATCGAAGCGGCAATTGACGTCGTACCCGCTCCACAAACTCGTCGCGGCGCTGGATCCATCCCAAACGACCCCGGTGTTGGCCGCGCTCGGCGACGCGGGTTTCGGCGGCGACCGTATCGACGTGGTGACGGCGGATGAGATCCAGGGGCTGCGGGAACCGATCGGCGGTTTCGGGCTCCCCGGGTTGCTCACCCGGCTGCGATTGAGCGTCGGGGACGATCTCGACGAGGTGGAGGTGATGCGGCGCGAACTCGTGCATGGGCACGCGCTCGTCCACGTGCTCGTCCACGGCGATGACGAGATGGAGCGGGCGCGGGCGATCCTGCACGACCACGGCGGCCACGCGATGCGCTATTTCGGCCGATGGACGATCGCGACGATCGGCGACGGCGCGCGCTGACCGACGGCCTCCGTCGGCCCGAACCGGGCGGCGTCCGCCACGCGCCGCCCGGTGGACGGCCGCGCATCGAACGCGGCTGCATCGCGACCGGGGAAACGCCGGACCTTCGATCCGAACCGTGGCGACCCGGACGATCCTCCGGTCGTAAACTGGCCCTTGAGGACCCACAGACGTGATGCTCGCCGGGAGACGATCGATGCCAGTCCAGTCCCAGCCGCCGGTCGGGCCCGGGGTGCGGGTGTTCGACCTGGAGCAACCGCGGACGGCGGCGATGCCGGTCCATCCGGGGCACCAGCCGGGCTATTTCTATTCCCTGCACGCCCGCCACGGCGACGGCTTCCGGCCGGACGGAGCGGACCCGATCGGCAGCGCTTCGGGCGTCATCGTCTGCAAGGACCACACCGGCACCCACATCGACGCGCTGAGCCACATCTCGGACCGGCAACGGCTGTTCGGCGACGTGCCCGCGGCCGGGGTGGAATCCCGCGCCGGGTTTTCGCGGCACGGCGTCGAAGAGATCCCGCCGATCGTCGCCCCGGCCGTGTTGCTCGACGTCCCGGCGGCGCTGGCCATCGACGAGGTCGAGCCGGGGCGGGCGATCACCGCGGAGATGCTGGAAGCGAGCCGCGACCGGCGGGGCGTCGCGATCGCGGCCGGAGACGTGGTGCTGGTGCGCACCGGGAACGGGCGGCACTGGCGGGACCCGGACCGCTACCTGCGCGGGCCCGGCGTCGCGCCGGATGCCTCGCGCTGGCTGGCCGAGCGCGGCGTGCTGGCGGTCGGGGCCGACAACATGGCGTGGGACCCGATCGACGCGGCGGACCCGGAACTCGGGCGGTTGCCGGGGCACCTGCTGCTGCTGGCGCGGGCCGGCATCTACATCGTGGAAAACCTCTGGCTGGAGGATCTCGCCGAGGCCGCGCCGGGGCGGTTCACCTTCGTCTGCGCGCCGCTCAAGTTCGTCGGCGCCACCGGCTCGCCGGTGCGCCCGCTGGCCCTCGTCGCGCCCGAGGTCTGAGCCGGCAGGAACGCCGGTGCGACCTCGATGCGCCGCTCCGCGCCCGGCCTGCGCCACAATGGGGCGATAGGGCGGCCATCGGATGCACGCGAAATCGCCGCACGCGCCGTACCACGCCGGCGACGCGCCCGCCGGCTCGGAGGCCAGATTGTCGGAATCGGGTCCCTATCCACGAACGATCGCCGGTGACGGCCGGCACGAGACCGAAGCCAAGCGGTCACGCTTCATCTGTACCCTCGTTCGCGTGGCGGACGAGGGCGAGGCGAAGACGGCGCTCGACCGCATCCGCCGCGAGTTTCCCGACGCCAACCACAACTGCTTTGCCTACATCCTCGGCGAGCGCGGCGAGCGGCAGAAGGCCAGCGACGACGGCGAGCCGGCCGGGACGGCGGGCGTGCCGATTCTGGAAACGATCCGGCGGCACGACGTCGTGGATGTCCTCGCGGTCGTCACCCGGTACTTCGGCGGGACCAAACTGGGCACCGGCGGGCTCATTCGCGCCTACGGTCAAGCGGTGTCCGGCGCGCTGGAGGCCGTTGGAATCGTGGAACGGCGGCCGCTCGAGATCGTCACCGTGCGGGTTGGGTACGACGACGCGGGCCGCATCGAACGCCTCCTGCGCGGCTCGCCACACCCGCCGGCGACGATCGACTACGGGGCCGAGGCGACGTTCGTCCTCCACCTCGCGCCGGAGGATGTGCCCCCGTTCCGGGACTGGCTGGCCGAAATCTCGGCCGGGGCGCTCGCACCGGAGGTGACGGGTTCCGCAGTGGTGGACGTGCCGGTGTAGCCGCACGGTCCCGTCGGTCGGGCCGCGTCACCCGGTATCGCCCGGGCTCGTCGGCATACCGGCGCCAGGGCCGGGCGGCGGCAGGAATCCCGCCGCGCGCACGATCGCCTGCCCGTCGCCGTGCCGAAGGAAGGCCACGAGCGATGCGGCAAGCGCAGGTTCTCCCGGAGATCCGGCAACGACGCCGGCGGCTGATCGGATGCGACACCGCCGGCGCTTGCGAAGCAACCAGGCAGTTTCATCTTCATGGCCCGAGTCTCCGGTCACCGGGCAGCCTCCGCCCACGCCGTTGCTCGCGCCCCAAACACCGTGCCCGTCGCGTACCATGCCGACCCCGGCGGCGGCCGGGCCCACCGTCTACCGGGAGGCGACCATGGCGGCACGACTCGGCCTCGGGATCGATTTCGGCGGCACCAAACTGCTCGGCGCGCTGGTCGATCTCGACGACGGAACGGTCATCGCGACCGCCAAGAAAAAGACCTCCGCCCAAGACGACGCCGACGCGGTGATGGACCGTCTCCGCGACGCCGTCGAGGCCACCCTCAAGGCCGGCAAGGCCAAACCGAAGGAGATCGCCGGCATCGGCGTCGGCATCGCCGGGCAGGTGGATGCCGCCGCCGGCGTCCTGCTCGGCACCCCGAACCTGTCGCAGGCCGTCGTCGATCTCCCGATCGTCGCAATGCTCGAAGACCGCTTCAAGGTTCCCGCCGCCCTCCGCAACGACGTCCAGATCGCCGCCATGGGCGAGATGGCCTTCGGCGCCGGGCGCGGATCAGAATCGTTCCTCTGCTGTTTCGTCGGCACCGGCGTCGGCGGAGCCATCGTCGAGGGCGGCCGGCTGCTCACCGGTGCCGCCGGTTCGGCCGGCGAGATCGGCCACCTCGTCGTCGATGCCGGCGGCCGTCTCTGCGGGTGCGGCGGACACGGCCACCTCGAGGCCTACGCCTCGCGCACCGCCATCACCGCGTCGCTGCTTGGCGACATCAAGCGCGGACGCCCGACCGTCCTGCGCGACCTGGTGCCCGACCTCAACCCCGCCGACGCGCCGGGCGGCACCGCCATCCGCTCCGGCATTTTGGCCAAGGCCATCGCCGCCCGCGACGAACTGACCACCGAAACGGTGCACGAGGCCGCCTACTACCTCGGGCTCGGGCTGGCCTCGGCGATCAACCTGCTCAACCCGAAGCGGATCGTCCTCGGCGGCGGCGTCATCGAAGCCGTGGATCTGCTCTTCGACGTCGCCACGCTCCATGCCCGCCGCGAAGCGTTGCCGACCCCCGCCAGGTCGGTCGAGATCGTGCGCGCCGGTCTGGGCGACCACGCCGGCGTCGTCGGCGCCGCCATGCTCGGCGGCCTCGCCAAGGCGTAGCCACAGCGGCGCTCCTCACCCCGTCATCCCGAGCCGGTCGAGGGGTGTCGTTCTCATGGCCTCGTGCGG